>CAKZMO010000210.1 GCA_937128595.1 uncultured cyanobacterium | reverse complement strand
ATCGCATTGCGATGCCCCTACCAAAATCATTCTTCGAATGTGCAACGCCCCAGTGATAGTTGTGCCAGGAGCGATCGCCACACTACTTCCAGTCAAGCTCACCGTTCCGTCATTATTGACGGTTACAGACGTAACTCCATCCACCCCACCACCCGTCAGCTCCCACTAAGTAATGTATCCTTTTTGTCTTTAAAGCTTGCTTATACAGGCGTTTTAGCGTGATTAGGTCAATCATCTTGTTGATTCAGTGCCCAATCATAGGATAGATAGCGCACAGTTTTTACGGTTGAAAGCTCTGAGCCTGTCCAATAGCGCTGAACATAATTGGGGATATCGGCAGATGTTATCAGAAAATCCTGTCGATACCATTTGAAAATCTTGCTGCAGTACAAAACATGCTGCTGGGGATCGTAGCGAACTTTGTCAGGATGGTTGATAAATCGAGTCGCATCTTCTTCAAGTTGAGTCTGCACCCGTTCGGGGACATAGGCTTCAGGGCGCAATAGTGGACAGCCCTGGGATGCACATACTAAGGCAAAGTGGATTCGTGGATCGCGAAACTGCTTTCGGAGAATATTGTGCTCAATGTCGTTGAGACTGAGGGACTGGTGGTTGAACCAGTACACAGGCTTCATGAAAAAGCAGAGAAACCCGACCCAATTCGTTATGCCCAAAATTTTGGGCTGAATAGATTGAGTCGGGTAATGCTTCAGCACCTGAGCGATGGTGAGCGCATTGTAAAGATTGATCCAGGTGGCAAGCTGAATGTCGTCCTGAAGGTTATCAGTGGCGATCGCCCCATTTCGATGCTCTTGATTCAAGACAGCTTGGGTTTTGCGAATCCACCGTAGCAATGTTGTAGATGATTCTTGCTGCCAAGCTTGATAGTTAACTTGACCTTGGTCGTTGGCATAACGCTTCAAAAGTTGATCCCAGGCGGTGAAGTCGATCATGCTGGGTATAAACCTCGTGGTCGAGCCCGTGCTTTTCTGCCTCACGATGCTCTCTGTACTGTCGTCATTGTGTCGTTTTTTTGCTCTAGATGCTCAAAACAGTTTTGATGTGTAACTTTGTAGACAGTGCTAGGAAAAATCAATCGTTGGACTGATGTGCTGTTGTTTTTGGTATGCTGTGCATCGAGCTGTTCAACAAACAAAAAACCCCAGCGTGTTGGCTGGGGGAGAGAGGATTCATCAGTGCTTCTACCGTAAATCAGAGCACGAGTGCAGCGTATCTATAATGAACCACTCTCTGAATTGGCTGATGGAAATTGACTCAAGACGATTGATCAATACGCTGGAGAAGAAGTTCTGTGTAGTGATTAGGAGGAAAATAGCCCAGGCGTCAACCCCTAGAATCCTTTTTTAGATAGGAATTTTCAGCGATTGATATCTGAAGTTTGGAAAAGACGGATCAAGCCAGTCGGGTGTGAACAGGATGTCTGACTAGAGGACGGTTGGGTAAGTGTCTCGAACACGAAAACCAAGCTCGAGCGGAGCGTGAATCTCATGGGACAGTTGAGAAGGGACTTCTCAACGAGCTATGGTTTACTCTCAATCATCAAGTTTTGATGGGGCCAGACATTGAGGCCACGGCTGCTCTGTGCAGAGACAACACCCATGAACACGATGAAGAGTACACAGAACCCGGTGAAGATTGCACAAGCCTGAAGTTGTGCGGAGTCGTTTTTCATATTACGTAGTGCAGTTTTTATAACGACCTGAAGTTCACCGCCAGTATATTGAGAGCTACAGACTTTGAGCTTCAGGTATTTTACTGAAGTCTCTTCGACTCAATTCTTACAAAAATCTGCCTTGAGAACGGATCATACTGAGTCATGAGACAAGAGACGGCTGAATTAAAGACGAGGCTGAAATTGCTGCATGTAAAACTGAGCATAGCGATCGCCCTTCTCTAAAAGCTCCGTATGAGTTCCGGCTTCTGAAACTTGTCCGTGTTCAATTACTAAAATGCGGTCGGCTCGACGGACGGTCGCCAGACGATGGGCAATCATGAATACCGTACGTCCACGCATGATTCTTTCTAAAGCTTCTTGAACGAGGGCTTCTGATTCGGAATCTAAAGATGAGGTAGCTTCGTCCAGAATGAGAATTTGAGGATCTAGGAAAACGGCACGGGCGATCGCCAATCGCTGACGTTGTCCACCAGAGAGGTTGACGCCTCGCTCTCCGACCCAGGTTTGATAGCGATCTGGAAATCCTACAACGAAATCATGGGCGTTAGCGACTTTAGCGGCTTCGATGACATCGTTGAGATCAAAATGCGTGCGTCCAAACGCGATATTTTGAGCGATGGTGCCGGAAAATAGGGTTGTGTCTTGGGGCACGATTCCAATCTGTCGCCGCAAACTGCGCAGATTGATAGAACGAACATCAATGCCATCGATCAAGACCTGTCCTTGCTGGGGATCATAAAAGCGAGGGAGTAGATTGACCAGGGTTGATTTACCTGCGCCGGATGAACCGACTAGGGCGATCGCCTCACCAGGATAGACAAGCAGATTCAGATTTTTGAGCACAGGCTGGTCGGAATCATACCCAAAATAAATATTGCGATACTCTACTTTTCCGGTGACGGTAGGCAACGGTTGGGAGCCTTCCAGTTCTTCAACGGCTGGACGCAGCGCCATGAGCTCAAAAATGCGGTCAACGGAAGCCTCACCTTGTTTAAAGTCGTTGTAATTCTCGGTTAAGTGGGCGATCGGATCGATTAACAGCAGTACCGCTGCGACAAAGCTACCAAACTGTTCGCCCGTCAAATTTTCGGTAGAAATTTGCCAGCCGCCTAGCAGCAGTAGCAGCAGAATACTCAACGCGTAGAGAAAGCCGACAACTGGGAACTGAATCGCTTTCAGCCATGCCGCAGAATACTTGGCTTGGCGATCGCGCTCTGCTTCACGACGAAAACGCTCAATTTCGTATCCTTCTGCAGCGAAAGCCTGCACCAGACGAATGCCGCTAAACACCTCGGTAATAATCGCAGATAGGTTGGCAATGCGGCTTTGGCTGCGGCGAGAGTAGAAGAGTAGGCGATCGCCAAACCAGCTAATCAAAACGCCCATCAGGGGAGCAATGACAAACGTCGCCAACGTGAGCTGCCAGTTGAGGTAGAGCATGTAGCCCAACACCACAATCAGCTGAAGCACACAGGGCACAAAGTCGTGGAAAATCTTGTTGACGACTTCACCCACTCGATCGATATCTTCAGTTAAGCGATAGGATAAATCTCCTGTTTTGGCCTTCTCAAAATAGGCAAGACTGAGAGTTTGCAGATGCCCATAGGTACGAGTCCGCAGGTCAAAGGAGACCTGCAGCGCTGCTTGAGCCATGAGGGCATCTTGGCCATATTGAGCGAGTTTTTGAACCAAAAACAGCCCTGCGGTGATGCCTGCAAGTCGGGCTAATCGTCCAACTTGTCCATCAGCGAGGGCACCCAACAGTTCTCCAGCCATCCAGGCCAAAAACGGCCAGAATATAGTGAATACTAGGGTGCAGCATAATGCTTTGACGATCGTTGATCTGTGCGATCGCACGTAGGGAATGAGCTGCCAATAACTCGACCGAGATTTCAATGGGGTATCCTGCAACGCCTGTGATCAGGCTACCAGCTTTCCATCCTTCTTCGAGCGTATAGCTTGCTGTAATCGGTCATCATCGCAGCGCGAGTATAGAGTCTAGACCGAGGCAGGAGTTAGGGGTACGACTTTTTCGAGCAGCAGCTTAGAACGCTGGATCTGTTCAGGAATAGCTACCGGATAATGGCCTGTGAAACAAGCAGAACAGAAGCGATCGCGTCCGTGTTGAGTTGAATCAAGCATTCCTTCCAAGCTGAGATAAGCAAGGGACTCAACGCCGATATGTTTTTCAGTATCTTTGATGGAGTGAGTTGCGGCGATTAGCTGATCTTGATTATCGGTGTCGATGCCGTAAAAGCAGGGATGCGTGACTGGCGGTGACGAAATTCTCATATGAACTGCGATTGCGCCTGCATCCCGCAGTGCTTTTACAATCTTGCGGCTCGTGGTGCCTCGCACGATGGAGTCATCTACGATCAAAATTCGCTTGCCGACTAGCACATCTTTTAAGGGATTGAGCTTCATGCGGATTCCTGCCTCTCGCATTGATTGGGTCGGCTGAATGAATGTGCGTCCAACGTAGCGGTTCTTAATCAGTCCCTCAGCATAGGGAATACCAGACTGCTCAGAGTAGCCAATAGCCGCTGGGATTCCGGAATCTGGCACGCCCATAATCAAATCTACATCGGCAGGAGACTCGATTGCGAGTTGCTTTCCTAAGCGCATCCGATAGCTGTAGAGACTTTCGTCGTCAACAACGCTATCAGGACGAGCAAAGTAAATCATCTCGAAAACGCACATCTTACGCTGAGCATTTGCCCATTGCACTGAGGTTAGTCCTTTTTCAGTGATCCAGATCAGTTCCCCAGGGCGTACTTCTCGGATAAACTCAGCACCGATGATATCTAGGCCGCAGGTCTCAGATGCAAATACGTACTTCTTGGTCGTGTTTGAGCTTGTCGCGTCGTCGGAATCCAGATCCGACTCTTCATTGATGACTCCTAGCATCAGCGGCCGGATACCGCGAGGATCGCGCACGCCCATCACGCCATTTGGAGTTGCGATGGTGAGACTGAAGGCTCCCTCACAACGTTTGAAAGCACTGATTGCGCCTTCAGTCCAGTCTTTTCCAGCGTTGACTTCTTGGGCGATCGCCAACGCAATCATCTCTGAATCCGTGGTGGTGACGGGAGAAAGTTCAGAGGTTTCAAACTCTTGGCGGAGTTCGTAGGCATTGACCAAGTTGCCGTTGTGGGCTAGGGCTACCGAACCTAGGCGGGTGCCGACGACAAATGGCTGAGCATTTGCAACACGGCTCGATCCGGTTGTGGAGTAGCGGGTGTGGCCGATAGCGTGGGTGCCTGTAAGCTGACCCAAAAGCCCTTCGTTGAAAACCTGAGAAACGAGTCCTGAATTTTTGTAGATATGAATCTGACCTTCGTCAAAGGTTGCAATGCCTGCGGCTTCTTGTCCTCGGTGCTGCAGTGCAAAGAGTCCAAAGTAAGTGAGTTTGGCGACTTCTTCACCAGGGGCATAGATGCCAAATACTCCGCAGGCTTCTTCGGGTTTGTCTGGCCGGTCTTTCTCGGTCATGCCATCGGGGGGCATAGGCGCGCGAGTGGGCTGGTTGTCGGGTGAAATGGCATCAGGGTATTTGAACGTCATGCGGCAGTACAGCTCCTACCTAGGGCAGCGATGAGTGGTGTCAGAGTATTCGAACAAATTACATAGGTTTCCAAGCTGGGCAGATTCAGATCGTCAGGTAAAGACTTGAGTGAAACGAAGCTCAAGGTGAGCAACGCATCCCTAATAGTCCAAACATGGCAGGTCGATCGCCCATTGTATGAATGATTGAGAATGTAAAATTTTGTAAAAACAAAAGCTCTGTGGACGCTGGATTCGGACGCAACTTAGCAGTCATATTTCCTGTTTAGGAACGGTTACAAAGTAGCCATCAACTTCCTATATTTATTGAGTAGAAGACGCTTACCGTGTACTTGTCATCATTGGATCAATCTAAAACGGTTGACCAAATGCAGTTGGTAGCAAGACTGCTGCTGATGTCGGAAAGGCTTTCCAGCGCTAGCAACAATATGAATAGGTTAAGTATTTATTAATAACTTTTACTCCCTTACAGTAGCGTAATATTAGGTAACATTGCTAGAGCAAAATCGCCAAGTCACGAATTATGGTTGTTGATTGGGGTGCGGAGGTGTTTTGTTGAAGTAGCAGTAAGCACCTTCAGCCTATACGCCGCTGGATTGCCATTTTCCAGCGATCGCCCATTTCTTTCAGGTTGGACTCGATGAGGCTAACGCCGTCGCTGGTGCTGCATATAAAGGGAGTGTGCATTCCAGCGACCATGCCTAAATGAACCCAGCGATCGCCCAACTGATCTGCTAAATAGTTTTCCCACTGAACTTGATGGTCGGCAGCCACCGACACGATGATACGGCCTCCTCCTTCGCCAAAGAGCAGCGTGTCCCATCGAAAGCTAGAATCGCTGTCGCTAGCGGCAACAGTGCCAATAGCGGAGATGGGAAGCTGAATCTGTGCGCCTCGGTCACCTCCAATGCAGCATTCTGCCAGGGCGATCGCCAGACCTCCTTCAGCGCAGTCGTGAGCCGATCGAATCCAGCCGTTTTGGATTCCCGTGCGACACGCCCGCTGTACCTGGTGTTCTAGGTCGTAGTTCACTTGGGGCGGTTGACCTGCAATCGTGTGGTGAATTACTGCTAGATATTCGGAACCACCCAACGTTAGAGAATGAGCCTGTTCGGCTAACTGCGGACAGAGCTGACCTAGTAAGTAGATGCGATCGCCATCCTGCTGCCATCCTTGACCGCAGGTTTTAGAGATGTCAGGAACAAGTCCGACCATCCCAACAACGGGAGTGGGATAGATCGGTGTCGGATTTCCCTCAGCATCTAGGGTTTCGTTGTAGAGAGAAACGTTGCCGCCAGTCACCGGGGTCGAGAAGCGATCGCACGCTTCTGCTAAGCCTCGACACGCTTCTGAAAGCTGCCAATAGCCGACGGGCTTTTCAGGACTGCCAAAGTTGAGGTTGTCAGTTACGGCTAAAGGTTCTCCACCGACGCAGCTCAGGTTTCGGGCTGCCTCAGCTACAGCCATCTTGGCTCCCTCAAAGGGGTTCAAATAGACATAGCGGGCATTGCAGTCTACTGTGGCGGCAATGCCCTTGGTGTAAGAATCCAACTCGACACCCTCGCTACTTTCGTCGATCATTTGGGGTCGCGCCCGAATGACCGTTGCATCAGCGCCGCCCGGAAAGATCACAGTATTGTTTTGTACCTGATGGTCATATTGCCGATAAATCCACTGCTTCGAGGCGAGGGTGGGACTGTCGAGCAGGCTGAGCAATACTTCAGACCAACTGGTTTGCTTGGAAGGGGAATCTGGGTTGGGTTGGAGTTCGATTCCTTGCGCTGTGCAGGCAGGCAGACTTGTCATGTCCCATTCCCAAGCTTTTTTGGCATAGGCAGGTGGTTCGGCGGGGGCTTGCCGATGGTAGAGAGGGGTGTTGTCAGCAAGGGCGGATGCG
>CAKZMO010000209.1 GCA_937128595.1 uncultured cyanobacterium | reverse complement strand
CAGCTTGACGGCTTTGGACCTAGACGGCGATGACACGTATCTGACCGGCATAAACGGCACTGGCGAGATGTCACTTTTCTTCTGCGGCAATCTTACGAACCTGACGGCTCTTCGATTGATTTTCGGCAATGGTGCATACAGTGACCCTGATCCAGGGTTCAACTGGAGGTTCCTGAGTACTGGAGATCAATTGCAGTTCTTAATGAGTGACGCAACGGCGCGAGATAGCGGCATTGGTACGGCCAGCAGCTCGATAGCTGCTGCGACCAACTACATCCTAGAATGTCATTTTGGACCAGGAACGGCAGACGTAGATTTTCGTATCAACGGAGCGCTAACAACTGACACGACAGCTCGTGCATCTACAGGCACCGACCAAATCCGCTTTGCAGCATCCAATAGCTCGGGGGGTGCTGGATGGCTTGGTGAATGTCTTTACGCAGGGATAAGCAACACGCGCCTTAGCTTGGCAGATCAGCTTCTCGTCCGTGAATGGATGGCCAATAATGCAGGGATTGCGTTGTCATGAGGTTTAAGGGAACATTAACTTCAAATCTTGGCGGATTTTTGATTTCGCCAATCAACACCACGCCGACCCCCATATCGATATTTGGGAACGCACATCGAGAGGGTTCTTCTATGATATTCACTGGAACACTGCTGTCTAACGTGGGAGGCTTTTCAGTTTCAACCCCAGCAGCGCCAGAGCCACCGGCGACGAACTTTGTGTCGGCTGTGAATGATGCGGCACCACTAGCTTTTTGGATGATGGACCCAAGCACATCCGAGGATAGTGAGCTTATTGACCAGCGAAGTCTCCAGAATCTTGTTGAGGCAGCAGGCGAGGCTGTTGAAGGTCAGCCAGTTATTGTTGATGACTATACCGGCGAGGCGTTATTTTTTCGCCCATCAGATCAAGTCGAAAGGTACGAGGCATCAAACGCTGCATTTAACACTTTAGAAGATTTCACGGTTATTGTTCACTTCGTGTCAATGGACGTTACAAATAGGACTGAGATATTTGTACGAGAAAATGGAGCGCCTAATCCCGGTGGCGTTGGCATTGAAATTGAGCCGGGTGGCGTGCTTCGTGTGTTTTATGTCAAGGCTGACAACACAGTCTTAAACCTCCGTAGTAGCGCGGGAGCGGTCGTTACAGGGGAGACTTACGCTGTAGAAGTTAAGGCAGGCAGTGGAACGCTAAAGGTTCGTCTTGTCTCGGCCTCTGGCTCAACAGTTACCCTTAGTGACACGATAACCGTTGTTGCTCAGGACTTTGCTAGAGCCATCGCTATTGGGTCTTATTATGCCGACCAAATCCCTTTTAAGGGGATCATTCAGGCAGTGCAAGTCTACGATAAAGAGTTGTCAGATGCGGACGCCGATGAGGTTATGCGGCCTATCAATGTGGTCTTCATCAACGATTTCGTGCTCGGTGCTCAATCGCAAGGAACCGAGATCACGATTGATCCGCTCGACCTTGCGATCTTCAAGGGCACAAAATCATCGCAGACGATCACGCTGGGCCAGCCGACTAACAGCACTCTGACCGACAATGGTGATGGCACCATTAAGCTGACAGCCGGTACAACAAATGGTGCGGACAGCGGCACTATAAGCATCGGTGGTTCCAACACCGCCACAATCAGCTTTTCGGTCGTTGACGCGCCTTCGGGTGGCGGGGATGAAGACGTGCGCAGTTTAGGCGACTGGTTCGGCTCCTTCGGCTGGGGCGCAACGGCCGGCAATATCCAGTCGATCGGCAGGGTTTATGACAGCGCCAGCATCCGCTTCGAGGCAGAGCGGTCAGGGACTGTCAACAAGTTTCGGTTTGATTGCCCGACTAGGCCCGGCTACTTCCAGGGCACGGGCGGCGTTATGCGATTGACGCTGAGGAGCAACGCAGCGGGGGACGAGCCCGACATGACGGGCGGTGGCATCATCTGGCAGTCTGCGGCGTGGCAGCTCACTAATGGTGTGTCGCCGGCCTGGACTGAGGTATCCAAGGAAAACTATGACGTTGCGGTAGACGCAACGCTTGTGGCAGGAAACATCTATCATTGGGTTTGGACGAACGAAGACAGCAATCCGACTGCAAACAACTTCAGCATTAACGCATGCTACAATATAAGTATGCCGCACTTGCCCTTTCACCCTTATGTTCCGTGGGCAAAGTTCAACACTCTAACTAATGGAAATCCTCGAAACCGCTGGATACCATATTTCTTGATGTTTTACGATGATGGTGTGGTGACGGGGCAAACGTACTTTGACGCGGGCTCCACCGGCAATATCATGACGATTGCGGGGGGTGGCTCCAAGCAAGGGAACTCTCGGGAAATCGGTGGCGACTGGCAGATTCGCCAGCGTTGGACGCACAACTCAGACACTGTTATCATGACGCGGTGGCGTGGGCGTGTCTGGCGCACGAGTTCAAACACCACATACCCACTCCTGGTTGACCTGATCGAAGAGGGTACGGGCGTGATCGCATCTGCGTCGATCCCAGCGAGTTCGGTTTTCCAAACGACGAATGATAATCAAGCGGGGCAGGTCTTTGATTGTGTCGATGTAGCTTTGGACCAAAGTGCGGAGTTGACGAACGGGGAGACCTACCAGTTGAGACTTAGGACGACGAACGATGACACGCGTTTCGCCATGCGAGCGCCAAACGGGGGGCCAAAAGGCGTCACAAATTTGGGCTGGTCTGGTTGGCTCGGGCGTGGCGAGTACAGCATCAACGGGGGCTCTTCATGGACCGGTATGCATATGTACAACACGGACAATCGCGACACTAATGATTGGAACATGGCATTGCACAATATCAACGGATGACGGCCAGAAGAGTATTGTGCCGTGGGTCATGTAACCTGACGTCTGGAAATTGGCTCCGCTGTATCGGAGCAGTGGTTGC
>CAKZMO010000208.1 GCA_937128595.1 uncultured cyanobacterium | reverse complement strand
ATGCGTAGCTTACGAGACTCCATCACCCTCTCAAATAAATCTGTTGGCAAAGACTGCTCCACAGGATACACACCCGGTTGATTCAACTTTCCTGAAAGCAGCAACTCGGCTACGCTGCCCGTGCCCAAACCTGTTGCTAAGGCAGCACTCGGATGAGCAAAGGTGCTGACATAATGAGCCGTTTCACCGTCCTTTTTTCCCTGAATGTCACAGCGCATGGCGACCCCAGTGCCGCTGAAGCGATCGCTCACATCGGTCATCGCATGGCTGACCTGTGCCAGAAATTCAACCGTCTTGGAACTACGGAGTACAGCGGGCGGTAACCAGTGAGCCATCGCCCAAGTCGCATGATTATAAAAGTCGGGCACCACTCCAAATTTAGTGATGACGTTCTGAACTGGAAAGGTTTCTTGCAGGGTGATCGCCTCTGGCATGTCATACCAATATACGTTCGCTTTGCCGTAAGGCGCAGGAAAGTCAAGAGTCTCGCGGGCGGTGTAAGGTTTCACAGGCTGCCAAGTTCCATCCAACCAGGCTTCAAAAGGACGCTGTAGGCCGATAAACGTGGTTCGCATCACGGTCACACCCGCGCCACCCGAACCGGCCACGATGTAGCTCAACTGAATTGAATCAGCCTCGTCTAGATCCTCTACCCCCTGCCGCACCATGCTGTTGGAGATGCCCGGAAAGACTCCCGTGTTGATAATGGCTGTCACCCCTGCATTCATGGCTTCATCTTTCAGAGCCAAGGCACGGCGGGTAAAGCTGCGTTCGTCGCTGACATCCGTGTAGTTCACCCCCTGCTGAATGCAGGTGTGCAACACATTAGCATCTCGATGGTGAAACGGCCCAGCCGAATGTATCACTAGGTCGGCCTTGGCGATCGCTTCTTTCAACTGCGTCTGATTCGACAGATCCAAGACCTGAAACTGGACTTTCGCTCCCAGTCGTTCTAGGGCTGCCGCGCCGAGTTGGGGGTTGCGCCCTGTGATGGTGACTTCAGCATCCGTATGGGTCAAAATGTCGGTAGCGATACTGCTGCCAATGCGTCCACAGCCGCCGATGATAAGAACTCGTTGCATAGGTTAGGAAATTGATAGCTGCAAAGGAAGAGACCCTATCGATTAGAGCGCACTCCTCCTCATGGAATGACGGACTTCCTCCAATAATTTGAATATTCCTCGCTGCGCCCCCAAGAAAGCACGGGCGCAGTTGCGACCCGGCATTCCTGAAATTGAGCCGCCAGGATGGGTTCCCGCTCCGGTTAGATATAGCCCCTCAATCGGGGTTTGGTAATTGGCAATTTCTGGTAGAGGCCGCAGAAATACCATCTGCTCAAGAGACATATCTATGTGGTAGTAGTTGCCCCGATAGGCTCCGAGCCGCTGCCCCAGCTCAGCAGGGCTTTCTACCCGACGAGCAATGACTGATTGGTTTAGATTGGGAGAATAGTCAGCGAGCTTAGCCAGTACTCGGTCTGCAACCTGGTTTTTCACGTCATCAGTCCAGCCAGTCCCATTAAGCCCCGTGCCCTCTGCTCCGGCAATCTGATAGGGAGCAAAAAACTCAATCCACAGAGTATGCTTGCCATCGGGAGCCATGGATGGATCGAGCATTGTTGGTACCACAGCATACATAGAAGGATCTTGGTCAGGAATGCGACCACGAGCTGCCTCATGGTGGGCTGTTTCCACCTGATCAACCGAGTCGGCAATCAGCACGGAACCAATCAAATATTCATCACGATGTTGATAGCGATCAAACCGCAGAGGTTCTGACAGGGCACAGTCAATCTTGAGCAAACTTTCGTTGTTGTTGATAATGCGCTTGTCAACACGACGACGGAGATTCGCATCAGCCGCATCTACATCAGCCGCATCCATCAGGTCTAAAAACACTCGTTTAGCATCAATGTTGGAGATGACTCCACATTTTGCTCGATATTCTTGACCGTTTGCGACTCTCACCCCGACGGCTCTACCCTCGTCTACCAAAATTCGCTCTACATGTTGTTCCGTCATCACCACACCGCCATCCTCCCAGACCCGTTTCAGTAGCGCATCTATCAATGCGCCTGTTCCTCCTTTGGGTCTAGCCATCCCAGGGTTGTGTCGCAGTGCCATCATCATGGCTCCAATCGCCATATTTTTTTGGGAAGGCGCTAATCCTAATTCAGCGGCGAGTCGAGCCAAGGGCGCTTTCAGCCAAGGCTCAGTGAACCATTCATCCAGCAAGTCTTCTGCGCTGGTGAGCATAGTACGCACAAAATCAAGTGCTTTGTTAGGTGTGCCTACGGTATTTAGCGCATCTTTCAGGGCAGCAAGATCGTAGTTGCGAACGATGTTGATGATGGACTGGGGCGGTGCATTAAAGATTGGCACCAAGGCGTTGATAATCTGCTGCCAGTAGTTGATGAATTGTCGATAGCGTTCTGCCTCTTGGGGATTGAATTGGGCGATACTAGCGCAGGTTTGATCAACCGAGCTGTGCCCTAAAAAGTATTTGCCATCGGGGTGAGGACAAAACACGACGGGGTCGCAGTAGAGATACTCCAGTCCAAATTTCTTGAGTTCGAGTTCTTCAACAACTGGGCTGAGGTGAATAAATTCGTGATCAATAGCGCAGAGGTTGAACTTGAAGCCGGGAGCCGTTTCGGGCAGGGCTTCTTCCGTTGTGGCTGCACCGCCAGGAACGGCCCGCTTTTCGAGTAACAGCACACGATAGCCCGCTTTGAGTAGATAAGCAGCACAGACTAAACCGTTGTGGCCTGCACCGATGATAATGATGTCGAAGGTTTCCATGGGACGAGCGCTGTAGAGAATAATTTCTACTCGTTCAAAAGCAGAAGCTAATTTAGAAGATGTTTGAGAAGTCGTCAATGCTACTTCAGATCCCCCCTAGCCCCCCTTGAAA
>CAKZMO010000207.1 GCA_937128595.1 uncultured cyanobacterium | reverse complement strand
CGGACAACAGCGCTTTAAAATTCCACTTTTAGCCGTCTGTTAAGATGGGCTTGGCGTATCACCCCTCTAGCCGCCACTGTTAACCTTCCTTCCACCCATCATGCCCACCAATAGGCTACGGTGACCGGTGAATCAAGACGGTTTTGCCGGATGCGTCGGTGACAAAACAGTCATCACCGATTGCAATCCAGTACTCATGGCCGTTTCCATCTCCGATATATGCGTAGTAATCCTTACACATATCCTTGACTTCATCGTCAGCCCGGTCTATCTCATACTGCTTTAGTGTCTCAAAATGATGTGATAGCGGGCCGTGGGATTGAATCTTTTCCCACTGGAACAGTGTTGCATTATCTTGATCTTGATTAACAATCTTTACTGTAAACATGGTGGTTCCTCGTGCTGGTTCTGTTGGTTGGTTTGCACCCCGATTGACTCACGAAATGGTGTCGGGTTCACTCGTTACGCTGAGCTGCGAGATATTTCATCACCTCTACCTGTGGTTTAAAATGACCGACTCCAAATGCGTCCATGTTGGCGATATCGGTTAATTCCGATCTAAAATTGAGCATCACTGAGAGGCTTCACGGTCGACTCGTTTAGTGTAACTCACCCAAACACCCCGCGCAACCCATCACGAGTCCATGGCTTGAGCATGGCCGGGTGCCACATGCGCGGTTCATCGTGCACCATTGCTGTTGACGGCTCGCCATTTTTATCAGCATTCGATTCCCGAATTGCCGCAATCTCTGCACAATCAAAACGGTTATACCATAAGCCAGATGTTCCCATTTCGGTGTTTTTGATTCGTTTGCGCCGGATGTTTTTGCCGTGCACATTTTTACTGATAATTATGTATAGATAGGATCGCGAGCAACCAATTATGCGTGCCGCTTCATCTGATTTTACCCATTCGTTCATTATGATTTTCTCCAGTCTGAAAAGCCCATCGGCTCGCTGTTGCGTTCAATCATTGCTCGCCGGTAGGTCATATATTCGGTTTGCAACTTGATGCTTGATCTTCGCATTGCCGGACTAATGGCAAGGCGCGCTAGATGATCTTTTGGCAATCTTGTTTTTGCAAGCCTCGGAGTATTAAACACCAGTAGATCCATACCCACCGCGCCCAGTATCATCTAAAGAATCCACTTGCTCAGACTCGCCCATAAACGGCACAACAACCAACTGGGCTATCCGGTCGCCAACTGCAACAGTGTATGGCTTATCGCCATGATTGATCAGCATTGCGCCGAAGCTATCACGGTAATCACTGTCAATTACGCCTGCCAACGTATCAATGCCGTGCCGCAAAGCCAGCCCTGAGCGTGGCTGTACCAATCCAACCCAGCCGTAGGGGATGTCCGCAACAACGCCAGTATCAAAGCAGTGGCGCTGGCCTGGCTTGAGTGTGAAACCGTAGGTGGCGAAAAGGTCGAAGCCCGCGCTGCCGGGTGTTGCTCGTGTCGGCAGTTTTGCGTGTTTGTTTCTTAGTTCGAATTTGATCATTGGTTGTTTTTCTCCCACTCATCATGACGAAAGCAAGCCGCATTTTTCCCAACATTGCCGTTTGATTTTAGGATTGACCCTCTGACCATCCAGTCTCCTACAGATTAATACCGTGACGGAAGGATCGAATCTATTTTCATTTTTTTGCCTTCGTAGGAATACCCGCAAACATCAACAATATCCCCAATGCTAAATGGGCACTCTTGAATTGCAAACGCCTCTCTTAGTTTTCTGGCTTCATATGCGGCTTGAATTTTTGCTTCATCTGCTTTTTTTAGCTGCTCTCTTGTGATCATTGTTCGCCCCTTGCCTTGGCTAGTGCTTTGCGTGCAATATCGTGCGCATAGGATTTAGTGCTGCAGCCACTTGAGATAACATTCATCAAATTATTAAGCGCCTCATAGAGATCAGGCGCGGCGGCTATTAGGTGGGCATTCGAATTGTGAAGCTCTGCGTTTTTACCAAAATTGATAACACAGATAGCTTCTCCTTTCTTGTAGACAGGGATGCTATCGCACTCAGCATCATCCAAGAAGCACTGCCAGCTAATAACGTCACCACATAATCCCTCACTGTCCCACCCAGATC
>CAKZMO010000206.1 GCA_937128595.1 uncultured cyanobacterium | reverse complement strand
AAACGGTATGGAGCCTCTCACCCTCATGCCGTACCCGAAGATCTTATGCTGGGTGTGGCAGCATGAAGCCAAAACGTAAAGTAGCCACACCCAATGATATTTATAAACATCCCACATAGTACCCTCTACGGGTTTTCGCTCAATTGCGTAGTATACGAGATGTATGTTTCAGTACCCTCTGCGGGTTTTGCTAGAAAACACGGAACAGAAGTGGGCACTTGCTCCAAATCACGAAGCATGCTAAGATTTTTTTATCCCATACATCTTGTATACAAAACCATGATTGGAGCAAGTAATGCCTCAGATAAATCCTATCATTGAATTCTATGATGATGAAGACTACGTCTATCTCAGGTTCAGGAATATGCAGCGTGATCGATTACTGCGTGAACTATCAACACTGAAGGATCGAGTTCGAGACAAGAAATGGCTGAGCAATAAAGGTTATTGGCAAATTCCAAAGTCCGATTTACAGATTATAGCCTTGTTCGCTTATGAACGCTTTGGGCCTGACACACTCATCCCGATTAAATCCGGTTCCTTACCTAGACAGATGGAGCTACCTATAAATGACTGAACGAACCTATCTCATCGGCATCAATGACCCGTTCTCAGATACGCTAGCTGCGCTGGGACTGCAACATCTCCTGGCCGAGCTACTTGAAAAACAAGGCGATCCTTACGGCGGCATCCACTGGACGGATTGTGGCGCATACATTCGCCTGGACCTCCCCAGCCAAATCCGCCCGGAGACTGTCGCGGATTTGGGTGAGGACAACTACGTTATGGGTGGGCTACGGTTCATTCGCACGGTTAAAAATGCGGCTAGCTTGCCTGATAATCTGCCGTCTGGTCGTATAGATGATTACGAGGATATGAAGGCGCAAAACACCGCGTTCTATGAGGCTGTACGAGCAGGCACCGAATTACCTCACAAGCCTATTGCCTGGGACGTACTGCGCACGATTAACCCAGCGGCCCTGCCGGGCTGGACCAACATCATGAGTGATTGGTGGAAACCGCGGTCCGTACAACCACAGATCATTGACCTGTTATTGAAACTCTATAGCGAACTGCCTAATCCCATAGATGATGCGATGAGTCACTGGAAATCTCTCAACAAGGAGAATAGGTGGGGTGTGAGCGAAAGCGCGACCTGTCAGCAATTTTTTAACCCCGATCAAGGAAAGGGGCAGAACAAGGTCAAATCAGATGGGATCAGTATCAGCAATATGAAGGGTTTTTGGTTGACCGAATACCTAAAAATGGTAGGTTTCTACCGGGATGCGATCACTAAGACTGTTGCTGGTGGCAAGGATCGCAAAATCTTTGTTGTAGCACCTCGCGATATAAGCTATGCCACCTACGATGAGGTGATGAGTAAATTTAAACCTACTGTAACCAGTGAGACTTCTGTGCGCTTTGATATTCTTGCTGCTCTCCGATTTGCTGAGATACTGCTGGCACATTACCAGCAACCAGAGAATCAGGATTTATTTGCACAGTTGCTTGGCAGCAACTTGCAACATGATCTCATAGGTGGTTTTCATACTACATTTTATCTAAATCTGGGTAATGCAGTTGCAACGATGAACGTGTCATCGATTGCTTTACCTGGTTGGATCACTATTGTTTCCGCGCAAGATATTGAAACCTATCGATCTATATTGGACGAATTCATCTCTTTCACACGCCAATTTGAAGAGAAAAACAGTGATGCATTTGCAT
>CAKZMO010000205.1 GCA_937128595.1 uncultured cyanobacterium | reverse complement strand
AGTCTGTCGAACGAGCAACGTTTCTAGAACATCCCGGTTGTTGGTCAAATCGCTATCGTCAGTGGCAGACGTTATATCAATGACGTTGCGAATGGTGGCGTTAATGTTTGGAACAGTGCCAGTAATGCTGAATGTTTGACTGGTTCCATTCGGAAGTGAGGCAAGGTTCCATTCGACTTCGCCAGTAGTTGCATTGAATACACCACCCCCTGTAGCCTCGGTAAAGGTAAAGCGATTGGGAAGGCGATCGCTAATGACTACAGAATCCGCAACGATTGGTCCATTATTGATTACTGTAATGCTATAGGTAAGATCTCCTCCACCTGTGACTTCAGCCGGAGCTGTTTTCGTGACTAGCAAATCCGCAGTCGGCAAGACATCTACAATGTTGGTTGTTAAACCATCACGGTTGTTGTCAATGTTTAGGTCTGCCTGCGTACTAGCAACAAACGCGGTATTCTCAGTGGTTGTGATAGTATTTGGTGCGTTTACTACCACTTCGTAAGTCACATCATTATTGCTATCGAGTGAATTAAGATCCCAAGTCACAATACTTGTAGTGGGATCGTACGTTCCTCCATTACTGGCTGATACGAAGGTTAAATCATCCGGCAAAAAGTCTTGAATGACAACATTGCTAGCATTGATTGGTCCATCATTACGAACGTTCAGACTATAAGAAAACTCTGTTCCTTGCAAAACGTTTGCTGGCCCAGTCTTATCTATGACTAAATCTAATGCACTGGGGTTAGGATTAGCTGTTTCAATGTTGAGATTTCGGATCTCGTGGATGTTGGTTGCTCCTCCAGTGGACGCTGCAAAACCGAACTTAAAGGTGTCTGGTAGATTAACCCCTGTTTCATCCTCAACATCGAACCCAGCGATAATGTTTTCGTCAGTGTCTAAAAAGTCGCCGTCGTTATTGAAATCGATAAAAATAGCTAGATTTCCATCGGATTCTAGTAAGATTCTGGCTGTAAGCTTAGCATCATCACGATTAGTGGAGGCTTCGACACCAAGTGGTGTAGCTAACGTTCCAGATGTGCGGAGGAACTCATAGCCAGTTTGTCCACTGCCTGGTCCTCGAATTGAGACAGCATTTTCAGTAGGGCCAGGTCCGCCGATGCGCCCTTCAGTGGGGTTCGCATAGTTTCGGAAGCGATCGAAACCAATTCCGATGTAACCACCTTCCAGTCCTGGGGTTCCATCATTTCGTTGAGCATAACCAAGCGATCCACCAAACGCTCCGGCTTCTGTAGGAGTTGTATTCCCATCAATCAGGAAAAAATTAATTCCGTCTGCTCCCGAGCCGCTATACATGAAAAAGTCAAACGTGATATCGAGACCGTTTGAGCTATCAATTGGGTTGTCGTAAATAACAAAAGCGGCTTGACTGTTGGAGGCGTCGGTTAGTCTTAAAGCACCGTCACCGGGTGCATCGATCGCACCACCTGGCAACCCAGGTATTGCACCAGTTGTGCTGTTACGAGCGGTTAGGGCCGGATCGTTGGAGGCGGTTCCTGGACCAATGCCATAGAGCCACGGCCCCGTGACTTGTTCCTCGGCAAAGGTATCGCGGTACAGTGTGGCAAGAATAGCCGGATAGCGATCGCGCGCAGCTTCCGAAAATGCAAATGGGCTATGTATCGGGTCTGTAGAAATATCGAGATGCCAATTACCGCCACGATCGCGATGCCCAACGGGTGTGGATGATGCTGCGACGATCGCACCTGTCAGGTGATGAAGGGTATTGATGAACTGAAAACCGCGATCGCCTGTGCCAGTCGAGCATCCGTAAATTAGGATTTCGGCAGTCGGCGAAAGGGTTGATTGCCATTGTGCCAGTTCGACAGCGCGATGCTTGAGATGTTCTGACGTGATATCAGATGACCCGAGTCTTAGTAATCCAGATTCACCATGAGCGACCAAATGGATACTCTGAACAGTGCTATACATGCTCAGGGCACGACTGATACAGGTCAGACCGTCTTGGTTTTCATGAATAATGACAGCAACATGGCGATCGCTCAGACCCGCTAGTAAGATATCGTATTGATGAACTCTGGCATCAATAAAGACGAGATGCGCTGCAGATGCGTTAGATTTCAGAGAATTGCGCGAAGTGGTAAATGAACCCTCTAATTGTTTCATGAGTTCTTAAATCCCTAAATTGCAGTTACGAGAGTTCGCCTCATCTAACGCAATCAGAACAGTGATGGCACGCGATCGACAGTCAATATCGGAAGAGATGGGCTGTCGATGATGTTTAAAGCCCTTGATGGCTCTGTCAACTGTCTGCCGAGATGGGACGAATTTCAGGATGGATCAACAATGCACCATGATCGAACAGTCACGCAGGAACCAGATCTGCAACATTCGACTGAGACTCTGTCAGTCAATGTGTTTTGCAGATGGCCCTGCTCGGTTCCCGCCATGATGCTCACCATAGAGGCTATGGTGAGCATTGCGTAATGACGTTGTGTCATCACTATGGAGAAAGCTACTGATGAATATTACAGTAATAATTCCAAAACGCTGGCTACGGCTCAGCGTGTAAGCCCTGTTTCGTGTAGACGCATAACCTCAACACTAAATGTAGCAATGATGTGTTTTTTTTAACATTAATTTTTCTACATCTTCATCGATTTATTAATAAACAATTCTTCGAATTATCAAAAACTTTTCAGAGCTGCCCAATGTTGTGGGTTAATGCATAGCACCAGCTACTTCATTTCGATTCAGCTATAGCAGTCCTAAATGAGTTTTAAATGAAATTGGGTATTGTGAGAATGAGTCCTCAGGACTCATTCTCACAATACCCAAATAGGATTTCGATAGTGCTTCAATGCAATTTTATTTATGAATAAAAAATAATCGGAGAGGCGTTGATGTGGTGCTTGCCTCAAAGCCTCTAGCCATGTCATGAATGACCGACTGGTTTTTAGGAATTTGAAGGGGTTGAGTACATTTGAATGATTAGTGAGGCTTTAATGGCTGATATATCAATACAATTTATTAATTAATCATTGATACAACATCTCAGATGAGATTGAGGAGAGTCCAACTGTTGTTGAATGATCTAACTATTAAAGCAATGTTATTAATATCTAGATGTTTTGATGAGGCGATCGCGCTAGTAAGTCATGGCTTGCAATCGAAAAATTGCTGAAAAAATCAGCACTTGACTAGATGTGAATTGATTATGTTGTTTTGAAGCAAATACATCTTTTAATGATTTCTAGCAGTGACATCCATATTGATAAATAGTGATGATAATCACAGCTTGGTTCTCAATGCATCACGCTCACTATGAGCTGCCGTCACACGATCGCATCAGTATTGTCACGTATGGGCGTCGTGACCTGTCACAGAAGTTTGAAGGCAATGGCTGGATACTGTAATTGTCGATGAATTGCTGATGTGTTGGAGCAACCTCTCAGTTTGTCGCATTGAATGGATTGTCAATCAGGCGTTTTGCGAGAGTTCATTATGATTACTGCTTCTTCGGCGACCCCCTCAGCTTTTCCCAAAGCTCAAATTTTTCAGTCCAAACAGCTTGCCTGTAACTACCTTCAGCGTCTCGTCGAACTCGGTATGTCAGAAGTGGAAGCGAAAAAGGTAGCGCGGGCCGTTGCGAACTACAAAGCTGCAAAACGTGCAAAACGGAAGCAGCGATCGCTCCAAGTCCGTGAATTGATGCCAACCTACTGGCGACGGTTAATTGAAGTAGGGGTGTCAATGGAAGACGCGCGTACCCTAGCAGAAATTATCGCTCGTTATGACGTACTCAAACAGTTGCCAAATGAGGAGCAGCGTCGCCAACTGAATCAGCATTGTCGCTATATCTGCCGTGCAGAATTGTGGCGTTACGAACTGCTGGCGGCGTAATGGCGGTTCCGTCTTGAATTGGAGCCGAGGCAGGTTAGGCCGTTGGCATGGCGCGATCGCCCGCTCGACTATGCAGCATTGACTATCTATCACATCAGGTTGAATAACGCTTCACTACTATCAACGTTTGTATGTTTTTTGTGGTCGGGCATAGGGCGAATCACGAGTGAACGATTAGCTACGTGATATGAGGCATCCAGAACCCAGACATTTTGCAGGACAGTTACGCACAATTGTTGAGAAGACTGGACTAGCGCGATCGCGGTGTATAGCAATGGTGGGATGAGTTAGGACAGTTTCATTAGCCATTCCCATGCAGACGGGAATCCAGAGATCACATCGTGTCTTAATCAACTCTTGCGTCGCTATATCTCTTGCAATATTGGAATGATGCAATCTTGGCTTTGATTGAATTACACGAAACTTCAATTTTGTGGAATATGGGCCGCCTGCTAGTGGGGGCTAGACAGAGTGAGGGCAATTCGGGCGTTCATTGACGACGTTGGTGAGGCGATCGCTGAGTTAGATCTATGCTGCCAACGGTCGAAACAAGTCGGGTTGCGTTATCCGAAGCTGCTCTCACTCTTAGGGTTTGGTTTTGATGCGGTTGTTTGAACAGCCGATCGGGGATGGATGTTTGAACGGTCTCTGATGGGCGAGTGTACTGAGGTTGATGGGGTTACCATCTGCCTATAAGACCGCGATCGCCAGTGGTGCGATCGTGTTGTGCAGCATTACCGGATGCAGCAGAGATGGTCGCATTCCACAGGATGAAAACCGTCATTACTTATAGGGTTACAGGGCGCATGTCATATTTGTAAATCCTGCATTGCCCTTATCCCCCACTCCCTTCGCCCAATCGGGGGCGAAGGAGAACAAAACCGTCAATGTCTTTCTCTCACTATTGAGAGAGAGATTTAGAAAAAGGGCGAAAACATGACATACACCTGGGTTCCAGCATCCAATTAGCTGAGTATGATGGTCTTACTGAGTTAAGAAGTGCGATCGCATTATCCGATATGAGTGACCAATAGGGTAAATTAAATCATAAGTGATGGGATTCATGCATTTCTAAGATAGGCATTGCAGTATACTCAGTATTTTTCATATCTGCTTAAAATTTGGGGCAATCCTTGAAATTAGCTCAACGGTTGCCCATTGGTTTCGGTCAATTCGTTATGTAATCCGTTACGATGGATTCGATCGCTGTTCGCGATAGCCATTAGGAAAAATCGTTAACTCATCAACGATCGCTTCCGCTAGATTAAGTCCCTGAGCGCGAAATAAGTTACAGCGTACCAGTTGCGTTTGCAGTAGGATAGTTTGGGTTAAATTAGCAGATGATAGATCAACTTTGCGTAGTCTGGCGTGGCTAAGGTTGGCATAGCGTAAATCGACGCCATGTAAATTTGATTGCTGCACAGCAGCATGGTGGAATGTGCAATAACAGAGATTTGCCCGCACAAACTGACTGTCAAAGAATTGTGCCCCTGAGAAATCAGCGGATTGGAGCTTGGCATTTCCGAGTTGGATGTGGTGTAGCCGTGTTTCCTTGAAACTGGCTCGGCTCAAGTTAGCATAGGGCAGGTATGCATGGCTGAGATCGCTTCCTTCTAAGTCTATTCCCTCTAAATCGCATTCAAATAGGTCGGCCCCACTCAAATCCAAATTGCGAAACGCTCGATTGCCCTCCGCGCATTCATGCTTCAGGCG
>CAKZMO010000204.1 GCA_937128595.1 uncultured cyanobacterium | reverse complement strand
TGATTAATTTGCGTCAACAGGTGAGTTTCTTGCTCCGGCAAAACGGGTGCTCGACGACGAGCATTGAGCAACCAGAGCTGATTGAGAAGAGTTTCTAACTCCGGTTCGCTCAATTGATTTGCAGCGTTGAGAAGTTCGTCGAGGGTCATGGCCTGCTGTGGTTGAGACTGACTTGATCCTACCGTCGGCAATGGCGATCGCACCAACAACGGTTTCAAACATAGGGCTACGGCAAAAGGAGCTATTTTCCTTAGTTTTAGCCTCAAAGCAGAGATTCCTCCAGATGAAACAAGAGAATAGCGTTGACTTTCCTGAGCATAGCCAACAGCCTTCCTGTTATCTTATTTTAAGATTTAGAGTACCAATTTAAGACTCATTGCAGTAAAACAAGTCTTAAATTGAGACTCTTTTCAGTGTCGCGAGTCTAACAATAAGACGAAAGATGGGTAGGTTTTGCCGTACCAAAATCTTAAATTGAGACTCAAAAAGACAACAAAAGACTATTTTTAAGATTGCGAGTCTAGAAACGAGACGAGAGGGCGTTGAGTAGACAGATCATCTCTTGCTTGAAGCACAGCCACGGCAAATATCGCACCCGTTCCAGCAAGTCTCAACATGGGTCTCAAAGTCAACAAAAAAGACCAGTTTCAATGCACTGAGTCTAGCGATGAGACAAAAAGGACAACTTACTCCCACAAAGTCTTAACCAAAGACTCGCTAGATTGTTTGTAGACCAAACTTAAGAATAAAAGTCTCAAATGAAGATAGGCACAATATTCCCTGTGGCAATCTTATGAGATGAAATAGGACTCAACCTATCCCGCGATCGCCCCTTCCCCCCGCCACGACGACAGATTAGCGAGAGAGCGATCGCGATATTTGCCGTAGCGATCGCGCTTATTGCGAATCCGTTCAGGTAGCGTCGGCAAGATGCCAAAGTTGGGCGGCATCGGCTGAAAATGCTTCGGTTCTGCCGAGCTGATGAAGGCAAATAGCGCCCCCATCATCGTGGTATCAGGCAAAGTAATCGGAGATTGCCCTAGAGCCACACGAGCGGCATTGGTACCCGCTAGCCAACCTCCAGCAGAAGCGGCGGTATATCCTTCAGTGCCCACCAGTTGTCCAGCAGCGAGTAGAGTGGGGCGATCGCGAAACTGAAGCGTCGCATCGAGTAGCTCCGGCGAGTTAATAAACGTGTTACGGTGCATCACGCCCATCCGCACAAACTCCGCCTCTTCTAATCCAGGAATCATTCGAAACACCCGCTTTTGCTCGCCCCAGCGCAGATTAGTCTGAAAGCCGACCATATTCCACAGTTGACCCGTCTTATCTTCCTGACGCAGTTGCACAACCGCGTAGGGGCGCTTGCTGCGGTTTTCCGGAGCTTTGAAATCTCCCAATCGAGCATCAAACAACCCGACGGGCTTCATCGGGCCGTAGCGCATGGTATCTTCGCCCCGTTTCGCCATTTCCTCAATAGGCAAGCAAGCTTCAAAGAACTTGGCCGTTTCCCGCTCAAAATCCTTCAGCTCTGCCTGTTCAGCCTCACAAATGGCGTTCCAAAACTGGAGATATTGCTCCTGGTTCAGCGGGCAATTGAGATAGGCTGCCTCCCCTCGGTCATAGCGAGAAGCGAGAAACGCAATCTCCTGATTGATCGATTCGCCTACCACGATAGGGCTAGCAGCATCGAAAAAACTCATGTAGGCCATCCCTGTGAACTCTTGCAGTTCCGTGGCCAATGCTTCGCTAGTGAGGGGCCCCGTAGTCAGGACAGTGATGGCATCTTGGGGAATCGAGCGCACCTCGCCCCGACGCAGCTCCACCAGAGGATGAGAAGCCAAAGTTTCAGTCAGGTCACGACTAAACACGGCTCGATCAACCGCGAGGGCTCCCCCAGCGGGAACTTGGTGATCATCAGCCTTGCCAATAATGATCGATCCAAGCTGCCTCAGCTCTTCGTGGAGGAGGCCAGAGGCGCGATCGCTCGACATTGCCCCAAAAGAATTGCTGCACACCAGCTCAGCCAGATGTTCCGAGTGATGAGCCGGACTCAGCTTCTGGGGTCGCATTTCATGAAGGATGACAGGCACTCCAGCCCGAGCAATCTGCCAAGCAGCTTCAGTTCCAGCGAGGCCACCTCCAATCACGTGGATAGGCTGAAGAGAATTGCGAGTAAGGTCTGTCATAAAATCACGAATGAAATCCTTCCGCGAGTGAACCATGTTGAAAGCCCATCGCTCAATCCCAAACTGTTGAGATGAGGTGGTGTGCCGTTGTCATTATGTCGCAGAAGATAGCCTCCTGCATGGTCTCTTGCAGAAAGAAACTCAAAACCGAACTGCGCGTACAGCCAAACCTTTCGTTTAGTAAATGCTTATGGTTTCTCCTCTTTATTTCCTCTTCGCAGCCATCCCCATTGCCACCGTTTTCTTGCTGCTGGTCGTTGCTCGACGCCCAGCCGGACAAGCCATGCCGCTCGCTTATTTAGTCACCGTAGCGATCGCCCTTTTAGTTTGGAAAGTGCCCTTTGTAGAAGTGGCTGCGTCAAGTGTGCAAGGGGCGATCGCTGCCCTCGAAATCCTTTATATTGTGTTCGGAGCCATGCTGCTGCTCAACACCCTGCAAGAATCGGGAGCGATCGCCAGCATTCGCCAAAGTCTGCTAGGCATTTCGCGCGATCGGCGAGTACAGGTGATCATCATTGCCTGGTTATTCGGCGGCTTCATCGAAGGCGCTTCTGGCTTTGGTACTCCCGCTGTGATTACAGTGCCGCTGCTAGTGGCGATCGGGTTTCCAGCGATGGCAGCAGTGATATCAGCTCTAATTATTCAAAGCACGCCATCTACGTTTGGAGCGGTCGGTACACCCCTCATTATCGGTATTAATACCGGATTACAAGATGTTCCAGCTGTTGAAGAGCAGTTGGCAAAGCTAGGTCTCACTAAAGCCGAATACATCGCAGCCGTGGGTCAATGGGCAGGAATACTACACGGCATCATCGGGACATTTTTGCCGCTGGTGCTGGTATTAGCGCTAACCCTTAGCTTTGGCGATCGCCCGTTTCGTCTAGCCCTACAAGATAGCCTTGCCACCTGGAAATTTGCTCTCTTTGCCGGACTAGCCTTTACCGTGCCTTACACTCTTACCGCTGTATTCATTGGGCCAGAATTCCCAACCCTCATTGGAGGACTGGTTGGCTTGAGCCTTGTCGTTCCTGCGGCACGACGTGGCTTTTTTGTACCAGAAACACATTGGGATTTTCCACCCCCATCTCAGTGGCCCGATGCATGGCGGAGTCAGCTTCCCTCCACAGATAAATCGACGCCTATCAAAGCCAGCCTCATGTCAGCCCAACGAGCTTGGCTCCCTTATGTCATATTGGGAGCGCTTTTGCTGGCAACGCGCCTAGAGTTTTTGCCCATCCGAGGCTGGTTGCAATCCATCAGACTAACCTGGCCTTCCATTTTTGGGACAGCAGTGACAGCCACAACCCAACCCCTCTACCTACCCCCTACGGTCTTCATCGTTGTGGTCATTCTCACGGCCTTCATCCAAAAGATGAAACCTGATGCTCTGGGACGAGCTGTCGTCCAATCATTGCCCATGTTGAAAAAAACGATCCTGGCTCTGGGAGCAGCCGTGTTGATGGCTCGGGTGTTTATCAACTCTGGAGTCAACACCTCTGGATTGGCAAGCATGCCCCTAACGCTGGCTGACGGTATGGCAGCGTTAACTGGGCAAACCTGGCCTTTTTTCGCCCCTATCGTCGGTACAATTGGATCGTTTGTGGCGGGCAGCGTTACGGTTAGCAATCTGATGTTCTCAGTCTTTCAGTTTGGGGTTGCCCTCCAAGTAGGACTCTCTTCGGCCTTAGGATTGAGCCTGCAATGCGTTGGTGCATCCGCAGGCAACATGATCTGCGTGTCCAACGTGGTAGCAGCAGAAGCAACCGTGGGTCTGACGGGATGTGAAGGTCTCTTGATGCGGAAAGTTTTGCTACCAACGCTGTACTATGTGGGATTTGCCGGATTGCTCGGCATTTTAGCGTCGCTAGTCATGGGCAAAGCTCCCTCCTAATGACAAATTTCGGTTATCTGATCCGTCCAGCGCTGTCCCACATTGGAGGCGGACGAATAGGACAAACAAAAAGCAAGTCGATAAAGACCGACTTGCTCCAATGATGTTTTTTTTCCAAACGACTCAGTGTCGGGAAAAAATAAGAGGATAGATATTAGGTGTTGCACAGCATGGAATGATGCGGAAAGATTCAACTCATGAATGACCTGCTGTAGGGGCATCGCAATGCGATGCCCCTACCAAAATCATTCTTCGA
>CAKZMO010000203.1 GCA_937128595.1 uncultured cyanobacterium | reverse complement strand
TAAATCAGGCACTTGTTCCTTCAACAAATCTGTGACGATGGGGTGAAGATCATACCAAAGCTGAGCATTGCGATATTCCAGAATATAAAGCCCATGCAGAAAATCTAGGAATCGCTGATCCTCCGCATTCTGGGGTTCATTGTCTTGATAAACCCGTTTGAGTAAATCATAGTCAAGCCGTCCTAGAGGCGTCGCAAAGTCAATTCGCAAATCAGCCACCGCTAACGCCAAAACGTCCGCATTGATTTTGATGTCTGGTAGCGGAGTCTCAGGGTCTTGCTTCCGAATCGCCCGCCGAATCTGCACCAAACACTTACTACAGCAGAGACTTGCCAACCGCATCAGTTCGCGCAAAACGCCGCCGCTGTTGAGAATAATCTGCTGCTCAATCTCTGGCTCCATCAGTTCTGGAGGCAACCGCTTCCGCAAAATTTCCTGAAACACGGCCACTTCTGACTCGACAGGCTTGGCGTCGGGGTCACGATTGGCTCTTTTTGGAAAAAACTTCGCCACTCGCATCAGCTCAATTTTGTTGGTTTTACCCTTGATCACATTAAGAAACGTCAGATTACGAATGGCGGCAATCGGAATCGTGTAGATGATGCCAAACTCAGGCTGAAACAAAGGGTTGATGTTGTTGCAGTAGATTTTTTCGACTAGCTCTAGATCAAGCTTGTCTAAGTCATCGATCACCACGAGAATTGGCTTGTTGATATCGGCTCGAATGGCAGCAGCAATTTCGTTGATGCGGTCGATTAGATCCGAAATCTGCCGCTCAAACTTGGTCTTAATTTCATCTCGAATAACGGCATTTGCCTTGAGGATAGATTTGATCTGAAATAAAAACTTGAAGATGGCATCTAAGCCGCCTCCGACCTCAGATTTGACTTCCAGATCCGCTTCAATAGTTGATGTTTCTAGACGAGTTTGTTCGCCAAACCAGCGATAGAACTTCTTTTTGATAGACGGTTTGATCTTTACTTTTTGATTCTCTGCCGCTTCCATCAACTGAACTGCGATCGCAAACAAGATGTTGACATGGTTGACATCCGACATCTCAATCAGCTCGGCAATAGAAAACATCACCACAAAGTACTCACCCTCGATTTGCCGACAAAATTCGGCCAGCAGCGTCGATTTGCCGCAGCCCCGATGACCTGTGAAGATAATCTTGTCGTTCCCTGGCGTGGAGTCGAGTACCGACTGCTCCAACCGTTCGAGCACAGCCGTGCCATACTCAACCCAAAACTTGTCCAATTCTTCCTGGGTTAGCAGTGGCAAGAGTTGCAGGTTTTGATACGCCTGCTGAAAAGCAACGAGACGTTCTTTGGAATGCTCAGCACTTGCCATGTTGAAAAAACAATTGGTGGTTTTTAGTGTCTCCCTATCTTAGAACGGCCTGAGGAAAAGCGTTCTTTGTCTGTGAGAGCGATCGCCACAGACGTTTTGCATCGCCAAATCATATTCACAGCTAAACCAAAATTTGAACCTGCCATAACTCCCAGTCCGGTTCTCCGGCGTCACGAGGTTTATGATAGAAAAAAGCTGATACGGAATAATTGACCGGATGAATCCTCTTGAGCAGAACGCTCAGGCGCTGATTGAAGAAGCGCTGCAATTTCAAATGACAGGCGACCACGAAGCCGCGATCGCTCGTTGTGATCAGGCGATCGCCCTCCAGTCTGGCTCTGCCGAAGCCTGGAATATACGGGGGGGCTCACTATCTTTGCTTCAGCGTCATCCTGAGGCGATTGAGTCTTTTGATAATGCCATTGCCCTCAATCCTGAAAAGCAAACGGCTTGGTATAACCGGGGTGTGGCTCAAGCCGACCTGAATCGCCATGAGGAGGCGATCGCTTCTTTCGATCGCGCTATTGCGCTCAATCCGGATCAGCCTGCGGTGTGGTACAACCGGGGCGTGGCTCTTGATGCCATTGGACGATTGGGAGCTGCCGTTGCTAGCTACGATAACGCGATCGCTCTCAAGGAAGAGTACGAAACAGCCTGGGTCAATCGGGGTGTGGCTCTCTCAAAAGCCGGACAACATGCTAAGGCGATCGCCTCTTATGACCGCGCCGTTGAGCTAAATCCCGACAACTCCTCAGCTTGGTATAACCGAGGGATTTCCTACGATGATTTGGGACAGCTAAAAAGCGCCCTTGAAAGCTATGAACGGGCGATCGCCATCAATCCCAACAACGTCGAAGCTCACTACAACCGGGGCAGTGCGCTATCAGTCTTGGGGCAAAAAGCAGAAGCGATCGCGGCTTATGACAAAGTTCTCTCACTGCGACCCGACTATTACGAAGCGGTGTTTAACCGGAGCATTTGTTTGGCGTTTTTAGAACGCTATGAGAAAGCTCTGGAGAGTTTTGACCGTGCGATCGCTCTGGAAACGGATGATCCTGACGCTTGGCTCAATCGAGGTCACGCTTTACTCAATCTAGATCGGCTCGATGATGCCATTGAGGACTACGAGAAAGCCCTCAATCTCAAGCGAAAAGCGGGCGATCGCTCAGGGGAAGCCACGATTTTACAAGTGCTGGCTCCTGTGTATGGTCGCAGTGGTCGCATGGGCGATCTGTGGAATGCCACGTCGCAGGCCAACCAAATTTTGCAAGAGCTAGACATGCCACTGGCGGAGAAGCCCTATCCTCAATGGTTCAAGTCGATGCTGATGTTTGCCAGTCAAAATCATGTGCAAACGGGGCTGCTCTGGGTCGGGGTGGGAGCGGTGGCGATCGCCTGCATTTTGTCTTGGTTCAGGTTCATGGGTTAAGTTTGATCCACCAGCGATCCATTCAGACAAGACTGAGCTTTCATTCTTCCTGTTCGAGTCAAGCCATTTGCCACGTTATTTCTTCTCCTGCTCGTAACGGCACGAGTCCAGAGTCAGGAAATGGCAATTGATCAGGAATGCGCCACTTTTTTTTGGTTAAGGTAATCTGTCCTGTATTGCGCGGCAGCTGATAAAAGTCTGGCCCGTGAAAGCTGGCAAACGCTTCAAGTTTGGCGATCGCACCCACACTTTCAAAGGCTTCTGCATACAACTCCATTGCGTGTAATGCCGAATAGCAACCGGCGCAACCGCAAGACGTTTCTTTGCTGTTGCGGGCATGGGGGGCACTGTCAGTCCCTAGAAAAAACTTGGGATTGTTAGAGGTTGCCGCTTGCAGCAGGGCTTGACGATGGGTTTCTCGCTTCAAAATGGGCAAGCAGTAAAAATGGGGACGAATACCGCCTTGGAAGATACTATTGCGATTTAGCAATAGATGTTGGGGTGTGATCGTTGCCGCAACGTGCTCGGCAGACAATACAAAGGTCACTGCATCCGAGGTTGTAATGTGCTCCAGCACTACCCGCAGCTTGGGAAAGCGTGACTTGAGGGGAATTAAATAGTGTTCGATAAAGGCTCTTTCACGGTCGAAGATATCAACGTCTTGGTGAGTCACTTCTCCATGAAGCAACAGCGGCAGATCGACCTCTTGCATGGCTTCAAAGACGCGATCGCACTTGCGAATATCCGTCACACCGAAGTCTGAGTTTGTGGTTGCACCCGCAGGATAATACTTCACCGCTTTGACAAACTTGGACGCCTTCGCCGCAATGATGTCTTCGGGGCTGGTGTTATCAGTCAGGTAGAGCGTCATGAGTGGCTCAAACTGTTGACTCGCAGGAATGGCGGCCAGAATGCGATCGCGATAGGCTCTGGCATCTGCGACGGAGCGCACCGGAGGCTTCAAGTTGGGCATGACGATCGCACGGGCAAACTGACGTACCGTATGGGGCAAAACTGCTTTCAGCGAGTCGCCGTCGCGCAGGTGCAGATGCCAGTCATCGGGTTGGGTGAGGGTGAGATTTTCCATGGGGAAATTATAGATCAGTCAAAACTGTCATCTGATTAATGAAAGTCTCACTATTAAGCTCAGGAGAGTCCATCGCTCACCGTCTCTAAGCTATTCCCGGAGGCGTGATTTTTGGTCTTAGTCATGCGTTGCTATTTGGCATAACACGTGGAGAAATGAGAGGGCGATCGCTCTCTTGCTCACAATGCCGTAACGATGAATACATACTTCCACCTCGACACGAATGTCCCTTTTTAACTCTTTTCTAAAGAAGATGCTCCTGAAGCTTCTCTTTCGTTGTGAAAGATTTTAAAGACAGCATTGAATTGTAGTGTGTTGCAGAACTCTTTTTAAACACCTTTCGAGCTTCTTTTTGAGTTAAACCTAACTGCCGACAGATTTTTATATTACTTATTATGCAAGCCTAAATCTTTTCATGAGCCACAATAAATCGTGGAAAAAATTTTTAGTTATGAGCGCCTCAAGAAGTTATTTGAAAAGCCAGCACGCGTCGTCTAGTTTCTTTGGGGAATTTGTGATCGCCTGTGCGTTTCAAGTCGGCGGCTCGGGCTATATGACTTTGGGATCATGTGTGATCTTAGCTCGTGAAAGAACGTTACCCTCCACACGCCAGAAAATTGGCGAAACGGTCTTTTCACTGCCTGAGAGATTCAATCTCAAAACATTCATTCAACACACTGCTATTTTCACGATACTAATAGAGATTATTGGATTTATATGTCTCTACATTGCATTTTCTATGGAAGATGTGCCAAATGCTCTATGGGCAGCAGCGTTTCATTCAGTTTCGGCATTTTGCACAGCAGGATTTAGTGTTTTTCCAAACAGCTTAGTTGACTTCATTTGATATCGTTATTCTGTCTCCGACCAGGGAAAACTCGTTGAACAACCTGCCCAATCCCAATGATTCAGACGAAGCTATTGAACCATTGTCCTCAAAATTTTCGAGGGACAGTTGGTTTTTACTCGTATTTGGCGTGTTCTGGGCAGGGCTAACCGGGATTTTCGTCTCGCTTCTGCCATTGTGGGGAGGGTTTTGCGGATTGGCGATCGCCCTTATCTATGCCGAGTTGGTGTGTCGATTTCGTCACCGCGCTGCGTGGGGAGCAACTGGCGTGGCCGTATTGGTGGCGATCGTTTGCTCGACACAAGCCTCTAGTCTGTATGGCTATATCATCGGTGCAACCATTGCTCTGAACGCCTGGGTCTTTGGCATTTTGGGGACTAGACTGCTGCTTCTGATCAGTCGTCGTCAGACCTTTTTAAGGCTTGCCGGACTGCTGGCTGGAGCTTTGGCAATCGGTTGGGCGATCGCCATTTTTGCAGAATGAAATCGCTTTATTGAATGTTGGTTTGTTGAATATTGGATCGTCGGAACCGTCACCCTGCTGACTGCCTAGACGACGATTTAGAAAATTGTATGAGCCAATAATGCAGTATCCCCATGGCGATCGCCAATGGCAACATCAGCATTGGGATCTGCGCAAGCCCTGCCCGACTTGCCAGCCAACCCAATCCAGACGGAATCAGCGCCGCTCCAACGCTAGATGCACTCGTTACAAACCCGACCGAAGCAGGGACTAAATCTTCGGACACATACGTTGGAATAAGCCAGATAACGGCTGGGAAAAAAGCAGCTAGAGCAAAGCCGATGAGCGGTAGACTCATCCATTGTCCGGGCAGTTGCCACCACGCTACTATCCCGATGATCAGAAGCACCAGCGACAAACTAATGGTACGGATAGCCCCTATCGACCGCAGAAAGTAGTTGAGCCCAAATCGCCCTGCCGTCAGCCCAAACCAGTATGCGCTCACGCTGTAGCCAGCCGTGAGCGGAGGAGTAGAACGAGCGATGACTTCCACTGCATAGGCCCAGTTGCTAATCGCAGCTTCGATGCCGACATAAATACATAAAAACGCACCCAGCAACAAGACTAAAGGAGTTCGAAGCGATCGCCTTAAGTGTCTCCAAGAAGGGGCTTGAGATATCGACGGACGTTTGATGAGCAACGGGTATCGAGCAATTAGCGCCCCCAAAACACCTACGAGCAAGAGGCTAATCACGCCTGCCAACACTCCATACACTTGTCGCCAGTGCAATCCCAACGCTAATAGAGTAGTGGCGATCGCTGGCCCCAAAAGTGCGCCGACTCCGTAAAATCCATGCAAAATCCCGATGAGATGGGCGGTGCGAGCTTCCTGAACAAGAGCGGTGTTGACCCCTGCATCAATTAATCCAATCCCCAAACCTAACAGCGTTCCAGCAGCGACCATCAGCAGCCAAAACGGGGATAGGGCATAAATTGCCAAAGCTAGAGTGAGCAGGCTTGCTGCTACCAAGAGCATTCGCCCCAAACCCAAACGACTACTCACAACGCTGCTGGTCAGAGCCGCGAGGACATAACCGCTAATCTGGCTGATAAACAACAGCGTCACCGTCGCAGGGGTCAGCCCGTAAGCAGTTAAGATCGACGGCAACAGAACGCCTAATCCTGCTTCTGCGATGCCGATTGAGATAAAGGCATAGAAAAAAATCGCGACCCCAATCCAGAGGGGAGCAAAAGGCTTTGGAGAAAGTCCCATGAGCAGTCATCCTCAAACGTTGGCGATCGCATCAGTCTTGATTATGGCGTTGGAGTTGTGATTCTGTTTTTTACAATCAGACCTTGAGGTTAAGTAGATAGATCCATTCAGAACATATTCTTGACCTAAGTCTTTATGTTCAGTTCCAGTATCTGCGTTTATCAGCGCTATCTGCGGATATCATTCTGTCCTAATGCAAGCAGCTAGCTATAATTTGTTGAGGTTTCTCCTGTCCTAATTATCAACGTATCCATAGACGAAGAATGTGACGACCATTGAACTCACAACCGCAGACGATGCCCTCACGCTTCTAGACCGTCTGGATTCTTTGCAACTGACAACGGTGCAAGAGCAGATTATTCGAGGCACTTGGGAAGGATTGACTTATAGTCGCATGGCTCAGCAAAGCGGCTATGAGCCCGACTATCTCAAGTTTGTGGGCAGCAGGCTTTGGCGTGACCTCTCTCAGATTCTAGGACAACCTGTCAGCAAGTCAAATCTGCGGGCTACAATCCAGCAGATTCAGCGTCAGCGCAGTTCTCTAGGTGCTGATTCACCTGCTCCGCCCTCGCTGTCGATTGATTGCGACTGGGGAGATGCTCCTTTGGTCGAGGCGTTTTATGGACGGGGGGACGACCTCGTGCATTTGGCTCAATGGTGCAAGGCCGATCGCTGTCGGCTAATCGTGCTGCAAGGGCAGGGAGGGATTGGTAAAACGACTCTAGCTCGTCACCTGGCTCAGCAGATGTCTATCGACTCGGAAACGGCAAAGGACGGCTTTGAGCGAGTGGTGTGGCGATCGCTCAGCTCAGCACCCGCTCCATTAGACCTGCTGAAATCTCTCGCGTTGGCGATTGATTCTCCCTCATGGTCGCATCCTCCGGTGCAGCTTAGGGACTGGCTATCGGCATGGCTAGAGCGGCTGACGCAACATCGGCATTTGATCGTGCTAGACAATAGCGAATCCCTACTGCGTCCTCACTCTCTTACGGGCGACTATCTGCCGGGATATGACGCTTATCAGCAGGTATTTGAACAGTTGGGAGAAGCACCTCATCAGAGTTGCGTGGTGTTGACGGGACGAGAAGTGCCCAGCCATTTTGCCAGCTTGCGCGATCGCCATTCTGCGGTGCGAGTCTATCCAGTGAAACCTATGATGGCCGAAGCCTGTCGCGCAGTTGTCAAAGACACTGGCGTGGTCTGTCGAGATGAGGAGAGCGATCGGTTGTGCGATCGCTACGGCGGGAATCCTCTGTCGCTGAAGCTGGTAGCGACTACCATTCGCGATGTGTTTAGCGGTCAGGTGGAGCCGTTTTTAACCTCGACTACACCTTTGCTGGGTGGGGTACGTCAGGTACTTGACGAGCAGTTTGATCGCTTGTTACCGCTGGAGCAACAGGTGATGTATCGATTAGCAATTTACCGAGAGCCAATGGCGATCGCTACTCTTCAGTCGAGTTGTCTCCATCCTCCAGATCTGGGACTGCTGGTTGAAGCACTAGATTCACTGTGGCGGCGATGTCTCATTGAGACGGCTTCGCCAACGCTCATCGAACAAGCGATCGCTGTGAATCGGTCATCTAATGAGTCCTCTCGATTTACTCAGCAACCTGTGATTATGGAATATGTGACGCGGCGGTTGATTGAGCAGGTTGTTGCAGAACTACTGAATATTCAGCGAGACTCTACCATCGAAATTGCGGGAACGGTTCTCCATCGTTATGGCTTGCTGACGCCTTCTGCTCCAGATTATGTGTGCAACACCCAAAAGCGCCTGATCCTACAACCCATCCTAGACAGGCTGGTGCAGCATTGTGAAAGTCGAAAGGCTGTCACCCATCGCCTGCGATGTTGGGTTCAACTCTGTCGTGAACGTCTGTCCGACAGTTCTAGCTATGCCGGGGGGAATGTCATCAACTTGCTGTGTGTATTAGATGGCACCGTGGAGAACTTAGACAGTTCAAACTTGGCGCTGTGGCATGTAGATGTTCGGGGATACAACCTACGGCAATGTAATCTTGCGGGAGTGCATTTTCAGAACACACTGTTCACGGAAACCTTCGGTTCGGTGTTGTGTGTGGCCTTCGATCCGACCGAGCAATGGTTGGCGAGTGGAGACACCAACGGCGAAATTCGTCTCTGGAACGTCAGCACAGGGCAACTCCATCAAACCTTAACTGGACATTCGAGCTGGGTGCGATCGCTCGCCTTTCATCCCACACATCCCTGGCTAGTCAGCGCCAGCAATGACCACACGCTAAAGGTCTGGGACTGGCAAACAGGGCAATATTTGCACACCCTTACGGGTCATCAGCATTGGGTGCGGGATGTTGCCTTCGAGTCCTCTTCATCGAGCATTCCTGTGATGGCGTCTAGTGATGCGGCAGGGGTTGTGTTTCTGTGGAACAGCGAAACCTGGTCAGAAATCCAACATTTTTCTGCCCATGACCAAGCTGTAAGAGCGATCGCCTTTGGTGCTGATGGAATGCTGCTCACAGGCAGCGAAGACAAGACACTTAAGCTGTGGGATCTGGCAACAAAAACCTGTACTCATACATTTATGGGGCATGAGGCTGCGGTATATGCCGTTCAGAATGCAGCGTCGGAAAGTCTCGTCTTCAGCGGCAGTGCCGACGGTGAGATTCGATTGTGGAATATCGTCACGGGACAGTGTCAGTCAATTTTCAGCCATCATGGTGACGCAGTTTGGGCTCTGAGCTTGAGTGCCGACGGTGACTGGCTCGCCAGCGCTAGCGCTGACAGCACGATTCGGGTCTGGAATTGGCAGACGGGGCAATGTATGCGGGTCTTGCCGGGTCATCAGCACTGGGTATTATCGGTGGCCTTTTCACCTCAGTCTTCATGGCTAGCTAGTGGTGGATTCGACCAAACGGTACGGTTATGGGACAGTGCAACAGGCAATCCTCTCCGGGTGCTGCAAGGCTACACCAATGGAATCTTTGCCCTGACGGTGGATGAGCAGAACGGTATCTTGGTGAGCGGCAGCCATGATGGACAAGTCAATCAGTGGGATATCCACACGTCTCGTCAGCTCTCATCGATTCAAGCTCACGCGTCTCAACTCTGGACTATCGCCCTTAGTGCTGATGGGCAATGGATGGCGACTGGTGCGCTGGAATCTGGGATTCACTTGTGGCATCGGGCTACGGGAGAGTGCTGTGCGCGGTTAGAGACGGGAAGTTACTGGGTGCGATCGCTCGCCTTCAGTTCAGACCATCAATGGTTAGTCAGCGCTGGAACCACCAACGACATCCTGGTATGGGATCTCTCGAACAAGAAGTTGGGGCGATCGCTCGTCGGCCACACAGATTTCACCTGGATGGCGATCTTCAGTCCCGACGGACAGCGGCTAGCGTCGTGCAGCAATGATGCCACGGTGAGACTGTGGGACTGGCCGCAGGGAATGTGTCAGCAAATGCTGCAAGGCCATCGGGGTCCTGTGGAGAGCCTTGCGTTTATTCCTGGTGGGGCAGGGCTGGCGAGTGCTGGAGCCGACGGCATTATTCGCCTGTGGGATTGTGCGACAGGAGCAGAAATTGCCCAGCTCATCGGTCACACCGACCAGATTGGCAGACTTGCCGTCAGTGCGGATGGACAATGGCTCGCCAGCAGCAGTAATGACCAAACGGTGAGACTTTGGGACGTTTCCTCCCGACAATGCGTTCAGGTTTTAGAGCAACCCGCTCGACTGGCCTATGCGATCGCCTTTTTGCCGCCACCCCAAACCTACCTCCTCGCCACGGGCGATTTGGACGGTCGAATCTGTCTGTGGGACTGCCATACCGGAACTTCCGTCACCACTTGGACATTGCCCCGTCCCTACGAAAATCTCAACATTGCAAACGTCACAGGTCTGACTCCCGCCCAACAATCCTCACTGCGGCAACTGGGGGCGATCG
>CAKZMO010000202.1 GCA_937128595.1 uncultured cyanobacterium | reverse complement strand
ATCGGTTCCGTTGCTATTGAATGAATAGAGATTTGCTGAGTCGAGGGAAGGAATGCGATCGCCCAGATTTTTTTGAGAAAACCAAGCCGAGTCAGAGTGAAATGGCTGATTGTTTCGTTAATCGGATCGACTCATCAAATCTTCTGTCATCCTATAGCAATCCTAAAATGAATCTTGCTTGTGTTCACAGAGACTAGAGCTTGCGCACGAGCCATTTACGAAACTCGCTCAGCTTGATTTCTTGCAATCGCTCAGAGCTGGGTTTTTGATCCGTTTTTTTGTTTTTTTTGTCCTTGACATTGAACGCTTGAGCCCCGGATGGAGAGGTCCTATTCGCCCTCACTTCGAGGAATCGATCAACGACATGGAGAGCGATCGCCAATGTCTCCTCATCTTCGCTATTCGAATCCTGAAAACTCACGGTAGAATCTGCTTCAGAACTGACTAGAGAATTCATCTCCTCAGCATCCGGCTCATGACGAGCGCCCTCGAGTTGTCTGGCTGCAGTTTGAATAATGTCAACGTGATCGCCTAGTTCCTGAATCGATTCGAGATGAGACAAGGGTGCGAGTTGATGAGCGAGCGATTGAATTGGCTCTAGCTTTTCAGCTAGATTCTTCACTGATTCAATGTGCTGCGCAAGCTGTTGAATCGGTTCCAGCTTCTCCGTCAACGTCTGAACATTGTTGAGATAGGCAACCAAATCTTTGATGGGTCTGAGCCGAACTGCCAATTCCTGAAGAGGCTGAAGCTCTTGGTCTGGACTGAGCGCATCGGCTAGAGCCTGGGGCGGAATGGACTCAGAGCGGGTGTTGAGAGTGCTGGCGATCGCCTGAACAATCTCCAGACCTTGGATAAAATCGAGCTGGCCTTCCTCAATGAGCTGTTCTACAAGATCGGCTCGCGACATGTTTTGGGCTTCGGCCAAATCACCCAACGATTCCCAAGCTGAGTCTGTGGCTCGAATGCTTCTAACCTTGCGGTCTTCAGCAGACTTTGCCTTGAATCGACCGTCTTTTCTGCGCTGAACCCGCTTCATTCTACCGCTTTAAAATCTTGTTAAAACTACTGATATTGAGGCTGAGGCTAGTGATCGATGCAAAGATTCTAGATCTCTGGCTCTACATAGACTGCGATCGCTAGGAATGGGATCGCTAGACATTCAAAGCCAGATCTTTCAGGCGTGTGTCTGAAAACACAGCGAACAGCATAGCGAAGCCCACAATCGCCCCAAGCCACCATGTAATACTAACGCGACCAATTTGGATGAACAGCGCTGAGGATTGCGAGAGTTGCGCAGGCATCCTAAATTTTCAATTCACACGATTCGAACGAGAAAGTTTACTCTCTTCCCAATCACACTTCACCTACAACCTAACAGCATATTGATGCTGATGATGATTTTGAAAGCATTGGCAATGCTCATGTTGACAAAATGAAACCTGCAAGCCCAATCACACGAATCGGGATGAGAAGACTAGGGTTCAATATTGTCTATGGTAGGGAACCTTCAGGGAACTTTCATCGAGAGCTTGCGTCTCTATCGAAGAGAGCTTGCGTCTCTATCGAAGAATATGATACGTTGCTTCATTGTATTACACGGCAAAAGGTACACAATCTATGAAATTTTCAATGAAGCGCCCTGTTTCTCTCGTTATTGCAGCCTTCGCTCTCGTTCTATCTGTCGGAATGGCTGCTTGTGGAGGCACCGGAGAGGAAATCGAAACTGAAACCGAAGAAGAAGTGATGGAAACCGAAGAAGAAATCGATGCTGCCGAAGAAGAAGTCGAGGAAGGTGTTGAGGAAGAGATTGAAGAACCCGAATAAACTTTATCCAGTTTTTCGGAACTTCTACAGTTCTTATCTTCGTCCAAACTTCTACGAATGCGCTCTTTAATGCATTTCTTGGATTTACCGGATTCAGCGTTGGGACTTACGCATTGAATGAACAAGACACAAGTCATTCGCCTGTTATTTTTGCATTGTTACAATGCTCAATCTAACTAGCGTGAGTCCCAGCATCACGTTGGCAATTTTCGCAATTTGATTCTGTTTTTCGCAGCTTGACTGTGGTTATAGTTAATGCCCTCTTTTTCAGGAGACATCCAGCGCTCAACTATGAAACGTTCTCTATCTCTTCTGTTAATTCTTTTCTCTGTCGGAGGCGCAGGCATTCTGTCTGCCTGTAGCGACCCTAGCAACAGCTCTGACAGTGCAGCGGTTTCCGAATCGACTGATTCGATTGACTCAGAGGAAGATGCTTCCGATGAGAGCGTCTCACTTAACGAACAGCAGCAAGCCTATGTAGATGAGGTAAAAGCTGAACTCGAATCGTTTGAGCAAGTTATCTCCGATCTGGAGGCAAAAGATCCCCAGCCAGATAGACTGCGCCGCTTGATGAAGCGTTACGAAGCGGCTCAGGCTGCTGTGGCTGACCTAGAGTCTGGTAGCATGCCATGGCGTGAATCACGCCAAGAAGTGAATCGAGCGATGAAACGATTGAATCGAGTGTCCGAAAAGATTCAATCCAACTAGCTATCTCAATCACTGAATCTAGACACTTTTAGACAGTTGGCTCCTTTAGTCGGTGTCTAAAAAGAGACCTTGTCAGCGGCGCATTTCTGAGAAATGTGCCGCTGTTTTGTTGGCTTAGAGAGCTCCTAGGTTAGCCAGACCTAGAATCACTCCTGTTCCGATCAGGTGTCCGAAACTAGTGGTTGCTAGTAGCGCAGGTAAGCCCATCCCACCAAACAGTGCTGGCGAGGGAAGTTGTGGGCCTTCGCTCGGCATCTGCATGGTGGCTTTGCCGATGGCGATCGCCAAAACGTTGCAGAGCACCATCACAATTGCGATTTTGGGACTCCATGTGGGAGTGTTTGGAACCGTTGCAGCAAGAAGCATTAAATGAGTCAATGTTCGTTCTCCTATAACCCTGTTTCATGCGTGTATTTGAAGTGCCCTGTCTGCCCCGATGAATCCGCTGCCACACATTCTAATTTGCAAATTAAATTTATGACAGATTCACCTATGACGGGCGCTTGTAGACAAGGCTCACAAGTAACCTGCTGAGGAGGCTTAGAGGCGATCGCTCGACGAAATAATGGTACTCACGGGTCTCCGGTTACGGGTTTCCGCTCGTTTTTTTCGTTGCAAGCTGTCCTCGACGCATCCACAGCACATTCCTTCTAAGGTCTAATCTTTCCTCAGGAGTCGAATCCTGACGATAAGCTTGTTGCAAGAATTAACACGTTACCGCCTTTTTTTGCTGGACTCATCAGGACTGACAGTTGTGCTGAAGGGGGGACACCACTTTGTTCGTTTTGTGGAGGCCGTCTGGGATGATGCTTTGTTAAGCCAAATAAAGTTAAGGCAAATCAAAAAACAGCGGATCTGACCCGAAAAATCAGGATAAGAATTTGGGTGCTGAAAGTGCTGAAAGATAAGAGGTCTCGCCCGCAACAGAACGTACCAGGTTGATCTCACCAAAGCCTGAAGAAAGATTACGAGCATGGGGAGAACCTTTACATATGTTAAAATTATGAAATATGTAGATTTCTCTTTCGCTTAGATCCCTTGACTGGAGAGAGTTTCGCAAGACTCATGTCCTAGGGCGCAAGGAGGCAAGAATGAAGAAATTCTACAAATATGGGGTGTTGTCGAGTGATGTATTCCCCTACGTGTGCGGAACGCCTTGATTGGATTTGACGATGTCGATTGCTTCGCTCACTAACTTTACTCGCAAAAGTCACAGGTGGCTCTCTAGACCTCTGGCTCATTCATCCCATCGGTTGAAACCAGTGCGCTATGAGGCAATTTAGACACGTGACTGCACAGCACCTTTTTCAGATGCGTGAATACGATGCAAGGGCGATCGCTCGCCACTATCGACAAAGACCTTTTCAAGTGATTGGGCGAGCCTTCACAATTGTCTGGTCATTCCTCGGGCTAATCGTGGGTTTCCAGTGGGATCAATGGCGCAACGCATCTGAAATCGAGATTTACAAGCGAGCAACCCAGCTCCGAGAAATTCTGACTCGACTCGGCCCCACATTCATTAAGGTAGGCCAAGCTCTATCAACCCGTCCTGACCTGATTCGCAAAGATTTTCTTGAGGAACTGATCAAGCTACAAGATCAGCTTCCCCCGTTCCCAACCCCAACCGCGTTTCGCATCATTGAAACAGAGCTGGATCGAACTGTTGAAGAAGCCTATAGCGAAATTTCACCCCTTCCTATTGCCGCCGCCAGCTTAGGGCAGGTTTACAAAGCTCGACTGCATACGGGAGAACCAGTTGCCGTCAAGGTGCAGCGGCCCAACCTACTACCAACTCTGACTCTTGACTTGTTCTTGATGCGGTGGGCTGCGGGCTGGATTGCACCTATCCTACCGCTGAATTTAGGGCATGATTTGTCTCTCATCGTAGATGAGTTCGGAACAAAGCTGTTTGAGGAAGTTGATTACCTCCACGAAGGGCGAAATGCTGAAACGTTTGCCGCCAACTTTCAGGGTGAGCCTCAAGTCAAAGTTCCCTCTATCTATTGGCGCTACAGCAATCGTTGTGTGCTTACCCTGGAATGGATTGATGGGTGTAAGCTGACGGATCTGGAACGGGTTAGGCAGGCTAACTTGGATGAAAACGATTTGATTGAAGTGGGTGTCACTTCTGGGCTGCAGCAGCTTCTAGAACATGGCTTTTTCCATGCAGATCCGCACCCTGGCAATCTGTTTGCGATGGCTGATGGTCGAATGGCCTACATCGACTTCGGCATGATGGATCAGCTAGAGCAACATACGAAGGAAACCCTTGTCGATTCAGTCGTTCATCTCATCAACAAAGAATATGGTGCGTTGGCACAGGACTTCGTCAAGCTCGGCTTTCTAACTCCTGACACTGACATCGAACCTATTATTCCAGCATTGGAAACTGTGTTTGATAAAGCCGTTGGCGAAAGTGTGGGAGACTTTAACTTCAAGTCGATTACCGATCAGTTTTCGGAATTGGTGTACGAGTATCCGTTTCGGGTTCCTGCCAAGTTTGCTTTAATCATTCGCTCCTTGGTAACGCAGGAAGGTTTAGCTCTCAGCCTCAATCCCAATTTCAAGATTGTGGAAGTTGCCTATCCTTTCGTAGCGCGTCGATTGCTGACAGAAGAATCCCCAGCGTTTCGACGACGGCTTTTGGAAATTCTGTTCAAAGACGGCAAATTCCAATGGCAGCGGCTCGAAAGCCTTATTTCTATGGCTCGCACCCGCGATAGCCTAGATTTACTGCCTGCCGCTCAATTAGGCTTGCAGTATCTGCTCTCGCCAGAGGGACAATTTCTCCGATATCAGCTGATTCATGCTTTGACAGAAGACGATCGCCTTCATACCGAAGAGGTTCAAAGAATCTGGATGCTGGTTAAAGATGACATTCAGCCTGAGCATGTGTTTAATGCGGCTTGGGGAGCGTTGACCGAGTTCTCAGCCGAGCGAGCGGCGTCTTTGATTCCAGCGGTGACGAGTATTGTATCTCCTTCATCAGCTCCTTCCGAAACGAAATAGCGCGACTCTCGTTTGAGGCGATCGCCCAAAGCTGAGTTTTTTTGTTGTCTTGGTGAATTGTTCCGATAGAATTTAAAGAGTTTGCTTTTTGATGGAAGATGTTCTTTCAACGAGTAAGACGGTTTGAGCAGGACAAGCAATCGTTGTCTTTGCTTAGCTTCTAATGTGCGGCTACATTAATGTTCGTTCTCCTAGATAAGGCGCTAAACAAGCTGTGATAACGTATTCCTTTCCTCAAGCTCCTTACTTTTTGCTGGTTGCGGGGTTACTTGCTAGCCTCGCCTCTGGGGTTGCCTTTGGAACAGTTCTCAAGGGAGGCGTTGAACTCTACATACGCGATCGCACGCCCGAAGTATTGATGACAATGCGAGGTGCTGCGTTGCTCGTTCCCTATTGGGGAATCTGTATTGGCGTCTGTGTTTTTCTCGCTTCTTCAGTGCAGCTCTTTGCGTTTTCACCCAGGCTTGCTTATGCGATCGCCCTTCCTCTTACGATTCTGAGCGGTGTTTTGGTGTGGCGTCAGCTCATCCAGATTATGGAAGAACTGGAGAAGCGGGGGCCGCAGGTGCTCGGTATCGACCCATCTCAGGCCAAAAGCTAAGTGACACATTCGAAGTTGCGGATTCAGAACGCTTGCAAAGCATGGTGTTGGAAAGATCACATCATGTCTATACCTTACCTCCGGCAGCCTTGATGATCCGTCGAGTGAAGGTACATCATTTTCGTGCAGAACAACGCGAAGATCCCATAATGCCAAAGGGCATCAGTCTAGCGTAGCTCGCAGATCGTGTGATAGTCGTTTCGTTTATGAGTGCTTCTTCATTGGTTTCCGATCGCACCGTGACCTATAGTCCCGCATTCACTCTAGTTCCGATGTATGAGTGCTTTAATCGCTGCGACTACTGCAATTTTCGGGTCGATCCTCAAACCGATACCTGGATGTCTTTGGCGGAAGCAGAAAAGATTTTGCGATCGCTCCAGACGACTGACACAATTGAAATTCTGATTCTGAGTGGGGAGGTGCATCCTCGTAGCCCGCGTCGAGCTGACTGGCTACAGCATCTTTACAACTTGGCACAGCTAGCACTCAATTTAGGGTTTCTGCCCCACACCAATGCCGGCCCTCTGAGCTTCGATGAAATGACTCGTCTCAAGCAAGTCAATGTTTCGATGGGGCTGATGCTAGAACAGCTCACGCCTAAGCTTTTGGAAACAGTGCATCGTCATGCTCCGAGCAAGGTTCCAGAAACTCGACTTCAGCAGCTCCGATGGGCAGGGGAATTAAACATTCCGTTTACCACGGGAATGCTGCTAGGCATTGGGGAAACAGAGCAAGACTGGTGTGAGACTCTTGAGGCGATCGCCCAAGTCCACAAAACCTGGGGACACATTCAAGAAGTCATCTTGCAGCCCCACAGTCCCGGCTCGCAACAGGCAGATTTGGGCACGGCTTTTGACCTAGAGCGCATGGCTGAAGTCGTGGCGATCGCTCGTCGCTTACTACCTAGTGATATTCGCATTCAGATACCCCCTAACCTAGTCCACCATCCAAAGCTTTTACTCCGTTGCCTGGATGCAGGAGCCCGCGATTTGGGGGGCATCGGCCCCAAAGATGAAGTCAACCCGGACTATCCTCATCCCCGCAACGCGCAACTTAAAGAAATTCTCAAACCCGCTGAGTGGAGGCTCACTCCTCGATTGCCGATCTATCCTCATTATCAGAAGAATCTCTCGCCAATGTTAGCCGCTTCGGTGAGAGCTTGTAACCAGCGACAGCAAGACCTTCAACTACATTTCAGTTTGGAAAATCTCTTCTAAGTCCCCTCTTTTTATTCCAAAGAGGGCACAATCTTTTATGACGATTTCAGTAATTTTTCTTGATGGTAGTGTAGTTTGAGATTGCTTGTTGCCCCCACAAGGATCAAAAACATATCGTGGCTGAATCAGAACATAACCTAGGTAAATTCATTGCCTATTGTCGAACAGTACAACCCCAGTCCATCGAGGCAATTCAACACTTTTTTGAAGGTGTTGTTGGTTTCCCCTACGACAATGAACTCTTGCTACAGTCATATTTGTTTCTCAACATTCAGGCAATTTTTCCGAACTGCTATGACCTGTTGTTGTTCGAAAAGCCTCCTTATGGAGACTTCACCAATGTTGGCAAATGCGATTTCGTATATCTCACCCAAACTCAGGAAATCATCCTAGTCGAGACTAAGTATATCGACACTCGAGCCACTGGCGACACCGAGCGAAAGCGTCGTAATAAACACCGCAACAAAGTGATTGACCAGGTGTCAAAGCTTAAAGAGACGTTTTGTGAGTACTGGAGGTTCGACCCATCTCAGATTGAGTGCGCTGTTTTCACTACCGATCCCAGCGTTGCCCAACGAGCAGAGACATCTAAAATTTGTAGCCAGTTCATTGACATTGACGAACTGCTGGCTTGGCAAAATAAGCACTCCAAAAACAAGGATTGATTTTTATTAGGGGGGCGATCGCAGTATCAAGAACGCTATCAAGAACGCTGTGAAGTGGCATACGTACGCCCTTTCCACGCTCCTCCTCGACCTTGCCAGTGGCGCAGAGCCGAATCGAGAGTCATGAGGGTATAGAGGCTGGCGATCGCCGGTAATGCGACTGCCCATAAAGGAGAACAGCTGTAAAACCGCAGAATAGGCCAATAGGCGATCGCCATCATTAGCCAAGTGGCAAAGCAGGGGATGGCGATCGCGAGTTGTCCTGCAATCAAGCCGCCCAATAGCCCGACGGGAGCCACTAGATAGACCAGTGCCATGCTCAATAGAGTGCCCATTAGGAGCAGGAGCGAATAGTTGAGCTGTGTATAGGCGGTGCGAGCGACCATATCCCACACAGTTTTGAGGTCGGGGTAAGGCCGTAGACTAGAGGTGCGAGAGCTGAGACCCAGCCAAATGGATCGAAACCCTGTTTCTTCCGTACCTGAATGTTTCACCTTGTGAGCTAAGGTGCAGTCGTCAATCAGAGCATCTCGCAGGGGAGAGAAGCCACCAATTCTCTGGAGAGCAGTGCTGCGAATGAGAATACAGCCTCCTGCCGCTGCCGCTGTTGGACGATGGGGATCATTCACCCAGCGAAAGGGATAGAGCTTTTCGAAGAAGAAAATGAAGGCGGGGATCAGCATTTGTTCCCAAACGCTCTCGCAGCGAAGCCGCACCATCACAGAGGCGAGATCGAGTTGGTCTTGCCGAGATTTGGACACCAATCGACTGAGATTTTGAGGATCGTGGATGATATCCGCATCTGACAGCAAGACGAACTCGGGTTGAGGCGATCGCTCCAGCACCGCACGGGTTCCCTGTTCGAGTGCCCAGAGTTTTCCCGTCCAGCCCGCCGGCAGAGGCAAAGCTTGGAGACTCTCAAAAGAGCGATTATCGACATCAGAACTCATCAGGTCTTGTGCCGCTTCATTCGCCACGTGACTCGTCCCGTCCGAACTGTGGTCGTCTACCAGCAAAACTGAGACCGCACCAGGATAGTCTTGCTGAAGTAGCGATCGCACGGTGATCGCAATGGACTCTGCCTCATTCCGCGCAGGGATCACAACAGAAACGGGAGGACAGTCGAGCGTTGAATCCGATTGCAAATCCGAATGCTCCATGATCGCCTCAAGATGCTGATCCGTGCGCCAAAATTGTCCTCGAAAGGTCAACAAATAGACCCAGATCAGGAAAGATAGGACAGAAAGACCAATGGCGATCGCACTTACCATGTTGCGCTCATCATAGATGGACAGTCTTGTCTGGTGACATTCGCGCCAACCAAAGACCCACGTATTTTATCCCAATCGCATTGTTAGAACGATTTCTGATTGGGTAATAGGTCTAGCACTCCACAGTTGAGATGCTCAATCACCACAGCATTGCCGTCGCCATTCAGGTGAATGTGGTCGCGATAGAGAGCATCGGGTGACTCTAGTGCACGGAACACAGGCAAGAAATCGAGATACGCTATCTGATGCTCTTGAGTAAGTACAAAGAGGCGATCGCGCGCTTCGAGTTCGTAGTCTCTTGGCCCCGGTTCGTCGATCTCCCGCAGTAATGGCGTTAGGGCGAGTAGAAACTGGCTATGAGTCTCCATCGTTTGAGTCTGAATCTGGCGAATCGCTTCCAGGTTTTTGCCGACGCGATCGCCCCTTTCTGCCTGTACCTGCTGTAGCTCGGGAATTGGGTCTTGGGCAATGAGGTAGCGCCCAATGACTTCGACAATGGCTAAAGGGGGTTTGCGATCAGGATAGTTGCGATCGCGACCGACCTGTACGGACGTTGGAGCAGTTGCAAAAAGATCGTCGGTATTGATTAGCAAGATCAGCACTGATGCCCCAAACATTCCATAGTGCTGGACATAGGCCAGCTCATTGCGAGGCCCCCAAGAGTTGGCAGATGCGTTCAAAACCTCTACTTGGCTATAGGGAGTAAGGGACTTGGATACAACAGCGTTTGTGATGCTGCCTCGAAGAAGAGCCGATAGTGTTTCGTCTTGTGCCGTCCACCAGCCCCCGTTTGCAATGGAATCACCCAAGAGAAGCAGACGTAGGGTTTTCTCATCAGGTTGAGGGGCGATCGCCTCACTTCGCATCGAGTATTGATTGATCACGATGCGGTTGCCAAAGCGCCATACGTCCTGATTTGGAGCTAGGCAATAGCCAATATTCGGGTTTGCGATATAGACAAGTGGATTGCCAAATCCGAAGCGCCATCGTAGGCCAAATTCAAACAAAAAAACGATCAGAATGGCTAGAGGCAATCCCCACAGCATTACGATCTTGATTCCGTCACTCATCACCACACTTGATCCACGACATGATTCTCATCTCTAGGGCTTGCGCATCGACAGCGATAGAAGAGCATGGGGTCATACAACCCTTGAATGATAGGGCGATCGCCCTTCTCAAAGTTGCAGTGTGTTGATGGGGCGATCGCCATCCGTAGTGCCAGATTCGCTGAAGATTGAGGCGCTTTGAACTCTGGGAACAGAAAGTGATTGTCAGAAGAGACGCGATCGCTCTACTGCAGCAATGATCATCGAAGACCCGTGGTGGAAAATATCGAGCACGAGCACCTAACTTTTAGGCAGACATGGAAAATTCTCTATGTCTAACGTCATACAAAAGTGAGCATTAGTCCAGTCGCGCGCGAGCGAACATCGTTTTAGCTCAGAACTTAAGAACTTGACACCATCTGCGAGTGCTGACAACACCAGTCGGGGCTCTAATGGTTCATGCTAAATCATGGCTGCCTCGAATTGCACACAATTGCGGGGTAGCTAAGGGACTGAGTTCTGGTTTCCTTCTGTTATTTATTTTTACAAGAAACCAGAACCTCATGTTTCAATTCCATTTAGGCGCAAATGCGCCCACAGATTCCGGTGCAGATTTTTCGCGTAATCCGAAATCTAATCCACATAACTAACCTGTGCGACATCTGCTCTACGGTTCACCGCAAGCTGTTCGAGAGGTTATCGAAAACTTGCATAGCCTCGTCGATGCCGAACCGAGCCAATGGAACCGACCCATGCCGACGGAACGTTCAGGTGAAGTGATGTGCATTTTCGCCAAAACGGTATGGGATCGAATAGAGTCCAAGGGGCTTAGGATGAGTGTATCGGTGCTCATCCTAAGCGTCCCATGACAGAGCATGGGTCATGTATGGAGGAGAGTCCAAAGGAAAAGAAAGGGCGATCGCCCTTCAACTGCTAATCAACCGTGCAGCCGTCTTCGTCGCAGGAAATATTTTCAGCAGTGGCTTCAGCAGGAACGACAGTGAACCCGCCAATTTTTAGTCCTTCAAACCCAAACTCTTCTTGCAGCACTTTGCTAAAACTGGCGATGATATTGGGCAGTTGCTGTTCGATTTCAGACCGCAACTGATCCGCTTCTGGGGGAGTGTTTCCGACGGCTTCTACTGACATAGGACAAGACTCTGTGTAAGGTGTTATGTCTATTCTAGAGGGATATGCGCAGTTAGTAGCCTGTGCGGTTCAAGAGTTCCTTAATTTGAGCAGGTTCGACTAACGTATTGGTGCAAAGAATGCCTGAGGCTGCCACCGCAGGGACGCCGATTCCTGGCATGGTGCTATCTCCTACCCGATAGAGTCCGGCAATCGGTGACTTGCAGCCCGGAAACATACCATCTTGAGCAGCGATCGCTGGCCCATAGGTTCCCTGATAGCGCCGGAGGTAATGGGCATGTGTGAGGGGTGTGCCGATGAGTTCTACCACCGTGCGATCGCGCACGTCGGGAATGACCTTTTCTAAAGCACGAAACAGCGGTTCTGCCCGCTCTCGCTTACGAGCCCCATAAAATTCATCGCGCTGCCATCCTTCAAAGGATTCCAGGGTGTAGGCATGAACGGTGTGATGCCCTGCGGGTGCAAGACTCGTATCCCAAACCGTGGGGATGGAAATCATACAGGTGTTGCCTGGAGTGGTGATGTCGCGATCGCCATCATGAACCACGACATGATGCCCAGTTAAGCCGTCGAGTCCGTCTGCTCGGATACCGAGATGCAGATGCATGAAGCTTTCTACCGCCGGAGTGTCGAGTGCGTCCTGACGAAAACTGGAGGGAAGATCATCAGGCTGGAGCAATGAGCCGTAGGTGTCCCAAATCGTTGCATTCGAGATGATGACCGGAGCATGAAGTGTCTCTCCACCGCGAACTTTCACCCCTGCCGCTTTGCCATCTCGCATCACAATCTGTTCGACATGGGTGTTGAGCTTGAGAGTGCCGCCCCATTTTTCGAGTCCCGTGATCAGGGCTTGGGCGATCGCCCCGCCACCGCCGATGGGATAGTCGATAACCGAATGGCTACGCTCCCCAAACATAAAGGCCATTTCAGGCAAGACGGTGCTTTCAGCTTTGAGTCCAGAGAGCAGAAAACACTCCAAATCCACCAGCCGTCGCACAAACGGATTGCGAATCGTCTTGTCCATCACCGTTCCGGTCGAACCCTGAACTCGCCCCACCTGGGTCAGCAACTTCAACATCGCCCAAGGATAGCGACCCAGCAGCAACGGCAACCCTTTTAGCTCTGGACAGATCGCCAGTGTCGGCACTTGACTCAGCGACTCATACAGCGGCATCAACTGTTGCTCAAACTGCGCTAGCTCTTGTGCTCCAGTAGCTGTGAACTTCGCAATCTCAGCCCGATAGCGATCGCCATTCCCATAAATCGGCAGGGTTCCTTCAGGAAAGTGGTAGTGCCCCAGCGGATCGTAGGGAACGGTTTCCAGCGTCACCTCCAGCGCATCAAGCACTTGCCGTAGCGGATTCAGCGACGGAGCTTTTCCAGCATCCCCTGCATTTCCCAATCCGCAATAAAACGATGGGCCAGAGTCGAAATGAAAACCCTGTCGAGAGAAACTATGGGCGGCTCCACCGGGAATCGTATGGCTCTCACACACTAGAACCTTCCAGCCATAGCGAGCCAGCATAGCCCCTGCAGTCAGCCCCCCTAGGCCACTGCCGATAATGATTGCGTCTGCATCTTGCATAAAAGTTAGGAGTGAGGAGATAGGAGTCAGAAACCAGGAGTTGGAAGTCGAAGTAAAGGGTTGCCGTATCGTAAGTCGCGGTTAGGCTAAAACAGCGTGGAGAGCTGAACTGCTTTCATGATAGGCATTTCATTCTGAATCCTGAATTCTGTCTCCTAACTCCTGCCTTATTTCGACAAAACCCAGGTGTCTTTCGCACCACCCCCCTGAGAAGAATTGACGACGAGCTTACCCTCCTCTAACGCCACCCGCGTCAGGCCACCTGGATGAACATAGATATCGTCGCCCTGATGTAGCACATAAGGCCGCAAGTCGGTGTGGCGTCCCTCAATCGATTCGCCAATCACAGTCGGAATTTGCGAGAGATAGACCGTAGGCTGAGCCATAAATCCTCTCGGATTTTGCTTGATCTTGTCGGCAAAGGCGTTGCGTTCTTCATCAGTTGCGTTGGGGCCAACCAGCATGCCATCCCCTCCTTCGGCACTCGCTGATTTAACAACCAGCTCGTCGAGATGGTTCAGCACATAGTCGCGATCGCTATCTCGCCAGCAGAGATAGGTCGGCACATTGGGCAGGATCGGGTCTTCGTCTAGGTAAAAGCGGATCATGTCTGGAACATAGGCATAAATCACTTTGTCATCACCGACTCCGGCTCCAATCGCATTGGCTAGGGCCAGTTTTCCTTGTTGACAGAGTTCGATCAGAGCAGCGGTACCGTCGGGATAGCGATCGCCCAAATTGAGATTATCAAACATTTCTGTATCGCCGCGCCGATAAATCGTATCGATGCGTTGCAGTCCTTGGTCGCTCTTGCGCTGGAGATAGCCATCTTCAATGACGACATCATCTGGGGTGACGAGAGCAATGCCCATCTGCTCTGCTAGTAGAGAATGCTCGAAATAGGCTGAACTGTCGGCTCCTGGGGTCAGCAGAACCATTGCGCTGCTATTACTTTGCGACACGGCATCGAGCACGGCTCTTAGCTGCTGCGCGTAATCGTCTACGGGTGCTGGATCGAACTTCTGGACAAACTGAGGCAGTACGCGCTCCATCGCCAGCCGATTTTTTAGCACATAGGCGATGCCAGAGGGCACTCGCAGGTTGTCTTCCAGCACCCGCCAATCGCCATCACCATCGCGCACCAGGTCAATGCCGCTGATATGACACCAGATGCCTTTAGGAGGCTTCATCCCTATACATTCAGGGCGAAAGCGCTTGGCCGACTCTACGACCTCACGCGGAATCACCCCGTCGTTGAGAATCCGCTGCTCGCTGTAGACATCCGCGCAAAATAAATTGAGTGCGGTCACTCGCTGCTTCAAACCAGCCGTGAGTTTTTGCCATTCTTGAGGAAAGATCACCCGTGGAATGGGGTCAAACGGCAAAACTCGCTCCTCATCGCCTTCAAGGGTAAACGTCGCGCCCAGTTCCCCCAGCACATCTTCGATCGAGGATTTGATTTCAGACATATTCAGCGAGGAAGAGTTTTGAAACCATTGCAAAATAGGGGCAATATCCGACCGGAGAACACCTTCAGATGCAAAGTACTCGTCGTAGAAATCTTGGGGATCGTAAGCATCAAAGTTCATAGCTACCTGTAGAGCATTTGGCGATCGCACATCATAATTAAGGATTTTAAAGATGGTTCTTGAGCTCATCGAGCAAGCAAAGCGAGATCTCAGTCGTCATTGATGCCACTGTTATTGATGCCACTGTTACAGATGTACTCTTGCGAATGCGGCCAGTTTTTCACATGAACCGCAGCGATGCTAAAATATCACACCTATAAAATCAGACCACTATTCCCTAAGACTGAAATGACAGCAGAGTCACGACCTAAGAGTCATGACTCTGCTACAAATAAAGACGCTTTAGTTGCTTGCTAGAGATCGCTGAGGTTGAGCAAAAACGGAACACTCGAATCGCTATCGTCACCCATCACCAAAACACGGGGCATACTCGATCCACCCGAACGCCATGCTGCGATCGCCTCTTTTTGAAGCACTAACTCACCACCAGATGCTTTCAGAGTCTCAGCCAGGAGCCGCTGTGCTTCGGATCGTCCTTTTGCTCGGTTGATATCGGCTTGAGCCTGTTGCTCTGCTTCTTGCGCGATGTAGACGGCTCTCTGTGCTCGCTGTTCGGCGATTTGCTTTTCTTCTACCGCTTTTGCAAACTCATTGGAAAAGTTCAGGTCGATGACGCTTGTGTCTTGCACCGTCACGGCATATTTCTGTAGACGGTCAATCAGCGTATTGTCAAAATCTTGCTTGAGCTGAGCCCGTTCTGTAATGGCTTCTTCTGCCGTGCGTCGAGCCGCAGCAATCTTAAATGCTTCTTGAGTTTGGGGAGCGATGACCTTTGCAACTAGGTTACGCAAGGTTCCCTGCTGACGTCTGACATTTACCACTTCAGTCGAATCAATTCTGAAGTTGATCGCGAATCGAGCGGTCAGATCTTGGAGGTCTTTTGTCGAACTCTGGGCAGGGACTTCAAACTTTTGCACCGTCACGTCAAATATATCAACATTCGCGATAAAGGGAGGCTTCAGGTGTGCCCCTTCAAGCAAGGCACCATCTTGAGCTTTTCCGAGAATACTCAACACCCCGGCTTCCCCCGGATTGATAATGACAACGCTGTTTAAGCCCACAAAAATTAGAGCAGCAGTGAGGGCTCCGAGGACAATAGATAAGGTGCTTTGGGTTTGCGGGTTACTCAAGCGATCGCTCCTTTTGAAAAAAATTAAAAAATATCGATAGTAACTGATGCAAGGCGGGCAGAATTCAGATCGTGAACCACTTTACACCGTAGAAGAGGAAGTGAGCAGAGTCAACTGAGCTTCAGCGCCGCAACAGGAACATCGTCCCAAGAGTCGACAATCCTCATGCGAGCTTCCCAACCCTCATCTCGTTGAGCATCTGTCAGCTTCGATTGGAATTCCTCGTAACAAGCATTCGCCTGGTCTTCGTCACAGCAGGCAATACAGGCATAGATGATGCCGCAGGGATCGATCTGCTCGTTCACCCAGATTTTCATGCTGCTTGTGCCCTAGTGTTGACGTTAGTCTCTGAACTATCCTAACGTCGATCAGAAAACTCTTTGTCGATTCTTCCATTTGAGGCCAACTACAACTTAAAACAACAACTTAAAACGGATAAAAGAAGGGTCAATGGCTCAGGTGAATCGCTCAAGACTGGGCAAGGTTGGCGATCGCCCGCTCCTCTAGCCGACAAATCCGCCAGTCTGGCAATACAGTCGCTCCCCATTGTTGATAGCGATCCACGGCTGCGGCCGCCCGATCATCCACATACCATTCCAAACGTCCGCTCTGTCGCTCCACCGTCAGTTGTGCCAAGGCTTGATAAATGGCTTGTTCTGCCTCACCGGAAGGCTCATTGGGGTTGGTGGCGATCGCCTCTACAAGCATGCCAGGTTGAGTCAAGAACGTCGAATAGCTGTGAGTGAAAAGAGCAAATCCCAGTAGCCGATCCCCCTGAGTGACCTGGAGCACCTCAAATCGAGGAGATTGAATAGAACCGTGATCGACCAGCGAATCTACCTGTTTCTGGATCTGCTGTGCGCTATCCTCGCCCTCTGATCCGTTTGCGACACCTGTGGAAAAGCGCCATCCCAACGGGTATATCTGACCGAGAACCTCAGACAACTCATCAGGTGGGACAAGCCGGACATTCGATTCTCTATCTGAGGTGACTCTGGCACCAGACCGCGCCAAGTCCTGCAATGCCTCTCCTGTAAATCGACAGATGCGGCAATGCTCTGAAATCTCGGCCCCAATTTTCTGATAAAAGGCGATCGCCAACTCATTCCAGTCGAGCACGCTCCAGCGCAACTCGCGACAGTTTTGACTTAGGGTATATTGAGCCAACGCCCGCAGTAAAGTCTTGCCTACCCCCTGTTTACGATACTCAGGTAGCACAAACAAATCTTCGAGGTAATATCCTGGAGCATCAGCGCGGATGGAATAGGTCGGAAAGAACAGCGCCAATCCAACCGGAATTTGCTCGACCTCAGCCAGCAAGGTTGCAATGTAGGGGCGTTGGCCTGCCTGGGTGTAGTCCGTATCGCCTCCAGAGTGAGTGGCGATCGCCGCCGCATTACCAACCACCTCATGAGCCAACTTTTCGTAATCGGCTAAAGCTTGAACTAGAGAGAAAATAGTGCCAGCATCGTCAACACTGGCTGTCCGCACCCTAAACAGAGCAGAAGAAATAGACATAAACATCGACTGAAACGATTGCAGAGTTTGGCCTATTATCGCAGCCATCCCTTCAATCGTGCGGCGACCTGGGGACGGCGCAACTTGCGCATCGCTTTGGTCTGAATTTGTCTGACGCGCTCCCTCGACAGATCAAAGATGCCTCCAACTTCTTCGAGGGTATGGGGTTCGCCCGTGGTTAGCCCATATCGTAACGTGATGATTTCCTGCTCCCGCTCGGTCAGCACTTCCGACAAAACAGACCAAACATCTTGGCGCATCATCGAATCATTCATCTGATCTTCGGGAGTGGAATTACTGCTGTCTTCCAGCAATTCCAAAAGCTCGGTGTCTTCGCCCTTGCCCACCCGATGATTGAGTGAAAGGGCACTTCGCCGTACCTGCTGCAAACTGCGCAGCTGCTGAGGATTGGAATCTAGAGCCTCTGCCAATTCTGCTTCTGTTGGGTTGCGGTTGAGCTGACGACGGAGATCGCGATGAGCTTTTTTGAGCTTGTTGAGTTTTTCGACGATGTGAATCGGCAAGCGAATGGTGCGAGCATCGTTAGCAATGGTGCGAGTGATCCCCTGACGAATCCACCAGTAGGCATAGGTTGAAAACTTGTACCCCTTGTCGGGATCAAACTTCTCCGTTGCCCGGTTGAGCCCTAAAGCACCTTCCTGAATCAGATCAAGAAAAGGCACACCCCGATTCAGGTATCGCTTGGCAATCGAAACTACAAGTCTGAGGTTCGAACGAATCATCGTTCGCTTGGCTGCATGGCCGGCACGAAGACGCTCTCGTAAAATTCTGAGGCTGAGATCAAACTCCTTGGCGGTCTCCTCGTCCGTAGGTGGCCGAGTTTGCTCGTCGATGTAGCGATCGCGCCATGCCGCAACGTCATTGAGAAATTTGATGCGCTGGGCGAGTTCGACTTCTTCGGCAGCCTGCAGCAAAGGATAGCGAGCCATGTCTTTGAAGAACGCACCTACGGCATCATCGGATATCGTTCTTTGATAGCCTCGGCGGGTCTTTTCGCTAAACGTGGCGATCGCGACATCCTCTATGACTGTGCTTATCTCATCCTCTACATCACCGTTTCTAGATGATTGGGAATTCTCGATTTCGGCTTCATCTTCGTCTGTATCAGCATCATGACTCAAACTTAAGTTGGAAGCCATGATGTCTGAAAAAGTTGACGCTGAATCAGGGTCAGAACTCGACTGCAAGGATTGATGTAAAGAAGATTGTCGAGACTGTCGAACAGCGATATCAGATTCTTGATTGGGAATTTCTTTCGCCTTGTCTGCTGCGGTAGATTTTGCTGAAGAATCAGAATGCTTTGAATTCAAGGCATCATCAGAGTTGGAATCATCAGAAACGATAGAGTGCCAAAATGCCTCGTTCGCGCTGTGAATGGATGCAGCAAAAGGTTCTGTCATAACCAAAAATAAATTGAGTTCCGATAAGAAGCTACAGCTCAATATCAACAAGACATCGAGTTGAGGGATGAAATGCGTCTGATGAAATTTAGTAGACGCTTTCAGTGTTTAGAGTTTTGAACCTGCGAGTCCAAATGAAATTTCAAATGAAATTTAATGAAGTGAGTGAAACCTTGACGTTTCAACACTGCCGGAAGAGAAGGATGCAAAATCCTTTGGTCGAGCATTCCAGAAGTTCAGCTTCAGAAAATACGTGAACCACCCTGCTATTGACGTGACGAGGTTAAAGTTTTGAACCCATTGTGAAACTCAGAGATTGTGAAACTCAGAAAATTTCAGTCTTTCCATCGAGCTTAGAATAGAGATAAAAACGCCTCAGCAACCTCAACGTTGGTGGATGAATTCAGCTCATAAATTTCAGTGTGTTGAAGCGATCGCCTCATGATTCGCTCAACGATCTAAACTCGTCGCAGTTCTGCGACTAGAAATGACGCATAGAAGCACCAACTCCGTGCAGCACCAGCTTGGAAAAGTGCAAAAGCCCTGCTCATTAAGGGAGACCATATCAGAAATGAGCGGATTTTCTCGCCCATAATCCTACGCAACATCTTCGAAAATCAGAAAAAAACACGGAATTAAATCCGTATTTTCACGTAAAGTTACTACATATCTCTACACAAAGCATGAGCCTTTACACTAAATTTGTGAGGCATTGAAGGAATGCTTAACAGTCTGTTGTGAGGCTTGAGGGGAACGAGGGAACAGTTTCTTTAGAAAACCCAAAGAAAACCCAAATATTTTTGGAAATTTAGATGCTTAATTTCAGGGCGATCGCCCTGAAATTGACGAACCAGTCGTTCGCAACAGAGGGGTTGAAAAAATTGCCTATGGTCTTGTCTATCAGGAATTTGAGCGATCGCATAGCGGCTTAGGTCAATACTTCGAATCTCTACACAAGCCGAAATATCTCTCAAACTACGCCCCTTATACTGCACCTGAGAGTTGCTGTACACCCAAAGACAACCGCGATTGGATCTCCCTCGAATGCTCTTCTTTCCTGGCTCCCAACCTTTTTGGCTACCTGTCTTTCACGAAACTTGATTTTCTTCGCTGAATTGGATTGTGGAGCTTGTTGATTGACATCATAAAGGTTTTCCAATGGTTCTTCCGAGAGGACTCGGTTTTAGTTTTCAAATCAGCACATATTGGTTCAACCTATGTTGCAGAAATTTCATGAAGCAGATCCTCGCTTTTTAGAAATTTCAACCTTTAGATCAGTTGAAATCTCTGAGATTAGGTTTCATTGTTTAACTGTTTCGATTTTTCGATTGTTGGAATAGTGGATAGTCTTTCGTCACTAAATTCCCATTGCCAATAATGTCCTCGCAAAATGGATTGCAGGATCAGCGATCTCTTTTGAATCTATGGCTATATCGTTGATTCCATCGTTCGGGAGACAGCACTAACAGTTTTCACTTAAGTCCGTACAGCAAATTCTGCATTGCACAATCGCATTGGAGCAATTTCACATGACACTTGCGCCTGACAAACCTTTAACCCCAGATAATGCCGTTCTTTCAGATGATGAATTGCGGAAAATGCATGCATTTTGGCGGGCTTGCAATTATCTCGCAGTCGGCATGATTTATCTGCGAGATAATCCTCTGTTAAAAGATTCGCTTGAGCAAGAGCACGTTAAAGTTCGCTTGCTAGGTCACTGGGGATCAAGCCCAGGTCTAAGTTTCATCTATATTCACCTGAATCGGATGATCAAGAAATATGGCTTGGACATGATTTACATGGCAGGGCCAGGGCATGGAGCTCCAGGAGTGCTGGGGCCAGTCTATTTAGAGGGAACTTACTCTGAGGTCTATCCCGACAAGAGCGAAGATGCGGAAGGGATGCGGCGTTTCTTCAGACAGTTCTCGTTTCCCGGCGGTATTGGCAGCCACTGCACTCCCGAGACACCCGGCTCGATTCACGAAGGAGGAGAGCTCGGCTACAGTTTGTCGCACGCCTACGGATCGGTGTTAGACAACCCGGATCTAATCACTGCCTGTGTGGTTGGAGATGGCGAAGCAGAAACGGGACCTCTGGCAACGGCGTGGCACTCTAATAAGTTTCTCAATCCGATTCGAGATGGAGCCGTTTTACCGATTCTGCATCTCAACGGTTATAAGATTGCCAATCCTACGATCTTGGCGCGCATTAGCCATGAGGAACTGGAGGCGCTGTTTGTAGGATATGGCTACAAGCCTTATTTTGTTGAGGGCAGCGATCCCACTGAGATGCACCAAAAGATGGCGGCTACGTTGGAAACGGCGATCGCCGATATTCAGTCCATTCAGTCCGAAGCTCGTAGTTCTGGAGTGGCGCGTCGCCCACGCTGGCCGATGATTGTGCTGCTATCGCCTAAAGGCTGGACAGGCCCAGATCAGGTGGATGGCAAGAAAACTGAAGATTTTTGGCGATCGCACCAGGTTCCTCTATCCGGAATGCATGGCAATCCAGAGCACATGCAAAAGCTGGAAGACTGGCTACGCAGCTACAAGCCCGAAGAACTATTTGACGAAAACGGCACTCTGTTACCGGAGCTGAAAGCGTTGGCTCCTACAGGCAAACAGCGCATGAGCGCGAATCCCCATGCCAATGGTGGGCTGCTTCGTAAAGCACTGCGACTGCCAGATTTTCGAGACTATGCAGTCACGGTTGACCAACCGGGAGCTGTGTACGCGGAAAACACTAAGCCCCTCGGTGCATTTCTGCGCGATGTGATGGCCAACAACATGCAGACTTTTAGGGTGTTTGGCCCCGATGAGACGGCTTCTAACCGACTCAACGCTATCTATGAGGTCAGCCAGAAAACCTGGATGGGTGAAGTCCTCTCTGAGGATGCGGGTGGTACAGAAATCAGTCCCGACGGACGAGTGATGGAAATGCTGAGTGAGCACACTCTCCAGGGCTGGCTCGAAGCATACCTGTTGACGGGTCGTCATGGCTTTTTTCACACCTACGAAGCGTTTGCCCATGTGGTGGACTCCATGTTCAACCAACATGCTAAATGGTTAGACATTTGCAAAAATGAAGTGCCTTGGCGCGCCTCGATTTCGTCTCTCAACATTCTGCTGTCATCTACAGTTTGGCGTCAGGATCACAATGGCTTTAGCCACCAAGATCCAGGCTATGTAGATTTGGTGACAAACAAAAGTCCCGAAGTCGTACGGGTTTATTTTCCCCCAGATGCTAATTGCCTGCTGTCCTGTGCTGAACACTGCTTGCAAAGCAAAAACTACGTCAACGTCATTGTGGCTGACAAGCAAAAACATGTTCAGTTTTTGAACATGGATGACGCCGTTAAGCACTGCACCAAAGGCATTGGCATCTGGGAGTGGGCCAGTAACGATGACTGTGGAAAAGAAGCTGACATTCCCGATGTTGTGATGGCGAGCTGTGGCGATGTGGCAACGATGGAGTCCCTTGCGGCAACGGCTATCTTGCGGGAAGAGTTTCCCGACCTCAAGGTTCGCTTCGTCAATGTGGTGGATCTGTTTAAGCTAATTCCTGAAACAGAACATCCTCATGGTCTGCCTGATCGAGATTTCGACAACTTGTTCACTACCGACAAGCCGATTATTTTCAACTTCCACGGCTATCCTTGGTTGATTCACAAGCTGACCTACCGACGAACCAATCACAATAACTTACATGTGCGTGGCTACAAGGAAAAAGGCAACATCAACACCCCGCTAGAGTTGGCGATTAGCAATCAGATTGACCGCTTTAACTTGGTGATTGATGTGATCGATCGGGTGCCTCACATGCGATCGGCAGCAGCCTACGTGCGAGAGCGAATGCGCAACGCCATCATCGAATATCGAGCCTACGCTTACGAAAATGGGGTGGATAAGCCCGACATCGTCAATTGGAAGTGGCCGTTCTGATGGTGCATTGATTGCCGAGTCAATCACGAGAGGCGATCGCACAAACCTGATGTTGGGTTCTGTGCGATCGCCTTGAGTCAAAGTTTTCAGAGACTGTTTCGAGAACGGACTTAGTATGGCGTTGACTTATCTGGGCATAGCCCGTATCGCCCTCGCAAGAGT
>CAKZMO010000201.1 GCA_937128595.1 uncultured cyanobacterium | reverse complement strand
GAGCAAGACAAAGAGAATCAGGAAAGCCAAGCTGCCAAGGATAAAGACCCAGCACCCTCGTAGGGGCGAGGACACCTCGCCCAATGCAGGATTTATCGCAAAACATCACCGTCTATTAGGGCGTGGCGATCGCCCCCTTATCGTAGACACAAACTATATTTTGGAGAAAATCATGGCTTTGCTCAAAACCGTCGATGCTAAGTTCTTCCACACCGAAATTCCCTACAAACCCATGGGCAAATACGCTCATTTCCTCACGGTTCGAGTTACGGAGTCTTATCCACTCTTTCAGACCGATGGTGAACTGAATAAGGCGCGAGTTCGAGCTGGCATAGAGGAAAAGAATACAATCAGCCGCTTGTCCATGTTCAAGCGCAAGCAGTCCACTCCAGAGCGACTGGTTGGGCGAGAACTGCTCCGTACCTACGGTTTGGTCAAACCTGAAGAATGCGAGTATAACGTTGCTTTTGGCATGGATAACCCTGACTGCATTATTTATGGATTTGCCATTGGTGATTCCGGCTCTGAGAAATCCAAAGTAGTGGTTGATACAGCCTTCTCAATTACCGCCTTTGATGAATCCCACGAAAACTTTACGCTTAACGCACCTTATGAGAACGGCACAATGGCAGCCAAAGGAGAGAAAAAAGCCGACGGCAAACTAGATGGCAATATAGGGTCAGTTACAGCCCGCATTAATCAGCAAGATCATATTCGTCCTCAGGTCTTCTTCCCCAGCATCGTCACTCTCAAAGACCCGACGGAAGCCAGTTTCCTTTATGTCTTCAACAACATTCTGCGAACCCGCCACTATGGCGCACAAACCACCCGCACGGGGCGAGTCCGCAATGAGCTAATCGGTGTGGTGTTTGCCGATGGCGAAATTGTCAGCAACCTGCGCTGGACTCAGGCCATCTATGACCAGATGAAAACAGCAGGCACCCTCAAAGCCCCCGATCCCTTAGATGAAGATGATGTTGCTGAAGCGGCGAAGACGGCGGTTCAAAATCTGATGAGTGAGGAATTCATTGTGCATACCGATTTCATTGGTGATGATTTTAAGCCTCTCTTAGCCGAAGTGAAAACTTTAACGGCCAGCGAAGATGGGATTCGCTCAATTTTGGATCAGGCTAACAAGGAAGCTAAGGCTTACTACGGAGTTCACATTGATAAAAAGGCAAAAGCGGGAGCGAAGTGATGACTCACATCTATCGTTGCATCTTAGATCTGCACGACAGCCTTTACTATGCTACGCGGGAGATTGGGCGGCTCTACGAAACCGAACCCGTACTGCACAACTATGCGCTCTGCTACGCCTTGGGCTTAGTAGACAGCGAAAAGTACGCCACCACCGTTTTAGAAGAAAATAGCTATCGCTACTTTTGCCCAGAGCAGGTGCCGATGTATGAGGCTCATCTCACACCGCTCAATCAGCAGGGCATCTACGTCACCCCCGCCAGAGCCGTGCGTCACGCGACTGTGCTCAACACTTGGAAATACGCCGACAACCACTACCACGTTGAGATGCAGAAAACCCAGAAGAATATCCCCAGTTTTGGTCGGGCGAAGGAAATCGCCCCTGAAAGCCAGTTTGAGTTTTTCATTTTGGCGAACCAAACTCTAGAAGATCCAGATAAACCATCCAATTCAAAGTGGAAATGGCAATTGCCGAAATACCTTCGGCTGGGTAAATGGATGAGTAAGGCCGAGGTTACCGTGCAGGAGCTGCCATCTCCCAAACGAAATGCTGCCCAGGAGTTCACCTTTCCTTACCCGCTCAACCCGCTGGATGTCATGTTTACCAATCAGGTGTTGAGCTACGACACCCTCAACATGCCGCCCGTTAGCCTTATTCGTAATGTGCGCATGGTCGGTGAGTTTTACAGGTTTGAGGGGCTGAAAGAGTCGCTTAAGCTACCTGTCAATCTGGAGTATCGATTCAGCAATTAGGGATGGATTAGTTTTGAGTTTTGAGTTCTGAGTTGAGCTGCCAGTTCAAAACTCAACATTCAAAACTTACCTCTTAAGACTGTTTTGACTTACCTCTCAAACCCTTTCCGTTTAGATTTGCGTTTTTTCCTTTGCTGCTGCATTAACAACTCTGCTGCAAAACCTCCCTGATTTTGCAGCGTCAACTGTCGAGTTCTCTGCTGCTGATAGGCTTTCACCTCTTCTGCTAGCTCATGCTCTGGGTCAAACACTACGTGGGTCAACGATGTGACATACGCCTGTTCTGCGTGATCCCCGGCAGGCAGCAGATTGACCATGATGCCGCCTTCATCTCCGGCATACATCACTCTATCTACGTCTAGCCAGGTTGCTGCCGTGGTTGATTTGTCTTCGACCACTTTCAATAGCTGCTTTCCGGGCTGTATCCGAAACGGCAGTGCCGCCTCTAGCTTGTTTCTTAGTGCGATCGCCTGCCCATAATCATCAATCTGCATGTCTTCCCCCTTCTGGTCATTGATTCACGTTGAGCTTGAATTTTGAATGTAAGCTCTCATCCACCCACTCAACACTCAACACTCAACGCTACCTACTCATCCAACCATGCCCCATAGCCTTGTCTTCAACCTTCTACCCAAAACCCCTATTCCGCCAGGTTTCACCTCAGGGAAACACCTTCATGCCTTATTTCTGAGTTTAGTCAGTTCTGTCGATGCTGACCTTGCTAACCAGCTTCATGCCAATCAAGGCAACAAATCTTTTACCCTCAGCCCGTTCCAACTCGGTAAAAGTTCTAACCTCTCAAGCTTGAATGCAAGCCATAAGCCATCCACTCACCCCCCCAAACTCAACAGTCAACATTTCTCTCCTCTCCGGTGGAATTATCGTCAGGCGATCGCCCCCAACACCGCTTGCT
>CAKZMO010000200.1 GCA_937128595.1 uncultured cyanobacterium | reverse complement strand
GAGCAACACCCTTGCGTTCCCGCTGTTCATTATGTTTTGGGGTGTGTTCTTTTTGAGACTGACTCTCTGGCAACAGGACTAAGGAGCAGTTCCGATCTGAAGCCCCTCTGGCATGTCAAGGGTGTCGCCGAGGTGTTCGCCTGTGTGATAGGCCGCCAACAACACTTCACTGGTCTTTCCCCAAGCGATTTTTCCGGTACGATCCAAGCCAATGGCTCCCAAATCTCGCTGGTTAGCATGGGCTTCGCTGAGCGATCGCACAAACGCCGTCTTCAAATCTGCTCCGTCTGTGACCCGCACAACAATGCGAGCAGCCAAACATTCATCGATAATATCTTCGCCAATCCCGGTGCAACTAACCCCCGCCTCTGCTGTCGCATAGTTGCCCGCAGGCATAGCCGAGTCACTGACCCGCCCAACCCGCTCGAATCCTTTGCCGCCGGTGGAAGTTCCTACCGCGACATGACCTTGGCGATCGAGCACCACGACGCCAATCGTGCCTCGACCAGCCGTCGAGCTAGCCATTTCATCTTCAGCCACAACACCCGCCATCGATCGCGAAAAGTTGCCTTTGCGCTCCTGCATCCATTCTTGCAGACGCAAATCAGTCAATGGATCATGGTCTGGAAACTGCAACTCTCGTAGCAGATAAGCCGAACCTTTATCTGACAAAATTCGGTCGGGACAGGTCTGCAAAAACTCAGCCAAGCGAATCGGATTTTTGACTCGCGACACATTAATCACGCCGCTAAATCGTTGGTCTGTGCCGCTCATGAGCGAGGCGCTCATTCGCACCTGCCCGTCGGACTGGAGCACCGACCCCGTACCCGCATTAAACCGAGGCTCATCTTCCAATAGCTGACAGCCCCGCACCACTGCGGTTTCAGCGGGCGCTCCGTCCATAAGCAAATCATAAATTTGAGTCACAATGGTGTAGAGCGATCGCCGCACAGAATCCGCTCCGCCCTTGCCCTGAAGAGAGCTTCCTGCCCCTCCATGAATAATCAGTTTTGGCTGCACCCCAGTCGATGTCATAAAAGTAGCTCCTCACAAATCGATTCGTTTCTTTGGTCTAAAAAATCGTCCCCACTGCCCCTAAGCCTTATCAGATTTAGGTATTAGACTTAGGGCCGTATGATTTTTTCCGAGCTGGCTTAGGAGTCGTCGAAGAGTAGTATTTGAAACGCTCCATTACCGTTCTGGCTACACTCACTACCGCCATATCCGGGTCGCGCAGCAGTCGTCTCACATAGGGAATCACTCGACTCGACTGAATTGACCCCAGGCTCTCTGCTGCGGCAAAGCGCACCGTTGAATCAGGATCTTGACTCAGTCTCCCTAGCAACGGCACCGTTTGGCGAACGGCAGGAACGTTGGAGTGAGCCGATGCAATCTCACCAATGGCGATCGCCACAGCCTTCCGCACCTCAGCCGACGAAAACAAGGATAGGCGTTGCAGTTCGGGCAGATGGGAAACTTGCTTTGCCTGCCCCATGTTGAGCACAACTCGAACCAGTTCTTGCTTTTGGGCATCTGTCAACCCCGAGCGGACAAAGCTAATCTCTGTCTGAGTCGCGTCCGTTACAGGAGCCATCGTGCCTCGAACAAGCGGTTTCGGCTCTTTTGGATCAGGCAAATCGCCTGAGGGACGTGCCGATTCTGGCTCGGGTTCAGCCACAGACTCAGGTTCAGGAGAACCAGATTCAGCATCAGGAACAGGCTCAGAAGAAACATTAGAGGGTTCTTCTGCCTCTGATTGGGGCTCCGGTTGCGGAGTCGTAGGTGGCTCAGGCTCCGCAGAAGAATCGGTCGATTTTTCTGCCTCCGGCTGAATCGTGGTTTGCCTGTTTGTCTGAATCGTCGTCGCCCGCTCAGGAGCTATTTCGCCTGCTCCAGATCTCTGTTCCAATCTGCGCTGAAAATCATTTCTGAGAGATTCCGTGGCCGCTCGCAGTCGCGATTCACGGGTACGCTCCATCTCCTCAATCGTGCGCTTTGCTTGTTCAAGCTCCTGTTTTTTCTGGGAAAGCGTATTACTCATCGTGAGATACACCAATCCAGCGCCAATTAGGCCGCCAATTACAATACCAATTACGAGTGCCATAATTTCTCCGAAATGATGCAGTGTGGTCATCAAACCACAAGTGATCTGATAAGTTAGTCGCTTGGGTCAAGCTCTGGGTCAATTTACCGAGTTAATTCACCCAATCCGTTTGATATCGCTCACTCCCTACAATACCGAACACCGCTCAGCACCGTTATTATCGCGTTAAAGGCGACATTCTGAGGCTTGTATCTCGTCTGGCTCAGAGTCATCCTTCATCCGACACCTGTGAACGACGACGGCGACATCGCTCCGAGCAATATTTGACATCGTCCCAACAGTCTTTCCACTTCTTGCGCCACTCAAACGGACGCTGACACACCGGACATATCTTCGTTGGCAAATCTGATTTAGATCGATTCCGTCCCATGTAAACGTCCTGTTGCTCATTGGTTCGTGCTTTGTATTAACAATTATGACGAAACCCTTCACCGAAACTCCAGCAAACGATCAACCTTCTCATTTCAATCATTTTCTAGCTTCGTTTCCCATTCGAATTGTGCTGGTGGAGCCTGCGGGAGCAATAAACCTGGGGTCTGCGGCTCGCATCATGAAAAATATGGGGTTGTCAGAGCTAGTGCTCGTCAGTCCCCATTGTCAGCCGACTGATGAGGAAGCGCAAAATATGGCAGTGCATGCGGATGATGTTTTGAGATCAGCAAAGCAGGTGAAGTCGCTGCCAGAGGCGTTGGTTGGTTGTCAGCGGGCTGTTGCCACCATTGGGCGCGATCGCACAACTCTCGACATGCCGTTCGAGCCTCCTCGCCAAGTGTTGCCCTGGCTGCTGGGCGATGACAAATCTTCCGATTCTCCACCTGTCTCTGCTCTCATCTTTGGCCCTGAAGATCGTGGCCTCAGCACCGTTGAACTCAACTACGCCCAGCGCTGTCTAACGATTCCCACGAGTCCGGTCTACCCGTCGCTTAATTTGGCACAGGCGATCGCCATCTGCTGCTATGAACTCCACCAAATTGCTCTCGCTGCCGAAACCTCTTTTGAATCCTCGATTCACACCCAGGCTGACTCGTCCCAGCCAAATCAGCTTTCGAATGTCGATTTTTCGGCGTTCTCCTCAGAACCTGAAGCCTCTCTCGATGCCCTCGAAGGCTACTACCAACATCTAGAATCGCTGTTGCTCACGGTTGAATATCTCTACCCCCACACAGCGGAGAGCCGCATGAAGAGGCTCCGGCGACTTTTCAACCGAGCACACCTCTCTGAATCTGAGGTTTCGATGCTACGCGGTGTCCTACGGCAAATGAACTGGGCGCTGAAAAATTCCTCTAGATTAGAAGGCTTGGAATAGGGCGATCGATTCAGCTTCCATTCAGGCCAGAATCTTTTGCGTGTTTGTTTAAAGGGCGGCCTCGCAAGAAGACTTGACTTTCATTCTCTCGTCAGCAGCCAAACACTGTCTGGAGTTCTGACTGTTGGAAGCACCGTTAAAGTTAAAGCAAGCAAAAGAAGGGGATGTCATCGAACTCAAAAGTATCAATCTGAGTTTTCCGATCAAGCAAGTCTATCGCAATTTGACTCTTACCCCAGACTCGTGATTTGTTATTTCCTCAGGAGTTTTGATCGCCAACCGCTTGAAGAAATAGCATTTGTCTTGGGAACAACCATAACGGCAGTCATTGGGTGTCTTTGAAAGTGAGGAGAGCGGAACCGCTCTGTTGTGCTTATCGAGTGATTTTTCGCTCTAGCGCCACATTAGAAAGATCCCAAGCAGGTTTAGTTCAGCCAAATTCAGGGGTCAGCACTCTAGATCAGGAGCACAGTAAGTTGACTATTTCGATGAGAGCTAACGTCGTGCTCATCTGCTTGTTATAGCGCGCTTTGTTAGATTTCATTTTCTAATTCAGTCTTTATGCGATGGCCGCTTTTCAAACTTCAATAGTTGATATGCTATTTCGGCTTGTAATTAACCTCTGGCCAGAGTGCATTTATCTCGTCGGCCTGTTGTTGAGCACTAAACCGTTCCCAGGTAATCCCGTTTACATCCTTCTCCTCGCTGAAACTTGGCGCGGAATCATCTTCCCACCCCAAGTGTCGCAATTCCCCCGTAGCGCAGTTTGAGTCCTGCCTTATTGAGAAATTGAGTGAATCCGTCCTCCATAGCGCATATTCATTCGCCACAAACGAACATGGGGGCGACCCTAACCGGACTGAATAGTCCTTTATTGTTTCTTCGATTTTGTTTGTCGAAATGGCGATATGTAACTTCTTCACTAATTACTCCAATGAAATCTAACGGTGAAGTTGTGCGGCGGCAAGCAAGCTTGAAATTTGCACCAGTAGCTTTGATCCGTCCACTGCCATACAGTGTTAGCTGACTAAGCCTTACAGCTTATAACCTTGGACAATGACTGCGCTATACGATAACCCAGTTCCACAGGCACAGCATTACCAATTTGCCTCATAGACTCTGTCCATGAACCAGAAATCCTATAGCTTTCAGGAAACGTTTGAATTCGTTTGGCTTCAAAGGTGGTGTAATAGCGTATCCGACCATCTTGATAGCGAATCATGTTTTCCCCTCCTGGAACACCGTGATCTCCTGCCTTGAGTGCTTTAGATGGCATATCAATATAACTTCCGGTATGTCCAGGATATGACCGAGCACCTTCTCTTAAAACATGCTCGGTATTAAAACTACCTGTAGTGTCAGGTTCCGGGAGTTCTCCAATTTGATCTCGAACTGTTGTCCACGGCTTTGAGCTTGGAGGAAACAAAGTAGGTTGTTTCAATAGCTGATCGATTCTTTGCCTTATTCTTTTATCTAAATGTTCAAATTCTAATGGTTTAATCCCATGCTTCTCCCAGTAAGCAGAACCAACAAATTGCGACCATAGTAAAGAATCTAAAGAGTGAGATTTTTGTGGGAAAGACCACTCAATATTCAAATCTTTTCTTATGCCGACAATGAAAACTCGTTCGCGACGTTGGGGAATTCCATAATTTGCTGCATCTAACAGGCGGAAAATAACATTGTATTTAACCCCATCATACTTTCCTGACGTATGAATCTTTTCAAGTTTTACTAAGTGATCTTTCCAGTTCTCTGACTTTACAAGATTAACTTCAGGATATGTCAGTCTTAAAATTATGTACTCAAAATAGCTGTTAAATGACTTTCGAAGAAGACCTTTAACATTTTCAAAGATAAAGGCTTGAGGCATACACATACTTATTGCCTTGCAAGCATAAGGAAACATATCACGTTGGTCTATGTTTCCCTTATGCTTTCCTCCCATTGAAAATGGTTGACATGGAGGTCCACCTGAGATTATATCGATATGCCCAAACTGATCAAAATTAAACGTGCGGACATCCGTATTGTGAATAAGTTTCTCATCATAGTTGTTAGCTAACGTTAGACAAGCATCACTATTTATTTCAACAAAAGCTTTGTGCTGAATTCCAGCCATCTCTAAGCCTTTTGCCAGCCCCCCTGCACCTGTAAATAACTCTAGACAAGATAACTTAGGCATCTTCTTCACTACTCAACCCGGACATGAAATTTTCAATACCTTGAAGCAGTTCTTCTTTGTTAGCATGTACGCCTTGGCACTTGTCAGCCCAAGAACGACCTGGATGACAAACATCCCAGTCTGACTTAGCCTGCTCATATCTACCTTTACCAGGATCATGATTGCCAAATCCATCGATCAAGGTATTCCAAATAGGTTGGTACTTTCTAATAAGCGCAGCTTCTACAGTGCCAATTAAATCACTTTCCTTTCCTTCAAGAATCATGAAGCGGCAAAAGAAATCAGATTTACCCAAGCCTTCTCCAAGATCTATACTTCGGCTATGTTCTCTAATTCGATTGTTCAGTTCATAGCTTCTAGTATCTGTGGATAACAATTGCCTAGCTTGCCGCCAACCTTTTGGAACCGCTTTTCCAACATAGATAGGTATACGAAAGGCCGTTCTGTTAATTGAATGAAATTTCGAATAGATCCCAGTTTTAGCAATGCAATAGAGTGCATAAACGCCTGTACCGTGAAAACGCTCTGGAATAGGGATTGAATGTACAGGTGTCCCATTAAAAAAGCGTATGGTGTCTTTGATAATTTCTTCAAAGTCAGGAGAGGCGTAGACATGTTTGGATCGGTCAAAAATATTCATATAGATGAGGTTTAGACCAATAGCCACAAGCTTGAGAACGACTCATTATATTAGATTACGCTGTGTTCATGCCTGTGTGATTTAAGCACTTATTCCAGTGCGTCTTAGCAAGCTAGCAAACTATTAATTAGAGAGAAAGTTTCCGCCTAAGATCCCCATCTGGGTAAATAGGTGGAATTATTTCAGCCTAAGCTCCTTTTTGGAGTAAATCAGCGGATTGTTTCATGATAATCGCCTATCTGCTGGAGTGAGAAAGGGGTTGACGGTGAGAATGGGTTGACCCCGCCCCTCTTATCTTTTTCTCTCCTGGCTCCTGACTCCTCTCTCTCGACTTCTCTTCCTCTACGGTTGACTTCAAACGACCGTATGAGTATGCTTCTTCATTAAGCTGTCACGTCGATGGCTTAGTTCAGAACTCAAGAACTTGGCACCATCTGCGAGTGTTCTCAGCACCCACAGATGGCTATCCCACCGCGACTGATCATGCCAGTCGGGGGGCTAACGGTTCATGGTAAACCGTGGCTGCCTCGAATTGCACACA
>CAKZMO010000199.1 GCA_937128595.1 uncultured cyanobacterium | reverse complement strand
CTTTTCTACTCGCCGCGTCTTTGCTAGTAGCATCAACGGAAAGACTGTTATCACTCTCGATCTGTTGATTTCTCTGAGACTCCTGCTGCTCATCACGCTCTACGACCGGGCTCGAATCAGTGACAACTTCAACGTCAATCACAGTCTCTGCTGTGCCACTGCTCACTGCATCAACAACGGTTGCTCTGACTGTTGTTGGGTCGTCAAAACCAGATGCATTGAAGTTTAGTGAGTCAGACACTGGCGACTGTTTGGGATCAGAGTTGGGTAAATGCGAGGATGAAGCTGACATAAGACCTTCGGATATGTGCGTCAACAGATATCACAGATGTTGGCGAATACTGCGAGTGGATCACCGTAAGTGCATGGGAGCTGCGATCAAAAAGATGTCAATCGACATACTTCACCTCCACTTTACAGAACGACACACGAGCTGCCTGCTATTAGACATAAGAACGTAGAGATGGAAACGATAGAAAGATTCGGCATTCTCAGCTTCTATGATACCGATTTGAATCATGCCAAAGCCATACCCGAGGGTCAGCCATTATCATCTCACGGTGTCTAGTTACAGTTTGATGACAATGATTGACAACTCGGGTTCACTATATTGAGCTCTGAGGGGCTGATCAGTTACCTCTTACATTGACACCACAAAGAAAAGCTTCTGAGCTGAGCTTAGCAGCATCTGTAAAAGAGAATTACGAAAAATTGAGCTAAAACGTCCACCTTTGCCGTCTCAGGTTAAAAGTCATGGGATTTTAGTACTCAACTTTGGGCATTCTACTACTATCTTTCTAAGTAAATGTTACCTAATCGACTGCCCTTGGGAAGGTTGAATGAGTAAAGTACATTTTGAGTCTACCAGTGGAGAAAAAGGGTTTAGAGCCTTTGCGGAATCTTCGTGTGTCCATTAGTAGTTAATATCGTTAAGCTTTTAAGAAGGAGTGTTCAGATGTTGAAATATGTTGTAGGTGCTGGACTTGCTGCGATCGCCCTCGGATTCAGTGCCACACTGCCAGCAAAAGCAGAACTTGCAGAAACCTATTCTCCCGACGAAGAGACCATCGTCGGTGGTCGTGATGTCATGCTGCCGTCAAAGCCTGTGACTCCCATCTATTATGGGTTGCCCATGCAAGTCAACTTTGTTACCGATTCCACAATTACAACCGACACTCCGATCACGGATAGCCTTTCCGATGATACGGCAGCTTGGGCGGAAGCAATTAGAGGATGCTTGGTTCAGACTCCCATTCTCACGCGTACAACTCCAACTGGAGAGGTACCTTTCGTTGTCGGCAGTACAGATGGAACCATTCAGCTCAATGCAAATGGTAATTCCGTTTGTGCGCTCTAGAGTACTTTTTCTAACGTGCTCGTCTAAATAAAGCTCACCGCTTTATTCAGACAAGTCTGAATCTGGAAAAACAAAAAAGGACGACTCTCAAATCAGTTGGGGATCGTCCTTTTTTATGACTTCGATGGCTTTTTTTAACGAGTTGCTTCAGCCGGATCTGTACCCAACAACTCGGCGATCGCCTGACGCTCAACAGGTTCTTGGGGAGGCTGGGCTTGACGACTATCTGTAATCAGCCAGTCTAGGGCTGCCGCTTGGACATCAACTGCAGCTCCAGTCTTGTCCACACAGTAGCGACCAAACACAAGCTTGTTAGCCAGCAATGCTCCAGGGCCAATCCGAGAATATTCGAAAATGACGCTGTTATCGACAGTGGCTCCGCTACAGATATGGCAGCTAGGGCCAATCATCGTGGGGCCAACAATCTTTGCACCATCTTCGATTCGGGTCATCGCGCCGATATAAACAGGGCCTTGAATGTCAACTTTGTCCCAATTGACTGCTACGTTTATCCCGGTATAGACGCCTGGAGCCACCTCTGTACCTGGAATCGGGACATTCTTAACTTCCCCAGTCAACACGCTGCGCACGGCTTGCCAGTAGTCTGGTACCTTTCCGATATCAATCCACTGGAAGTCCATCGACACTCCATAAAAAGGCGCATTCGCCTCGACCAGCTTGGGAAAGAGATCGCTTCCAATATCAAATTCCGTCCCTGAAGGCACATAGTTTAGAACCTCAGGCTCGAAAATATAAATACCTGTGTTGATGTCGGTGCTGAGTGCTTCTTCGACAGAGGGTTTTTCCTGAAAGGTCTTGATGCGGCCCTCGTCGTCTGTCACCACGACACCATAACTGGGCACTTCCTCTCTGGGCACTGACTTCATCACTACCGTGGCGATCGCTCCCTTTTCTCGATGAAAGCGCACCGCTTCAGACAAATCCAGATCAATCAGCGCATCTCCACACATCACGATGAACGTGTCATCGAAGAAGGGGGAAAAATCTTGAATTCGCTTCATGCCACCCGCAGACCCGATGGCATCACCAATTAGATCTCCATCTTCAATGCGGCCTTCAAACGAGTAAGCAATCTGGACACCAAACCGCTGACCGTCTCTGAAATAGCTTTCGATTTCGTGAGCCAAGTGGCTAACGTTGACCATGATCTGGTCAAACCCGTGCTGTCTCAACAATTCAAGCAAAAACTCCATTACTGGCTTTTGCAAGATTGGAATCATCGGTTTTGGAATGGTGTAAGTAATGGGACGCACACGCGTTCCTTTACCGGCGGCCAAAATCATGGCTTTCATAAATGGCTATCCCTCATTTTGGGCTGTTCTGGTTTGATCAGGGTGCAGATCGCACGGGGCAGCGAGTAGAAATGAAAAACTTCAAAGTCCCTCTCTAAAAATACCCACTTACAGATCAAACATCCAAGCTACTCCAATCTTTCATAATCCATCAGCATACTCTGGATCAAGGTTATGGACTGAAGCCATCGGATCTTCTGCAAGCTTTTGACTACATCTTTCTGACGCTGTGTTGGAGTCTCCGGTATTTTTTGTCTGATAAGGACGCATTGAAGTCACTTTTCATCAAAACATAGAACCTATCCGCCAAAATCCCCATTCCTATAGAGCGATATTTTGATAGAGCGTTGTAGTCGCTTGGTAAATTCCATAGAAATAAGGAAAATGATGCTCGGCTCATCAATGCACCGCTAACCTGAATATGTGCAGTTGCATGCAGTCATCCGCAACAACTGAAGCAATCGACAATTTTGCCTGCTAGAAAGAGTTTGCAGCGAACCACCGCGTTTTGACCTTTAGCTATGCCGACTAAGCCCTACAAACATCTCGACAGCATTACCGCTTTGTTCGTAGCCGTGTTGCTGATTTCCAACATCACGTCTACCAAAATTTTGGATTTGGGCTTATTTACCTTTGACGGAGGAACGCTGCTCTTTCCCCTCAGCTATATCTTCGGCGATATTTTAACGGAGGTTTACGGCTATGGGCGATCGCGCAAAGTCATTTGGTTAGGGTTTGCCTCAGCCTTACTGATGTCGTTGACACTCATACTCGTAGGGGCTCTTCCTCCCGCAGACGATTGGCCTTACCAAGCAGCGTATCAGCAAATTTTGGGCTTAGCGCCCCGTATCGTCTTAGCAAGTTTACTCGCATACTTTGCTGGAGAATTTTCTAACGCACTGATTCTCGCTAAGCTCAAGATTGCCACTCAAGGTCGCTGGCTGTGGACTCGCACTATCGGTTCCACTCTTGTGGGTCAAGCTGTAGACACCGCTATTTTTGTCCTCGTGGCATTTACGGGAATCGTACCTAGTAGCCTCCTGCTGACTTTGATTGCTTCTAACTATGTTTTCAAGTGTGCTATCGAGATCGTGTTTACACCGATGACCTATTGGCTGACAGGATGGCTCAAACAGCAGGAGCAAGAAGACTTCTACGATGTAGAAACTAATTTCAACCCGTTTCGGCTGTTCAATCGCCATTTGTAAAATCCTAGGATTTACGGAAGAACTTTACGAAACTTCGAGAATAGTCTAGTGTAGATGACCATAGAGTTGCTTCTTCTCTCTTAGTTCGCTGATCGACTTGCCTTAAAGCCATATTCAACTTTCACCCTCATATGCTGAGTCATGTGAAATTTTTCACTCAGGACAAGTCAGCATTTACAAGTGCAAAAGCTTGTAATTCTGGAAACGCTAAACGCTTTTGGTATCCGTTCCGTTGAGTGAAGTGAGTTTTGGAATTGACGCTCGTGTATGACGCTGCTTCTAGCTACACACCCTGAGCAGCGATGTTACCAACGTAAGTAACACTGTACCCAGTCGGGTTGAAGATGACTCTTCCCCAAATTTTTGAAGCGAAAAAGAAGTAGCAGAGTGTTCCAGTATCTGCAACTTTAGGATGTAATCATTATGACTTTAGCTTGTTTTGTAACCCTTGGAATCGCACTGGCATCCTACGAAATTGGCATTCATCTTAGCGACGAAGCCGAAGGGATCATCGTTCTGGCGCTGATTGCCTGTCTCGTCTTTGGACTTTTGAGCCTCATCTTGTTGCCTTGGTTTTTGAAAGCTGCGATCTTACTCGTTTTATTAGTCAGCAAGTTTTATCTCCCTTCATCTGCTGTCCGCCGCTAGATTCAACCACTTGTCTCATATTGGCGATTGGTGAGTTCAATTTCGGAAGTTCGAATAAAAGTCCACAGCTTTCACCAGCGTTGCAATTCCCATGCCGCCGCCAATGCCAAGAGTGGCAAGCCCTAAGCGCTCCGAATCAGTTGATGGAGAGTGACCGCACTGATCCTGTCGGACATTGCTCCTGAACCAATCAGGTTGAAGCATGTCTGTGAATAGCCTCGTAACCAAAATTGCGCCTGAAGCTCCATAGGGATGCCCGAGGGCGATCGCCCCTCCCCCTGGGTTGACCCGCTCGATAGGAATCGCGAGAGCATCGAGACAGGCCAGTACCTGAGAGGCAAACGCTTCGTTGAATTCAACCCAACCCACGTCGTCTAGGTTCAGATTTGGATGCCGCTGAACTATTTTTTGAACAGCCGCTACAGGCCCCATTCCTGGCATTGTTGGATCGACACCTGTGGCGATCGCATCCACAAACTGCAACCCACGGTTGAGTTCTGAGGGGAGTGTCAGAGTCGGGATCAGCCGAGAGGACACCATCAATACTGCCGCTGCTCCATCGTTGATAGGGCAGGCATTGCCTACTGTAACTGTTCCTTCTTGCTGGAAGACCGCAGGCAGTTTTGCCAAACGCTTGAGTGTCAAAGAATCGCGGGGGCATTCGTCCTGATCAATTACGGTCGTAGAAGAAATGGAGATTGGACACAGCTCCGACTGAAATCGTCCTGATTTCTGAGAAGCGATCGCCTTTTGATGACTCTGGAGTGCGTAGGCATCTTGGCGATCGCGGCTAATACTGTAGTACTGAGCGATGGTCTCGGCCGCACTACCCATGTCGGGATCGCCTAGCGCTTCGGGCGCAAACCGCGCCCGCTGAGAAAATTGGGGTAATTCGTACAAACTGCGAGGCTTTTCGAGTCGCCAAGGAGCTGTGCTACAGCTCTCTACGCCACCTGCAATGACGATTTCAGCTGCTCCTGACTGAATCAAGCGAGCCGCTTGGTTGATCGCTGCTAAGCCTGAACCACACTGGCGATCGATCGTCAATCCAGGAATAGAAACGGGAAAGCCAGCTTCCAACAGGGCAACTCGGGCTGGATTCCCCCCTGGTCCGATTGCATTACCCAAAATTACCTCATCTACCCGACTCGACTCTAGCCCGGTGTCAGCTAGCAGCGATCGCAGTATAGGAGCCATCAATACTTCGACTGATAGCGTCTTCAGCGATCCCCCGACTCGTCCGACGGGCGATCGTCGAGCGGCAATGATGACGGCATCAGAGCGGGCAGTGGGATCATTCTCTCGACTGTGCATGAATTTCTGTAGCACCACGTAAGTAGAACGGCGAGAACCCTATCAAAATCGTTAGATGCAAATCGGCGTCGCACATTTGAAGAATGATTTTCGTAGGGGCATCGCAGTGCAACGCCCCTACAAGGAGGAATCCAAGATTGAGTTTTGTCCAATCATTTCCTTATTGTGCAACGCCTGCAAATCCATATTGCAGGCCAAAATTCATAATCGGATCACGCCCGGCTCAATTCATTTTCCACAACAGAGCGGATTTGTTGTGCCGTTGCCGGGGCCAACAATACACCATTGCGATAGTGGCCTGTCGCTAGCCATACCTGCGAGTAGCCTTCTAAAGGCTTGATCACAGGAGCGGCTTGATTCCATGGACGCGGGCGTTTGCCAGACCAATGCTGCGTGATGGTTGCCTCAGACAACTCTGGGCATAGAGCGATCGCCTTGGTCAACACGTGCTGGAGCAACGCCTCATCGGCTAAGACCTCTCCAGCATCATCGGGAAATTCCACAGTCGCTCCGACCCAGTAGTCCCCCTCTCCTAACGGCACAATATGAATGTCATCGCCAGAAATGACAGGCTGAAACTCTAATTTTCCCATCTGTTCTGGCAGGTGAAGCCGCACAGCCTGACCCAGCACCGGACGCACATCCAAGGGGTGATCCGCTGATTGAGTGATGTCGGCTGATCCCAACCCTGCTGAGACAATGACCCAGTCAGCCTCGTATTGATCTTCAGGAGTGTGGACGGAGTAGCGAGCTTTTTTCAGTGTTCCGTCCAATAATGGTTCTGACGCTTTTGGTGTGGCCTGAACTGTGTTGGGCGGGCGATCGCCTGCGTCCTCAACCTGATGAGAGACCAGCGACGTCACAGGAGCAGCAAAATCAAACTGCACTCCATTGAGCTTTGCTGCTGCTACCAATGCCTCAGTCAGGGCAACTGGGTTGACTTGCAGATCTTGCGGTGAATAGATCGCGCCAGTGATTGGGCGATCGCCCAACTGATCCCCCAGTTGAGGACAGCGCGATCGCAACTGTTCCTCATCCCAACATTCCAGCGTCCATCCTTGAGATTGTCGAAGTTCAATCAGCGGCTGCCAGCGATCGCGCCAAGGCTCTAGCTTCTTAGTCACCTTGTCAGCTTCCGAAGCCGCTGCCTCAACACAAGACTCGTCAAACTGAAGCAGCACGATACCATCGTTGTTTACAGGAATCGAACGCCCTGTTTTTGCCTCTAGTTCAGGAATCAAAGAGGCATATCGGCGCAGACTTGCCTCTCGCATCGCCCAAGCTCGACCCTTCTTCTTTTGGCTAATGGCTCCCATCAACACTCCTAGAGCAGCCCCTGTACTCTCGGTCGCGGGGCGCTGTCGATCCAACACCGTAACTTGAAGATGAGGGGCCTGACTGAGTTCATAGGCGATCGCCGCACCCACAATCCCGCATCCAATAACGACGACTTTTTCGTGAGAAGAAGATGAGATAGAGGTTCCAGATAACAAATCAGATTCAGCAGAACACATAAAGTAAGTCAACTAAAATGAGGGGCTAGTACACTTCGTCGGCGTGCTTTAGGAGTTTGAGCAATCTTCAAAGCATGATGTGGTTGTCAACTCCTACGAGTCTGAGGCTTCATCGGAGGAATCGCCTTGTTGAGGGACAGCAATTGAAAAAGTTGTCCATCCTTGAGCACTCTCAACCTCGATTGAACCGCCAATTTGTTGCGCGAGTTTTTGCACAAGAGCCAATCCCAGACCTGTTCCTCCTTGATTCCACAAATCAGCATGGGGAACACGGTAAAACTTGTTAAACAAGTTGGGCAGTTCAGATTGAGGAATTTCCACTTGGTTTCGGACTTTGAACACAACCCCATCCCCAGAGACCTCGGATGACGGGCCATCGTCTTCATGGCCTTGCTCAAGCGGAACTGCCTTTAGTTCAATGGCTTGTTCTGTTGCCGTATATTTGCAGGCATTGTTGATCAGCTCAGCCAAAATACGCTGCAGAACATCAAAGTCGGTGCTGAGAGAAGAAAGTTGTTGAGAGCAAGACATCTCGAATTGCTGATTGCGCGAGGCAAATCGGGTATCAAAGGGTTCAATAACCTTCGGCAACCAATCGTGAAGATCCATTATCTGAACATGGATGGGTAAGTTTGCAGATTCTAGCTTTTGCAAGTCCAGCAAATCGTTGATTAAATCTGCCTCGCGCTGCGACTCCGTTTCAAGAATGCCGAGATATCGCTTTTGCCTCGCCTCGTCAGTAGCGTGTTTCAGCATGTGAATCGCCATTTTGACGTTGGAAATGGGGGTTCGTAGCTCGTGAGAGACGGTGTTAAGAAACTCGTCTTTGAGACAATTTAGACGTTCTAACTCTTGAACTTGATTTTGAACAGCCTGATAAAGACGGGCTTGGCGAATGGCGATCGCACATTGGTTCGCCACCTGCTGCACCAGCCGAACTTCGAAATTTTCGAAGACATGATCCTTATGATGAACCAGCCACAAGTCTCCTAACACCTGATGAGAAAGCTCGTGATCTCGTTCAGAATCCACAAAAATCGGACAGGCTAACAACGCGACTCGCCCCCGTTGGGGATTAGGAATCAGTGAACAAAACTGAAAGTGATGTCCCTGCTTTAGCTGCTCATAAATTTCTGGAAAGTCGCTCATCTGGGCGACTCTTCCTCTCAACGTGGGGATAAAGTTGGTGTACTCATAGCAGACCGTAGACGTACCTTGTTGAAGATCGTAAAGAGCGGCGTTGCATCCCCCCAGGCTCAACAATTCCGTTAGCTCGCGCACTACCGTCTGCAAAATCTCGTCTTCGTTCAGAGAATCCCGAACGCTGTCGGTAATACGCTTCAGCGTCAATTCGAACTCAATAGCGATATTGATTTGTTCCGTGTTTTTACGAACTTCTTTGACCAGAGACGTGTTGAGCTGCTGAGTGTGCCAGTGAGTGGCCGCATGACCCAGCATCGTTTGAGTCTGGAGCACAATTTGCTGAAGGATGTGGCGATCGCTTTCTGTCCACTGTCGGTCTCGATCACAGGACTGAACCACCACCGCTCCGCCCCAAAAGCGATCGCAGATCAGAGGCGCTACAATCGTCGTCTGGACTCCATAGCGTGACCACTCTTGAGCGAGAGTAGACGCCACATCAGACAGGGTCAGCACTCGACACAATTCTTCAGAAGAGGACTCTGATGACGTGGCAAATGGAGATTGAACCAGCGGCATGACATCCGCAAAGCTTGGCAAAAATAGTGCTTCCTCTTCAAGACTCGAAGGAATCGTCGGAGCGATCGCCTCCGCCGCAACTCTGACACTGTTGCTATCCCATGACAGCGCCTGAGCCTCAATGCAGTAAAGTACTACCCGATCAGCACTGAGTCCTTCTAGAGCAACGTCAACAACCGTATTTAGAATCTCTTGGGTGTCAAGGGATGCCGAAATTCGCAGGATAATCGAACTCAGATTGATATTGGACATCCTTTCATCATCAATCGCTTAACGCCTCGAAAACGATAAACAAAGTAGCGCAGCACCCGCGTTAGGAACAGCTCCAAATGTTTCATTAATTTTCAACCTATAGCCTGTTTCAAGTGTCTGCTCCACCGTTGCCGTGAGTCAAGGATAAAGTCGAACCAGACGCTTGGGAGTCCCTGCTGTCGTCTGGAGAGGTTACGAAACGGGATTGAGAAGGATGAATTCGAGAAAGGACTTCGTAGTTAATCGTCCCCATCCACGAAGCAAGCTGTTCAGCACTGATGCGTTCATCTTCATCACTGCCAATTAGCGTGGCGATCGCCCCGACACGGGCAGATGGAATGTGAGTGACATCGACCATGAACATGTTCATGCAAATTCGTCCACAAATCGGGGCGCGCATGCCGTCAATCAAGACATAACCTAGGTTAGAGAGACGACGATCATATCCTTCGTGATACCCCAGAGGCAGAATTGCGATATTCATTGGATGGGTCGCTCGATACGTTCGCCCATAGCTGATGTATCCACCTGGAGGCACCGCCTTGATCTGAGCAATGCGAGCTCGCCACGAAAGCACGGGCGAAAGACTCGGAATGAATTCGGAGGAATTTGACGAGGTTTGTAGCAGCGTTGCATAGGTCTCAGTCGAAGGCCACAGGCCATAGGCAGCAAGGCCAACACGCACCATCGAGCCGTGAGCTTCGGGCCAGAGCAGCGTTGCCGCAGAGTTGGCCGAATGAACCATTGGGACAGTATATCCAGCCTGACGAAAGGCGCGATCGGCTTCCTGAAGCCGGGTCAACTGCTGACGCGCAAATCGATGATCGGTGGTGTCTTCAATGTCGGCGTAGTGTGTGGTGATGCCTTCCAGCTCAATGCCGTCCAAGGTTTGAATGAGTTGGGCCAACACCAAAGCATCTTTGAGAGGAAGACCCTGACGATGAGTCCCTGTCTCGATCTTGAGATGAACTCTCACCGAATGTCCAGCTTCTCGTCCAGCATTGGCGATCGCCTTAGCAATCTCTGGGTCGTATAACACTATCCGAGCCTGAGTTTGCGCAACAAGTTGAGCCTGAGTCGCAGGAACATTCCCGCAAATGTAAATAGGAGCTTGCAGATTCGCTTCTCGAAGCTTGACGGCTTCGTAGGCAAAATTAACGATTAGCCAATCGGCTCCCGCCTGCACAAACTCTCGTGCAGTCGCAACTATCCCATGTCCAAAAGCATCGGCTTTCACAACGACGCCAAGAGTCACAGCATCGCCTACGCGCTGCCTCAGAAGCTTGACATTAGACTGAATCGCAGCCTGCGATACTTCACACCACGAAGACTCTGACTGAACGCGCTGAGCCAAAGAAATTTCCGTCATCACTCCGACTGTCCTCGCCCCGCAATTTTTCTCAGTCTACAGTAGACGTGAGTTCCAACAATTGAAGATTGAGGTTCGAATGGAGTATTTTATTTCTGACGAAGCCGTGAGACTTTTGTTGAATCCTTCACATCTGGGTAACTAGCGCATAGTCGGAGAGCGAGGCTCGTAACCTTGCTCAAACTCATCTGGTTCACCTAGCCAAGGATCATCGTCTGTCTCAGTGTCCAACGAAGTCAAATCTTTCTGAGATTTCAATTCAACATCTGAAACGCTTTGTCTCGTCAGCGTCGGTTCATATTCTGTAGCCTGTCCGGCAATTTGCTGTGGCTCACCAGGGCGAGTGGCGATCGCGCTCTGCTCCGATGGCAAGAGATCGTCCTGAGGAAGGGTACGACCATTGGTCTGAGGTTCCGAAGCTTTTTGATCCGCGACCTGAGTGGCTGCGGGCACAGACTCCTCTGTAGCACTACCGCTAGGCTTCAGAGATAGCTGCGGCGGGTCTGACTTCGAAGAACCTTCAAAATTTTCCATAATTTCTGGTTCTGGATCAACGTCGGCAGTCGTGAGTTTCTTTTCAAACGTCAGCTGTCCATCTTGTGCCTCAACAACGATCGTATCGCCCTCGCCAAAAGTATTTTCTAGAATATACGTCGCTAATGGATTCTCAATTTCTCGCTGGATGGCTCGCTTCAGAGGACGAGCTCCAAACACAGGATCGTATCCGGCTTCGGCAATATAGCTTTCAGCCTCTGCCGATATTTCCAGATCCATTTTTTGATCTGCCAAGAGCCGACGAACGCGCTTCAGCTGAATTCCGACGATCTTGCACAGTTCGGACTTTCCTAAAGGATGGAACAAAATGGTGTCGTCTACTCGGTTAAGAAATTCAGGACGGAAGTGCGATCGCAACGCAAGCATGACGCGATCGCGCATCTCTTCATAGCGGGAGTCATCACCAGCGACATCAAGGATGTGATCGCTGCCGATGTTGCTGGTCATCACAATCACAGTATTGCGAAAGTCAATGACATGCCCTTGAGAATCCGTTACCTGACCATCATCAAGCACTTGCAACAGGATGTTGAACACATCGGGGTGAGCCTTTTCGACTTCATCTAGCAACAACACCGAATAAGGGCGACGACGAATCGCCTCAGAAAGCTGTCCCCCTTCTTCATAGCCGACATATCCCGGAGGCGCACCGACCAGTCGAGATACGGCATGCTTCTCCATGTACTCCGACATGTCGATACGAATTAAGGCATCTTCAGAGTCGAACAACGACTCCGCGAGAGTCCGTGCTAGCTCCGTTTTTCCTACGCCAGTCGGCCCCATGAATAAAAAGGAACCGATTGGACGACCCGGATCTTTCATCCCAGCTCGGGCTCGTCGGATTGCCGCAGCAACGCTAGCCACCGCTTCTGTCTGACCCACGACTCTCTGGTGCAAAAATGACTCAAGCTGAAGGAGTTTTTGACGCTCGGATTCCAGCAAACGATTGACTGGAATTCCAGTCCACTTCGCCACAATTTCAGCAATGTCTTCGTCTGTTACCTGCTCTCTCAACAGGGCAGCGCCTCGGATCTGCAAATCAAGCAGCGTGGCCTCTTTTGATTCTCGCTCTTGCTGCACCACTTCCAGTCGACCATATTTGAGTTGAGCTGCCGTGTTGAGATCATAGTCTCGCTCAGCCTGTTTGATTTGCTGTCGAAGCTTTTCTTCCTCTTCTCGCAGCGCCTTCACGGCTTCTAACATGCCTTTTTCATCTTCCCACTGAGTTTTGAGACGATGCTGTTCATCACGGAGCTGCGTAATTTCCTGCGTAATTCGATCGAGTTTCTCCTGAGGCAGGCTATAGCCTCCTGAAAGACCTGTACGCTCTCCCTCTCCTTCTAAAGAAATTTGCTCCATTTCTAGCTGCATCAGCCGACGATCAACGTTTTCTAGCTCTTCGGGCTTCGAAGTACTTTCGGTCTTGAGCTTGGCAGCGGCTTCATCCACCAAATCAATTGCCTTGTCTGGCAGGAAGCGATCTGTGATGTAGCGATCAGACAGCGTTGCGGATGCAACCAAAGCAGCATCAGTAATCTGAACGCCGTGATGTACCTCATAACGTTCTTTGAGGCCGCGCAAAATGGAAATCGTAGCTTCTACGCTAGGCTGACCCACATAAATTTGCTGAAATCGCCGTTCCAGAGCGGCATCTTTTTCGATGCGTTTTCGATATTCATCTAAAGTACTCGCTCCAATACAGCGGAGCTCCCCTCTTGCCAGCATCGGTTTTAGCAAGTTGCCCGCATCCATATTTCCTTGTCCCGAGCCACCCCCCACGACCGTGTGCAGCTCGTCGATGAAGAGCACAATTTGTCCTTGTGAATCTGTCACTTCTCGCAAAACGGAGCGAAGACGATCTTCGAATTCACCCCGATACTTTGCCCCCGCCACAACAGAACCCATATCCAGTGAAATAAGAGTACGGTTCTTCAGAGACTCAGGTACATCTCCATTCACCATTCGCTGAGCTAACCCTTCGGCGATCGCCGTTTTTCCTACACCGGGTTCTCCAATCAACACTGGATTATTTTTGGTACGTCGTGACAGCACCTGAACCACCCGTCGAATTTCCTCATCTCGACCAATGACAGGATCTAACTTACCTTCCTTTGCTTGCTCAGTCAGATCTCGTCCATAGCGTTCGAGAGCACTCTCTTCGCTTTGCTCTTCACTCTGCTGAGCTTTTTTGCGGCTCTTACGAGTGGTTTTCACAGTCGTACCGAGTCGTTCAAGATCAATATTGAGCATGCGGCACACTCGCCGTCCGATGCGTTCATCTCGCGTAAATGCTAGCAGCAGATGGCCAACCGAAATGAAAGAGTTTTTCTCAGCATGGCGGACTTCTTCTGCCCGGTCGAGCAGTAGATCTAAACCTCGGCCCAAGTAAAGCTGCTCACTATTCGAAACCCTCGGCTGTCTTTTAGCAAACGCTTCTAGCTGTTGCTTTATGGCTTCTCCATCAACGTCAACTTTTTCCAGGATAATCGTACCCAGACCCTCCTCTTGCTCTAGAAGGGCAATCATTAAGTGCTCGACCTCTAGCTGCTGCTGCTTGAAGCGACGAGTTACATCTTGGGAATCAACGATGGCATCCCACGCATCGTCAGTAAACTTGCTAGGGTCAGTTGGCTGCATGTTGAACTTAAGTTCTGTCTAAACTTGTAATTGGGGTTCTTCTTATCTTAGTAATCTTAAGTGTAATCATTTTGCGACATCAACCTTAGCAGGTTAGAAAGCTCCTTGAACACATCCCATCCGAAGCTTCCAACGAAAACAAGGATTAGGGTGATCTTCTTGCTCCAATGTGAATAAGCTCAAAAGTACTACTTTTCGCGTCAGACGGCTACGTGCATCGCACGCGATCAAGTGCTTACAACTTATCTATCGTTGCTTCATCAACCAATCGGTGTTCTACACGCTACTATTAAAGCGAATGATGTTGCATATCTAACTCATCAGGGTCTAAGTACTCAGTCTATAAAGATCAAGATTTGCAGAATCAAAATAGAAGATTCACTCAATCTTGATTAACAATCAGAAATATCAACTACTTTTTTAGGGAATACTAGTGTGTGTAAAAGCACAAGAAGCCGGAGGTGAACAATAGCGCTTGGGTGCAGCGAAACAGTTTTCCTTCGAGTTCCTCGCCTCCAGACGTTGGCTCAATTCTGTTCGAACATCTTGACGTGCATGCAACCGTTATCCTCATGCATAAGTCATTTCCTCGGGTGGGCAAAGGGAATTGGTTCAAAAAACACCTTTGAATTCTTGGTTTTTTACACAAAAAGCTAGACCATGTCAGGATGTTTTCCGCAAGATTGCAGTGGTTAGGTCAGTTGGAGGTATGTTTCAATAGCCAATGTACTTCGTTTGGAAACACTTGAGAATAAAAGGTAAGTCGTCCGATACAGTACCTTTCCTCAGCAAAGTAAGTGAGAATACGCATCCTATAGGCTATCTCCTCCTCTCGCTGCGTACCGAGTCTTTGAATTTGGATATCTGAGAAGAGCATAGACACAAGCTGTAATGAACAGCGAAACGTAGATGAGATAGCATCCTCAGATCGATTCAGGGCGTAGTGGGATATGCGCTTGTCAATAGCCCTATTCAGTTGATCCATAGCTGAGAGCATTCAAATTCATCCGAGAGCTTTGTTGCCATTTTCTGCACGTTTGAAGCGTTAGCATCTGCCTATGTTGGGAGAAGTGATTGGAGGGCGTTATCGTATCGTTCGCTATTTAGGCGGCGGCGGTTTCGGTCAAACCTATTTATCAGAAGATCAACACCTCCCTGGCAAGCCCCAGTGCGTTGTGAAAAAGCTTATGCCAAGGGTCAATGACCCACGAGCATTTGAAGTTGCGCGTCGTCTATTTAACCGAGAAGCTGAGGTGCTGTACACCTTAGGAAACCATGATCAAATTCCTCGACTTTTTGCCCATTTTGAAGAAGAGCGTCAATTCTACCTCGTTCAACAATATGTTGAAGGCATCGTTTTAAACAAAGGGTTGAAGCCCGGTCATGCGTTAGACGAAAAGCAAATCGTTGAGTTGCTCTGCCGCATTTTAGAAGTCTTATCCTTCGTGCATGAGCGGCAAGTTATTCATCGTGATATTAAGCCCTCTAATTTAATTCAACGTAAAAGTGACAATGCTATTGTCATGATTGACTTTGGCGGAGTCAAACAAATTGGTGTAGAAACTATTAACTCGGAAGCCAGTACAGTCACGGTTGCGATTGGCTCTTCAGGCTACATGCCCAATGAGCAACTTGCTGGAAAACCCCGGTTCAGCAGTGATATTTATGCTGTCGGAATGGTTGGGATCCAATCCCTGACTGGTAACTACCCCTCACAGTTGCCGGAAGATCTACGAACAGGAGAGATTTTGTGGCGCGATCGCGCTCCCCACGTCAGCGACTGCCTAGCGAACGTGCTCGATCACATGACACGCTATGACTTTCGACAACGCTACCAGTCTGCAGCAGAAGCATTAGACGCTCTCCGAAATCTTGCCAAAGAGTCAGCCGTCAGTACGGCCCTGATCGACCCACAACCCTCGCTTTCGCAAAAGCCAAAAGAGCAAAGCCAAAGCGCATATGCTCTGAGCTTCCACGCCTCTTTAGATGACACATCAAATTTTAGTCCTTCCCCTATACAGCCAGCAGTTCAACCCACTTCACACTCCGTATCGCCCCCAGAAGTATCGGTTGAAGCTGAGCACCCCATAAGTGCAGGATCACCAGAGGATATTGGCTCATCGTTGGATGTGGTGCTCAATACTCCTCCTGAAATCGAGGATACGATTGTCGAAGAGCCTCCAGTTCACCACACCACATCTTCTACCAGCCAGGTAGACAGCACATCATCAGCGAACCAAACGTCTTGGTCGTCACAAGCCTCTCTAGACCGCATCAACGGTCACTTGGCATGGTATGAACGAGCGGATGAGTTGTTTTATCAACAGCGATATCAGCAGGCTGCTGAATGCTATGCCACCGTACTTCGAGTCAAGTCTAATGATTACATGGTTTGGTTTAAGTACGCGATGTCGCTCGAGAACTGTCAAAAGTACCACGACTCGCTAGATGCCTATACTCGCGTCGTTGAGATTAACGAGCAAGATTATTTAGCCTGGTTTAGAAGAGCAAAGGTTTTAGAAACCTTGCATCGTTATCAAGACGCAATCGGGTCATACAACCAGGTCATTCAGATTCAGCCCGACAATTACTGGGCGTGGCACGACAAAGGCCATGCCCTTGAACTCGCTGAGCTTAATGAAGAAGCAATCCAATCCTATGAGCGCGCTGTGCAGCTCAAGTCTGATTTTCAGCTTGCTATCGACAGTCGTAAGCGCCTCTTGCAAGAGATGAAACAGATCGATCGGCTGTATCATCTACAGCACTATGAAGAAGCGATCGCTTCCTGTGACGATATCATTGCCGAAAATCCTGAAGATGCCTTGGCTTGGCTGATGCGAGGGATGGCTCTGGAAAACTCGAAGCAGTACAAATCTGCCATCAAGTCTTACAACCGAGTACTCCGAATTCATCCTGATGACCATCTCGCTTGGTTCAAGCGTGGAACGTTGCTCGAAAAATTAAGACTATATGCGGACGCAGCTAAATCATATCGTCAAGTCACCAAACTGCAGCCTGACAATTGTTGGGCATGGAATGATCAAGGACGAGTTTATGAAACGCTTCACAAATACGAGCTTGCGTTAGAGTCCTACGATCAAGCGCTCAGAGTTCGATCAGATTTCACCTCGGCAGTGGAAGGACGAAAGCGAGTTATTCGGCAAATTCAAATGTCTCGTAAAACGCCGCAGCGCAGTAAAACTCCGTCAGCTTAGGTGATGGCTTAAGTGAGATCGTCAGGCATCTGTGCGATCGCGCGTTTAACTTCTCATTGACGCTCTCTTGTAGTGCTACGCGCTGATATAAAACCAATAGTTGATGGAGAAGCCGCGCACCGCGCGGCTTCTCCATCAATATCTGTCCTAACCTATCTGCGCATTGCTATAGCAGAAGATTTTCTGAGTTTCACATCTGGAATAGCATTAGTTGCTCTTGTATCTCTAATTGGGCATTCGTGAGAAATGGAGATAAGTCAAACTTTTGCGAAATTAGCTCAGCTCATTTTCCTAGATTCAGCCTGAACAACTTACGAGCCCCGTATTTCGAGAGCTCTTTTCATATCGCAACAGTTGTCCTTTCAACGAATCCTTCATAGACACACAGAGTTATGTAAAGACTTTTTGGCGTCCTATGAATGCGTTTCACTTCTTCGATAGAGTGAGTAGTAGGACATTGATTTTATGTGTATTTGATAAACAAACTTCACATTTTTACTAATTAAGAGCAGGAGGCTAGAACGGTGCAAATCGAATGGAGACAATCCCAAAGCTATGGGCGTTATCTTCTTAGCCGTCTTCGCCAACCTATCGTTGGCTTTTGCCTCTCTATTGGGCTTGCAACCAGTGGCCTAATGACTTTGCCAGGATACAGCTCTACTCTCTCAGAGTCTGCGATTTCAGCAATATCTCCTGCCTCTATCTCAACCAGCTTAGCGGCAAATGCTTCGCAATTGATTGCTCAGCGATCGCCAGTCTTAGCTGATGGAGTCTATTTGTATGGGCAGGTTCCTGAGCGCGATCAACTAGGTGTTGCGTATCTCGTTTTCGAAGTCATTGCTGAGCGAGTAACGGGTGCCTTTTTCATGCCGCATTCGTCCTTCGACTGTTTTCAAGGATCATTCCAGGGCAACCAGCTAGCCCTACAAGTTAGAGACAGCTATGAACAGACTGTTCATCCCTTCTCTATTGCTTTACAAGAAGTAGCGATCGCCAACCCATTAGGTGGTGCAACTCCAACGATGACTTTAGAAGGGTTTCATGAAATTGACACAATCGATAGCAATGACCAACGCATCCTAGAAACCTGTCAGAGTGACTTTTCTGGTGAGATTTAAGACATCTTGATATCGCAAGGTGTCTTAAATCGTTCAGGCGGCTAAATCTTAAAATACGAAGACCTATTAGCACGATAGGTCTCCGTATAGCCTATGTCGCTTGGCCTTGAGTTGGGATCAACTGGCTAAGTACGCCCGCATGTCAGCACGACGCTTTCTGAGCTTCGTCAGAGCCTCGCGCTCAATCTGACGAACTCGCTCACGGCTGATGTTGAGACGACTACCAATTTTAGCCAACGTCATAGTCTGACCGTCTTCAAGGCCAAACCGAAGCGAGAGCACCTCTCGCTGCTGGGGCGTCAAATCGGACAAGAGCTTTCCTAGCTCAGATTTGAGGGAGGATTGAGCTGCAAAGTCTTCTGGAGAAGGGCCAGTATCTTCCAGCAGTTCGCCTAGCTCTGTGTCTTGGTTGTCTCCAACACGCAGGTCTAGAGACAATGGCATGCGCGATCGCTCCAAATACTCACGAACTTGCTTGGGCTGAAGGTCAAGTTCTTCTGCAATCTCAGCAATCGACGCTGCACGGCCATACTTTTGTGCAAGCTGTCGCTGAACCTTTTTAATCTTGTTGAGCTTTTCGGTAATGTGAATTGGAAGTCGAATCGTACGGCCTTTCTCGGCGATCGCTCTCGTGATCGCCTGCCGAATCCACCAATAGGCATAGGTTGAAAATCGATATCCCTTCGAAGGGTCAAACTTCTCTACACCCCTCTGCATTCCGATAGTTCCTTCCTGAATCAAGTCCAGAAGGTCTACATTACGCTTGATGTATTTCTTCGCTACAGAAACGACAAGACGCAGATTCGCTTCAACCATCTTGTGTTTGGCTGCCTGCCCGTCTGCAACTGTCTGGGTCAGTTCTGAAACCTCGATCTGAGCTTGCTGCGCCCATTCCTCTTGGGTAGGTTCCCGCCCCATTTCTTCAAACAGCTCGTCCCAGATAGCTTGGAGCGCGTTGAACCGCTGTACCTGCTTGCCATAGATTACTTCCTGCTCGTGGGTTAACAGAGGTACTCGCCCAATTTCCCTTAGATAGGAGCGAACGAGATCCGTTGAAGAGGAAACTTGTGCAGTCTTCATGTTCGTTACAGTGCTGTAGAAAGACAATAGTGACAATCTGTTCAGATGGCAGTCGTTACGGGTGCGCTATGAGGCAATGAACCGGAAATCGCGAGACAAGGCTTTTTACTGTTCGTAAGCAAGTCGCCCCTCATGGACTCGCCTAAGTTGAAGGGCTTTAGATTCTTCTTGAAAATCTGAATTCGGGAGGCCAGTCATTCTTGATTTCATGAGCTGCACCCCTTTTAATAAAAAACGCAGTTTTAGCAGCAATAAGCCCCAATTTGATAATGAAGACAGCAAATAATTACTATATCTCCAAACCCAATAAACACAGAACCAACCGAGCGCATCTCAATCGACGCTTGCAAGGAACCACAATTGACTGTTATAACAGTGAGCTTCTAGAGGTCTACGCAGCTTCACATTTCCGTAATGAGTGTCTCACCACCTAGCCAACTCCGTATTCCCGTCATCAATGTAAACCAATGTAACATTTATGAGAGGAGTTGGAAATACCTCTGAAAGGATAAGTATATATACCGCCAGGAGACTTTCACCTCTAGGATACCCGGTCAGAGGAGGCTTGACTGCAAAACTGCACACAAAATTTTGGTTTCATCCATTAGTTTTGCTGTTCTTTCCTCTCAAAAGTGAGATGCCTAGGTTTCTCATTTTCTTAATATTTCATGAACATTAAAACCATAATGCTACGCGCTGATATAAAACCAGTAGTTGATGGAGAAGCCGCGCACCGCGCGGC
>CAKZMO010000198.1 GCA_937128595.1 uncultured cyanobacterium | reverse complement strand
CTCAACAAGTCCGGCCAGCAAATAACCCCTCTCAACCAACAATCCTCTCTACTCTCTACTCTCTACTCTCTACCTCTCATGGCAACGCAATCGGCAACAACGGTGCCTCCAGCGCAAACTGCACCACAGCCGTGCCGTCGGTGTTGGCCAGATTGGTCAGCACTTGGGTTTGGCCGAGGTAGGGGATGGAGATTTCGAGATCGTCGAGCGGCGGTTTGCCGGGGGGGCAGAGGATTTCGAGGGTCAGGATGCCGCCGGTGGTTAGGCCGGAGGTGGTGAAATCTCCGGCAAGGGAGTTGGCTTGGACTTGTACGGCTTCAACCCCTTCGCCAATGTCGAGGATAAGGTCGCTATCGGCGTCGGTGAACACTTCGACCCGTAGCACAAACTGGGTGAGCGGTCGCGGGGTTGGCTGTGGGCCAGCTGGTTGCGGTCGGGATGTCGGTGACGGGAACGGGGTGTAGGTTGGCTGGGGGGTGTAGGTCGGTTGGATCGTGCCGGTTGCCCGTGGGGTCTGGGTGGGGGGAACGGTCGGTGTTGGGGTGAAGTTGGCTTCAGGGATGATGTTGAGCACATAGCCAACGGTCGACCCGTACCCCAGGGCTTTGTTGGTGATGACAATAACGATGTCATGTTCCTGCACCGCCCGGAGCGTGACCAGGCTCCCTAACCCGTCTCCACTGTCGTCATCGCGGGCGAGCAGGGTGTTCGTAGCGACATCCCACACCTCAACAAAGGTGTCGGCCGCGCCGATCAGCTGGCTCGTTTCGATGCGGGTCACCCCACTTTTGACGTGGTAGAGTACATAATCTACATCCCCCACCGGACTAAAACTGCGCACCATCTGACCAGTGTAGACGGCCGGATTCTCGAGGCTGTCCACCTCATACACATCATTCCCATAATCTGGGGTCACCTGAGGGGTGCTGGTCGCGGGAACAGGGGTAGCGGTTGGTGTGGACGTATGTGTGGGCAACGGTGTTTCAGTCGGCACGGCCGTGGCCGTTGGTGTCTCCGTCGGCCAGACAATCGTCACCGCTGGCGTGATCGTCGGCTCCTCCTGAGCCACAACCAACGCAGGAAACGCCAGCCAACAGATCACCCCCATCCACATCACCAGTTGTGGCACGGATAGAAGGAACACCGTCAAATACCGCTTTTCTCCGTGCCTCTGTGCCTCTGTGTTAGCCACGTCGTTAACCAGTTTTTGGTTTTCTCTTTGCCCTTCTTCGCGCCTTTGCGCCTTTGCGTCAACTCTAAATCTGTTCATCATCCGTCTCCTTCATTGGCATCCTGCACACCATCTCCAATCTGTTCTTGCTCTTTACCTGCAGACAATCCCTCCACCTCAGACCACTCCCCTTCCTGAACCTCAGGATCATCCAAATACGCAAACACATGATGCTGTCTCCCCGTCGGCACCACCGCCGTGCTTGTGTTTTGCCTTGCAAGACCAGCGACAGGGGCTGAAATAAGGCCAGTAGCAGAGTTCCCAGATTGAGCGTTCTCATCAGCACGAGGCGCATTCATCCACCGACTGGCCATATGACCCCCGACAAACCCAGCCGCCGTCGCTACCCCATGCCCCACATTGCGCACCACATTTCCCATCCCATACCCCGCCGCATACGGCGCCAGCCCACCTAAAGCCGCCCCACCCATAATCGCCGAGGCATATCCCGGCGGAAGCTGGTTGGTGCGCGGATTGGTCACCCCATACGCATACGGCGTCAACGCCGCATTGACCGTCTGCCCAATCACGGCAAACGAATCTGTCGCCACGTGGTAAACCCACTTGGCCACATGATGAACGGCAATCACGGCCACGATAAGGATGGCCAAGTAGGTGAATAGCTCCGGTAAAGTCACCGGCGGGGTGAGAATAAGGTCGGAGATACCCAGCAAGACAGCGGGGAAGGTGCTGACGAAAATCGATAACGCCCAGATGAGCAGGTATCTGGATGCGATCTGGCTAATCAGGGAGCCACCCACCTCAAACAGACCAACAGGGAGAGACATCAGGAAGAAGAGAATAAGCACCAATGCACTGGCTGTTAGGGCGGCAAAGGTTAAAGTTAGGATGACCACTAAGACAGTAGGAATAAGGTTGAGAATCGTCAGGATGATGGCCAGTGAAGCCTGATCGATGCGATAAGCAAGGCTGTCGGCCGTTTCAACATTGACCGTACTGCTGTTAGTCCCCAGAAGCGGCGCATCGTAGAAGACAATCTCGACTACCTCAAAGCCGCTGGGGTCTGGGAAGTACTCGCTTTCAAACGCGGCCGGTAGGGCAAGATCCGTGACATTGACCTCATCCGCAGTGGCGCTCATCGGATTGGCCACTAAATCTGTCACGTTGCCCGTACTCCATCCAGTGATGATGCCGGTGATCGTCTCCATCCGGGCGGATTCGATCAGGGAGACGGCATCATAGCCAGCAGTGGAGGAGATGAAGAGGACGGTGACCACCATCGACCAGCCGAGGACACGCTCGAGCTGTACCGGCCGATGATGGCGTTTAACCAGCTGGGGGACGACCAACACAATGGAGACCCCCATCAGGGCGAGGTAGAACAGGCCGCCACCGGTGCCAAACAGGACGCTTCGTAAGGTATCCGGCAGGCTGGTGGAGAGTCCGTCGAGGACAGTGTCGATGATCGTGTTCCACGCATCGGAGGTCATCACCTGCTCACCCAGCCAAGCAAGAGCCTTCTCCACATACCACAGACCTGTGCAGATCCCCTTGATCGTCCAGATGAGCAGTTCTTGCAGTTTCCATTCGAGCCAGCGCATCAATGGTTCAAGCATCAGTTTTTCTCCAGATGTAGATCACGCCGCCCGTCCAAATGAGGACAAACAGGCTTATGCAGGCGATGCTTTGCCACAGGGGTGGGGTCTCGTTTGTTGGTGTGTCATCTGTTGGGGGGATCGTTAGAATGGCGGTGGGGCTTTGCTCTGGTAGGGTGGGAATGATGATGGGTAGTGGGGTTACTGAGGGTAATAGAGTGGTCTCTGGATCGATGACCACGACCTCTGTCGTCGGTCGGGTGGTGGGGGGGTCGGCCGGTTGTTGGTCTGGTAGCGGAGTCGGTGGCTCGGTGAAGACCTCTACCGTGGGATGGACATGATGGCCGGGAATGAGGACGTGGCCGTAGGCGTCGAAGTAGAGGGTCAACTCGACATCTTCAGAGGCGTTCCAGATGAGGGAACGGGTGCCGGATGAGCCGAGGTCTAGATGGCCGCGGATGACGTCATTCGCTGGTTGGCCGCTGAGCTGGATGTTGCAGCGGCCGTTGTTGTCTGAAACACAACTCCCACTTAGCACACCCGCTTCATCCACAAACTGGACGGTTATGCCTACGATAGCGGCATTTTCCTCGGCCGTTTGCAGGGTCAGATGAATGTTTGGCGTGTCAAATCCTTGCAGACCAAACAGCAGGGCAATGACAAAGTTAAACATGGTGGCAAACATAGAATCTCCTTTTGTAAGAGAGTGGTTGTCAGAGGCTAATGCGAGAGGTAGGTAGTCAATATTCCGGTTCAACACAGGTAAACGAAGTGGCGCACAGAGGCACGGAGGGGCAGGTCGAAGATGATGTGGGGTCTGGTGATGGCGATGTTGTCTATGATTCATGGTTCTCCATTCATTCAACGCAACGGCGCAAAGGCGCAAAGAAGGGCATAGAAAGGGGTTTAATTTTTTCTTGCAACTTGCTCCGATCTGTAAGTAACTCATCTCATCTACTACCTCATTGACAATTGACAATCGACAATTGACCATTGACAATTCAACGCCCTAGCGTTGGAAAGGGATCCCAAAACCCTTCCTCGTTGTAAATGTCATAATGCAGATGCACCCCAAAGGCATTGCCCGTTTGGCCGACTTGGCCAAGGATGGTGCCTTTGGAGATGGTTTGGCCGGGGGCGAGGTCGGGCGCGAGGCTGTCGAGGTGGCCGTAGCGGGCGCACCAACTGCCGGAGCAGAGGAGCACCATATTGCCGAGGAGGGTGTGGAAACCTGCTTGGATGACTTCGGCGTCGGCCGTGGCGATGACGTTGGTGCCAAGGTAAAAGCCAAAGTCCAGCCCTTCGTGTTCCCACGTTTGCCCGTAGGTCGAATCGCAGAAGAACATGGTGATGAAGGCTGAGTTGTGGAGAGCCGTGTTGTCGGTCGGCCAGCCGCTGAACGGATTGGTTGGATCCCAGTCCCCGGTGCGGACGCAGTAGTCACTGCTGTAGCTAGGTGGGTTGATGGGGGTAACGGCCACGGCCGGTGGGTTCTCGCTGGGTGGGTTGCTGTTGTCGGTGATGCCGCTACTGACATCTAGCTGGGTCAACACCCCCACCCCACAGAGGGTGAGGATAAGCAGGAGGCCGATGATGATGGGGAGTCGTTTGAGTAAGACAGTTGCCATTTAAGACACCTCTTCTCGTTTTTGGGTGGCTTGCAATTGGTGTTCTTGGGTGAGTAGCTGTTGGGTTTGCTTCTTGAATGACGTTGGGTCATTGAGTGTGGTGGCATAGACGTCCAGAATTTGGGTGGGTAGGTCGAGGGTAATGAGGGACATGATTGCGGCGCGGTGAAAGGCGCGGCCGATGGCCAGATGCTGACAGATGGGGATTTTGTTGTACTGTCTTAGTTCTCGGTGGAGATCTGAGACGATCTCAGCGATGGGGGTCGATTCCATCGACACACTCCTTTGGAAAACAAAAAACCGTCCAAAACAGCCATTGAGGTGGCTTGTTTTGGACGGTCGTAACACGTCGTATGTGATTGGCGGGACTTATCAATATTGCCAGCTATTTAGAGCCTTCAGGCAATATCTGCCGTTGATAGGATGAACTTTAGTTCACCCCCCTTTTGATTATCTATTTCAATCTACTTCAGATAGTTGTTCTGTTCCTGTGTTAATGTGAAACCGCCCTTGCGGGATCACTTTGCCAACACGGTATTCTTTGCCGTCAAATTCAATTTGAGCCGTCATGTGAGACCACTCTTCTGGGGTGAACTTGTCAAATAGGTCTCGTATTTGGAGAAGCATTTGCCGCTCACCCGGACGAAAATAAAATCTCTTTTTCACTTCCGTAACTTCTCTAACTGATCCATCATGATCAGTAAAAACTCTAACTCGCGATCTGTGTAGTTTTCCAGACGGTCATGGGCTGTTTGGACAAGACGTCGCGGATGTATTGCTTCATTGTCATCTGGCGAATCCACATCGATAAAGTAACTGGGAGAAACACCAAAAAAGTCTGCCAGCAAACCCAAGACATTGATGGTTGGGTTATCAATACGGCCCTTTCGTAAACGCCAGATGTAGCTGGCCGTAATTCCGCCGGTGATTGTTTGAATATCATCAGGGGTGTAATGAGAACCATCATCTTTACGAATGGTTTCAAAAGCTTGATTGAGTTGCTGAACAAATCGTTCTTTAATGGTCACAGGAAAGCCAATATGACATATAGTTTAGTTCTTATTTGTCATATTATCTATAATTCGAGGGCATGTCAAGACCAAAACGAGATTTCTCACAAACAAGCAAAAAATTCGCATAGCCACGTATAATATCGCTCACTTTTTTCCGGCTGATTACTCAAAAAAACATCAGTGCTGCTCCCTTTGATGCACGTACCAAATACGGCCGTTACCACGGATCCCCACTTGGCTTTGATAAAAATGGTCATGCTTTGTACGCTTTTGGTGCGCTTTATACGCCTGCTTGCCATCTGAGTAGAAGAGACGATCTACGTCCGCACCGTTCCCCCGCGCTGGTTGGGTGAGTGAAGAGGAGGCACAAGAAGTGGCTCCTAGCTGGTCGCTAGAAGCTGTTGACGGCTGGTTATTCGCCAGTCGCTCTCTTTGTGCCCCTTCCTCACCCACGTTGGTAACGAGGTCTATGTGTTTGTTGATCTTCGCTTGTCTACCCTTGCTCGCTTGCAGGGTTTTGGTGGTATAGCTGTTTGGTAATCTGTGGCCGATATAGGCGGCCTGTGCGGGGCCATGTTTGCCGTTGTAGTCGGTAAACTTGAAGGCGTTGCCCCACCGCTCGTAGAGGGAATCTTTGAACCGCTCACGGTCAAATTTACGGCCGGTGGCGTAATGTTTGTAGGCTCGTACCTTGGCCACCTTGTTATAGCGGCGTTGGGTCGCTTCTGGGATGCCGGTGACTTCTCGGACGGTCGCTTGGCTAATCGGCCGGTGGACGATCCCCTTTTTGGTCGGGTCTTTCTCCCGGCCAGTATGGAAGGTAGCGTAGAGACTCGCCCGAACCTCCTTAATGCCGCCCAGAAGCCGCGTAATTGGTAAATGGACAGGATACCCGGTTATGCGGTCACAGTTCAAAGTAGCCGCAATTTTAGCCGCTCCTTGGAGCCATAAACGGCCGACGTCATCACGGTTCCAAAAGATCCCTTCCCCTTTATTCAGAATCCCTCGTAAGCTACGCCAAGCGTTGGTAGGATTAACTTTCTTGTTCGCTATGCGAAGCTCCGCATCTTTGCCCGTTAGCTGTTCCCTGATTTCATCGACATCAAGCCAACCACGGCCGACTTGATCTAAATGACGCAGGAGATAATAGACTCGAGCCTGAGGCGCATACCCTTCTTTGAGCATGGCGATGGCCAACGCTGGATATACTTTTACGGTGGCCTCGGCCGCGTCCTCTTTCGGCCGTGTCGTCTTTTTTCCCTGCCCACTATCATCTTGTCCCTCTGTCCTCTTCCCATGTAACTGTTTTAGCAACTCCGCCCACGGCCGTGAGCTTGCTTCGCCATCATCCTCGGCTGATGTCCCGCGCCGCGCTAGTGCCTGCCGTACGGCCTGTGTACCGGCCGCACTCCCCCACCCCAGATGCAGGGGGAGCTGTGCCAGCAGCTGATCCACTGACGGATCTTCAGCGGTTGCATCAGTCGCGGCGCATGGCTGTACGTGTTGATGCAAATCCACGGGTAAACCCCGGCGAATTCGTTCAGCACGCGCTTCAGCACGTTTTTGGTAAAGCAGTTCCTGAGCCGCTTGCAACTCAGGGGAAATGGGTGGTCGGCCGTGCATAACGGCACGCAGGCAACCTTTGACGAAGCTCTCAAACCTTGTTTTGTTTGAAGCCTTGACAGACGGGGATGCTTGCGCTATCCTCCTGAATAGATATAGGCCACATCTATGGGATACAAATCCCCCCTCCCCCTGAACGGGGCTTTCGCACCAGAGTGTTGGTCGCACTCTCTAGGGTGAGGTATGTGGTTTTTGTGAGTAATAAAAGCATTTTGAAGCTAAGTGTTGGTCGCACTTAGCTTTTTGCTTTTTAGGCGCTTGATCGCCTCCTGTTCGTTGGCCGCGAACAAGAAAAAATCCAGCGCACTTCTCGAGGTAGCGTGAAACTACCACCAAAAGTAGGCTGGATGGTTAATAGAATTAGATTGCTTAAACTATGGGGAACCATACCCATCACTGAATCCTAGTGTAATGGGCAATGGGATTAGGGGTGCTTGACAATCGCCACTTGTTTAGAGATAATCAAGCTAAGTATTTCGGGACCCTGTGTCCCACTGCCCTGCCCCTGTTGACTCGGCCAAAAGTCACGGGGCTTTTTTTTGTCTATTTGTTTGTTGACAATAAGTTTAGATTATACATAAAACAAACAAAAATAAAAGAATATTTGTTCGTGAAAATCGAATTTGCGTCAATTGATCGATCATTACTCCTGAGTAATAAAGCTGGTCAGCAAGCCATCTAACGCCTTCTGAGCCTTTGCCAAAGCTTCTAAAACAACGTACTCCTCTGGATTACTCATATCCTGACAGGAGGTTGCCTCGACCTTGATGGAGCTATCTGTGGGTAGGGGGAGTTTCACCGTAGCGATACGCCGCTCTTTGTGCGCTTCGATGGAGCAGTGCCCACCACGTAGTTGAATATATGATCGTATATCCATGTGCTTTTCCTTCGGTCAACAAAATCATTTAGCTATTGCCTCGTCTATAAACGACGGGCGATTGTTTGGCAGATGTGAATTAAGTCTTTGTAGTCGCCATCCTGTGGCATGGTAGAAAGTAATTCGACGAGCCGATTCTCTTGCACGCTCTTGCGCTTCTTAACCGATAGCTGTTTATAGGCATCCAGAATGCTTACAAGGACGTGATGTAGATAGAAATCTGGATCTTTCACTTCGTCAAACCAACTTTGCCGCAGTAACACGGCCGGGTTGCTCATCGCTGGCGGAACAAATTGATGCAGTTCGTTCTCTAGTTTGCGCAGGGCATACAGCTGCTGCCATTTGGTGACACGGGTGGTGATCTGCGATAAATCGATCAACACGCTATGCGGGGAGAAAAAGCCAGCCAGCCAAGTAATCCCACCAAACACCATTAATAAGCGGCTGAGTTCAACCAAAATGAGTTGCTGATCTGTTGGCAGGAAACTCAAATATGCAGTGACGGTCACAAACGCTTTAAGTAAGAAACCGAGACAAACCACGGCCGCCGAAATCAAATACGAATCGATTAAATGGCGTGCAGGTAGATTGTTTTCTCGCACGGCCGTTAAGCGGGACAAATACGCCCGATACATCAAGATGATAATAAAGATACCGACATGTAGATAAAGCCATGTCATGAAAATAGCGTCACCGGCCGTGCGCGGAATGTCATGGTCTGGCCAATCAGGGGTGGGGGCGATGGCAATGGTAAACACGGCCGTGAGAAACAGTGCCGATAAACATGAGAACCAGGTTATGGAGCGGGGCAAAGACATCTCAAAAAGTTCCCAACACGTTTTGGCTATGTAGTGAACGGCGATGACAAGGCACAGGTATGACAGTAACCATGCTAAATTGGGGATGCCAAACAGGTCACTGACAAAGTAATAGACAACATCCAAAGCGAAGATGACACTGAGCGCAATGAGAGCGATAAATTTATGTAGCTTAAAATGTTTAAGCTGTTGATAACGTACAGCGATGCCGAAAATGATGGCGGCCACAAGTAAGGTATATGACAGGAGCTTGACCATTAATCAATCACCTTTAAGATGGTGCGTAGCATGCTGTTTTGTGGCTTGAGGTCAAGCGTTTGCAGGTCAGAGAATTGGTTGATGCGTTTGTAGAGAGTGTGGGTCACCAGTTCAACCCAGGCCTCTTTTTGGGGATCGCCAACCTCAGACCGTTTAACTGAGCCAAAGGGGAAATCTGCTAAGGTGATCGGTTTGTTTTGCCGGATTTGCTCTTTGAGCAGCCAAGCATATTTAGGATCAAATTCTTGTGTTTTGTGGCCGAGAATGATGTGTACCAGCTCATGTAGCTGTAGGTGTACTTGATGGAAGCGCGGTACATGGGCATCGAAGAAGATATATTCAAACGGTTGCTCACGGCTGGTGATCCAGAATGCATCGACTTCGGCCGTCATTTCGGAAGGGAGAAAGAAAATCGATCTTCCCCTCTTTTGTCCTAAAAACTCACAAAAATCTTCAAGTGTAAAGTTAGTAAAATCGTAGCCAAGCCCATCAATGATCTGCTCGGCCGTCTCCTTGTAATTCGTCATTAGCCTCCGAGTCTATATCGTCTCCGGCCTCAATTGCCAGCAGTTTATCAATCGCCTCTAACAAGACCTGGCGAGTATCTGCGGACAATTTGTTGGCACGAAAGGCGAATGTCAGAGGGGAAAGGCTGGGGTCGAAGGGTTCCATAAAGTAAGCGGGAGGGACACTAAAGAACTGGGCAAGTTTGATGATGGTCTGGCGGGTAGGGTTGTTACGCCGACCGGTGCGTAGATGGGAAATATAGCCAGCAGTCAGACCAGTGACGTCTTCCACCTCTGCATGTGTGTATTCACCACCGTTCTCTTTGCGAACTACAGAAAAAAGGAGGTTTAGATGTTTAGCAATGCTTGATTCGTCTGACATGAATACTCTCAGTATGTCTAATATACTATAGTATATCTGCGGTCTTTTAAAAAGCAAGTTGTTGTCTTTGAGGGCTGTGTGAGGGGAAATTGAGAGGGATTTACAGGCTCTTGGTATTACAGTACTATTTTGACGCAACGGAACAAAGTTAGCAAATTGAGACAAAGGATATAGAACATATGGACCCCATAACACATGTGGTTACCACCAGAAAACTGATTGGGAAGGAGAAGCGCACTCAAGCGGCCGCTCTGGCACCAGACGCCCCTTTCTACCTATGCTACCCGGCATGGGTAACGATTAATGGGAGGTTAAAAGAGGCGGTGAGAAGTGGGGAATGGCCTGACCCGCCGCGCTGGCTGTGGTTGTTGCACAATATTTTTCATAGCATTCCGGTTGTGTTGGTGGTGGGATTGGTTTGGCGGCTGGTGAAAGGGGAGTGGCCGCGTAAAACGCTGGGGGCGTGGTTGCTGCATGTGGTGATTGATGTGCCGACACATAGCCGTGACCCGTGGGGGCCGCGAATTTTGTGGCCGCTTTCTGATTTTGCGATGGATGGGTGGTCTTGGGCGGATGCGCTGGCGGCGTTGATTGCGAAGCGGTATAAGGGTGAGCAATCACACGAATCAGAATTAAGTTAGATGAGTTGAAAGGTCATCCACTATGACAACAAAAGCTGAGCAGATTGACTGACTATTGAATTATGTCTCTGGCACTTAATATCATCTATGCACAAATTTCTAGGAACAAAAATCAGGCTATAATTCTAGTCTGCGGAATACCACAATAAAACTCTTGCTTTCTTTTCCCCAGTCAGTTTCTCATTTGTATTTCTGTTATAATCCTCTACATGTCCACCTCAACCAATGACGACAAACAACGACTCATCTCACTTGCTGAAGCGGCCGAGATTTACGGCTTCAACCGCCATTACCTCAACAATCTTGTGCGCAGGGGGCGTCTCAATGCACAGAAAGTGGGGAACACCTACGTCACAACACCAGCTGATATGGAAGAATATATTCAGAGCCGACAAAAAAAGGGGGTTTACCGTGATGATATTCAAGTCGAAGATTGACAATAGTTAAAATTTTAACTATACTGCCAAAAATTGAATTGTAGACACAACGGGCACGAAATGCGCCAACATCTCGTACCCGTCTACCTCGTAGACCTGACGTAAACAGGCCCACGGGCTGTGTTCTAGTTTAGCACCAACCTTCCTTCACGGCAGGTTGGTGCTTCCGGC
>CAKZMO010000197.1 GCA_937128595.1 uncultured cyanobacterium | reverse complement strand
AAACAATGCGGGGCTGCAATCGTCGTACTTTTCCAATCGCTTCTGTTCCCGATCGTGCAATGACCGCTCGGTATCCCAACGAGGTCACTTGTTTTACTAAATGTTCGATTAATTGGCGATCGGCCTCAACAATCACGATCAGCCGATTGACTTGAGAATGAAGAACTCCAGGGCGATCGCCCGACCCACTGCTCTCCACAGACGGAAACAGCATCGGAGACGCAATAGGATTCATTGCCCAAGCCTCTTCAGGCTGTAAGGGTCGCGGCGGCAATAGCAGCGTAAACTGACTCCCTTCACCTTCTGTCGAAGTGAACGTCAAGTCACCCCCGTGGAGCTGCGCTAGCTTCTGCGCCAGGACGAGCCCCAGCCCCGTTCCCTCAAACTTTCGGGTCATCGGGTTTTCGAGCTGTTGAAATTTCTGAAAGATGAGATGTTGCTTATCGGTGGGTATGCCAATCCCCGTATCCCAAACCGTGAAAGTAATCCAGTTATCCCACAAGCTAACTTGCAAACCGAATTGATTTCCAGCGGGAGTAAACTTCAATGCGTTCGATAGAAGATGAGACAAAACCTGTCGCAGACGCAGTTCGTCAGCGATGACCTGCTTTAGACCCGATTGAATGTCTAGATGAAACGAGGGAAGAAGGGTCTCGTCGTCGAGCTTGGCTTGAGCTTCTTCACGTGGAGAAAGCTCAGCATTTTGACTGTAGAGGTGGATTTGTCGCGCTTCTTTGTAAGCGAGTTCACAGACCTGGCGAATCTGTGTTGGAGTGGAGTTGAGCTGAATCTGACCACTTTCGATGCGAGACAGGTCAAGAATGTCGTTGACAATACCCACCAGCCGTCGGCCACTGTAGTGAATCAGCTGCATATATCGCTGTTGGCGACTGTTGAGCGCTCCGACAGATTGATCCTTCATCAATCCCGATAGTCCCAGAATTGAGGTCAGAGGGGTTTTCAGTTCGTGAGTAATGCAGGCGAGAAACTCGTTCTTGAGCTGACTCGCTTGAGCCAAATCAGCGTTGCGAGCTGCAAGTTCCTTCAAGGCTTGGCGCTGTTCGGTCACATCTTGCACATGAACGAGCCATAGGGGTTGGCTATGCTGCTCACGATAGAGCGAGTGAGCGATCGCCTCAGAAGAGACGAGTGGCGCGAGCGAAAACGGACGATGAGAGTCTTGACCCGGCTCTGTATGCGTAACAGCTGACGCAACTGAGTCTGTGATATCCCGCCACTCAGAATGCAAAGGAGCATTTTGGGAAGTCGAACGCATCCGAACACGGTGAAACTGCCAAACGCGCTCTTGCCCCGTTTTAAGAGAGCACAGACACAAGCAGCTGATACTAGAGTCTGTTTGGCTGTGTAATGGCGCGATCGCCCCAAACGAAGCTTCTCCTATTTTTAGAGGAAGAACATCTTGACTGTTTCGATTGAGAATTTCGCTCTCCAGTGTCGGAGAATCAACCAAAGAGTCAAACGGTGAAGAAAGAACATCTGAGTTAGCGAATAAACCTGAGTCTACGCGCTGTACAACATGACGCTGATCAGTGTTCTGTCTCTTAAGTTCCGTGCCTGTAGAATCACCGCTGAGAACGTCGTCACTCAAGCTGTGGGTAATTTGCCGCCACAGACCTTCGGCATCGGCAAGCTCAGCCATGCGCGATCGCCACGTCTGATTTTGTACCACGATTTCCCCATCACCTGTCTGAATCATGACAGGCAGTGGCAAGTCATCCAAGGTTTCTAGCAGCAGAGCATCACGAGACTGAGACAGAGATGCAGATGGAGGAGCGGGGGTTGAATGTTGTAGGGATGCCGCTTCAGCCTGCGAATGAGACAACGCAGCCGATATCGGCATGAGCGTTTGCCAAATGCGGCCAAAGTCAACAGCACCCAGGAAGCGATCGCACTCATCAACCACAACCCAGCGAATCATATGAGGGTGAGCCATCTGATGAGTTCTCAAAAGCCTAGACATCATTTGCTGTGATTCGGCTTGGAGCGCTTCTCCTTCACTCGCCTCTACTAAAGGACACCGCGAAAAGCTAAAGTTTTGCTGGTACAGGTTGTGCTGAAACTCGTCCAAAGACCAGTAACTGGGGGCGATCGCCACCGGATCAAGCATGAGTTGGCCCGTCTCAGTGTAAACCCGATGAATAAACTCATAAATAGGAGTTTGAAGCGTGACTGCCGCCATGATTCGATGAAGTGAAGCGGCTTGATTGGTTTGCTCTTGAGGGTCTTGATCGAGTGAACGATTGTGGCTGTTTATATCGGTATCGCTTGAGCCAACGACGCCGTCTGTTTTCTCAGCCCTTCCATCTCCGTATCGAGAGGGATAAAGATGGAGAGGTTGACTGGACTGTCCTAGCTGTTCCAACGCCGAAAAATAGGGCAGCCAGCGCTGCGCCTTGGCAATCCCCACAGGTCTCTGAAACGTGTCGAGAACGACAACCTGTCCCCCCGGCGAAGCTTGACTGAATCTAAAAATCAGATCCGCCAGCTCTCCCACCTGCAAACAGGCTGGCAGCTTGTCGATAAAATCTCGAATGCAATCTGCATTCATAACTGCACCTAAATAACGCGTTGGGAGGAAATCAGAAACGAAGGAAGCTCCGCTAGCATATTCAGGAACTTATTCAAAACTTTTGTCTTCAGCCGCCAATCGCTCAACCCCACCTTCGCATCATGCTCTGACCTCTTATTCATAGCCTAACTCTTTGTTTACAAAACTCAATGGAGCCTTGAGCCTCTCAATATTCTCTAGATTGAGTGGCAAAAGCAATTGTTGACAGCATTGGAGAGGAACCACCTCACAAACTCAAGAGGAGATGCCGTAACACTATGCAAATTATCTCAACTTAAATTTACACATTAAATTTACACAACAGTTCTTCGTCCCACCAAGCACGTTCATCGCTATTAACACCCTCATGTCGAAGATGTCGATGTTGAAGAACCTAAGGCTTGCTGAGCTTGAGTGGTGAGATGTTGTAGGGCGATCGCATCAGGTGCCGCCTCACCTTCCTCCATCCGCATCCACAACAGATACTCAATATTCCCCGCCGGCCCCACCAAAGGAGACCACGTGAGATCAGCGTAATACCATCCTAGAGCTTGAGCGGCCTCTATTACGGTGGCGATCGCCCCAGCTTGCTCCACAGGATCACGAACGACGCCTTTCTTGCCGACTTTATTCCGACCGACCTCAAACTGAGGCTTGACCAGCACCACAATTTCTCTAGGGGGGATGAGAAGCGACCATAGGGCGGGCAAAACCTTTGCAAGAGAAATAAACGACACATCCACCACGCCTAGATCAGCCTCAGGAATGCCAGATGGATATAACGCCTCAGGTGTGAGATAGCGAATGTTTGTACGCTCTTTTAAGACCACAGCGGGATGTTGACGAATCGTCCAAGCCACCTGTCCATAACCCACATCGACGCCGTACACCTTAGCAGCGCCATGCTGAAGCAAGCAGTCTGTAAATCCTCCGGTAGAAATGCCTCCGTCTAAACAGATACGGTCTTGAGTCTGAATCGGAAACTCCTGAAGCGCCTTGAGCAACTTCTCTCCACCCCTGGAGACAAATGGCGATCGCTCTTTAACCTGAATTTCAGCCGTTACGTCAATCTCGGTACCCGGCTTGTCGATGATCTGCTGGTCAACCTTGACTTCGCCCGCCCGGATCAAGCGCTGAGCCCGTTGGCGAGAGTCACACAAATTTTGCTCCACTAGAAGCATGTCAAGCCGTTGCTTCGTCAAAAGTGTCTGTGCCTCATCAGCGTCTGAACCAAATCGAACTCTAATGCATTAGGGGCTTGGGCATTGGGTGCTGGCGATCGCTACGCCAAACAAATCATTCCCAAAACCCCAATCAGCGAAGGAATGCAGGCAAATCAACAGAAGATGAAGACTTTTTCTGCTTCATTCGCTCAGGATCGAGCAGAGGCGCAGGCCAATTGGGCTGACTTGAGGGTTTGCCTTGGGAATCAGTGTCAACGTTCGCTGTAGATTCATTGGTAGAAGCAGCAGTCGAAGGGGATGGCTGACTCACCCAATCATCAACATGGTGTGAGTTCAGGCTGGGTAACTTCGCCTCTTGAGACTGAGGCTGCTCAGATTCGACCTGCGGCTGGGACTCAGTAGAAGAGATTTCGCTCTCAGACGAGTCGCTAGTCGAAGCATCTTGTGGCTCTAGGTTCTCCGCTGCGGGAGACTCTGTTGAGGAAGCGTCCGTAACTTCTGGAGTACTCTCATCATTCGATGTCGTGTCAGATTCTGGATCAAGCCAGAGATCTGGCATCGGGTCTGCTAGAGAAGACTGCTGCACTAGCGAAGAAAGAGCAGCCGTTGTCCGTTCTGAGTCAGAAGGAGAAACTGAAAAGGGTGGAATACTGTTTTTGGCGATCGCCTCTTCAGTCTCTTCACCCGAATGTCCAGCATTCGGCTCAGACAAGCGATTTGGCTCTGCGATTGAGGGTTCAAACGCCTCGGTCTGCTTTGCTTTCAAAATGTCATCGGTAGACGCATCAACCAAGTTCGCAAGATCGCGCCACAAGCTATCTAGATTCTTTGCTTCAGACGCAACATCATCTGAACCCAAACGCTGAGCATCAGCTTTTGAAAAACCGTTCTCTACAGTCTCCTGTTTGTCTACGGGAGGCTGAACAATCGAAAAAGAGGCGGGAAAATCAACGCTATTCGACGAGTGAGATGAGTCAACGGATGGAGCCTCATCCTCCGAAATTCCAGTAGAGATACCTGGATTATCTTCATTGGAGGGCTTTGTCTGCGGCTCAGCGGTCTGTCGTTCCTTCCTCAAGTCAGGCGGCAAAACGAGTCCCGTGATCGGTTGAGACTGCATCCGACGACGAGCAACAGCCGAGGCGTCAGGTATTTCAATCACGGGTGGCTCATTGTTTACCGGATCTGCCTGATCGTCAGAAGACGGCTCAAATTTGGGTGTAGTGGGCAAATCTAATTCTTGTTGGACGGATCGATCCGAACGCTCCGAATGACTAGATTGTTCTGGTTGATCCTCTAGTTGATCGGCAGAAATTTCAGATATCTCCTGAGAAGAATCTTCTGATGGAGTATCGACCGAAGGTTGAGGTACTTCTGCGAAATCGAGGCTAGCAAGTCCTAACAGAGTCTCATAGAACTTCGAGGGGCGATCGCCCTCTCTCTGTGGCGATCGCTCAGAATCATTATCGACCGAGACCTCTGACTCAAGCTCACGGTCGAGAGAACTATGTCCAACTATTTCTTCACTGCTCCTCTCAGAATCTGCGTCTGTTGCAGACCAAGGACGGATTTGAGCCGTTTTTGGAAACAGGGATGGCATCCGAATACCGAGTTCAGATGAAGGCAAGGGCGAGGCTTGAGGCTCTTGACTCTGCGGCAATGCTTCAGCAATTCGATCGGCAGTCCGTTCAGAACCTGCTGCATTCGAGAGTTCATCCATATCCTTTTCAGGCGCGATCGCATTTTCGCTCAAGTCAGATGCAGTCGTTTCTGAAAAATCGGATCGCTCTGTCGGGAGGATAGGAAATGGAATCGTTGGATTCGATAGCGGATTGGAGTCAGAAGCGGCGGACTCGGTAACTTGTTCGGTACTAGCCTCTTCGGTATTAGAAGGAGAGTCCTGAACTGCTGACGCCGTAAAGCTTGTCTCATAACTAGGCGGAGGCACTTCGAGGCACTTTTCCAGAGCGGCCTTGAATTGGAGAGTATAGCGCTGTTGTCGCTGCAAACGAGCTTGCAGCTCTCGACATCGGCCTCTAGCTTGCTGGACTTCGTCGGTCGATTCTTGAGTCTGCGCTTGCAGCCCTTGATAATCGCGCTCAATTTGAGAGACCCGCTCTTGGCTGGTTTGCAACTGTTCTGTCAGGGTTTCAATCAAAATCTCCTGGCGCTGGGTCGTTTGCTGGACAAACTCCAGCTGATTCAGCAAATAGTTCACTTGTTGAGCGGCTTCACCGTTGGATGAAGTGGCGATCGCCTCATCCTCGTCGCCAAAGACTCGATCCATCTCGCTTTGAAGGGCATGCCGACTCTCCTCCAGGGCACCTTCCAACTCAGTAATGCGATTGAGCAAAAGATGGTTGCGCTGGTTGGCGTCTTGAATGAGCGCAATTAGGGCTTCCGGTGCAGGAGGTTGAACAGGGGGTGAAGAGTGTGCCGGAGGCTCTGGCATTTGAGAAAACTGAGGAGGTTGAACGGTTGGCGATCGCACTTCTTCGGAATCCGGTTGCTGAACATCAGGTCTGGGGGGAGATTGAGGTTTAGCGGTGGGGCTGATGACGCTGGGAAATTCGACCACCTGCCATCCTGGAACTGAGGCAGGTCGCTGAGTCGCTGGATGAGAAGCAGGTTGGGATGAGTCTGATGCGGCCTGCTTCCCACGAGCTTCTTTTTTTGGTGTGGTACGGAATGATGTTTTTTTCGAGGCGGAAGATTTGGGTCGCTTCGGAGATGCCAAACGATTGTCTGGGCTGTTGCGACTGGAGGGAACGTTTGCTTCATTCATGGGTATACGAGAGTCAGGCGACATCAAAACGAAGAACCAACCGACATCAGCACCAAGGCAAAAAGGCGATCATGTTCAATCTCTAACCCAAATTATGCCTAACTTCTCAGAATGTGTTATCCCCAATGACTTATTTGATCACAATTTGCCTATGTGACACAGGGGAGCAATTAGCACGTCCTGTTCAACGGATCATCGCTAAAGCCTTGGCTTCATGGGATTTCTGGCGATCGCCCTTTCTCGCTGATCGTTCAATCGGCTAGATCACAACAAATTTTTCAAATAACGCCTGATGTGAATGGATTTGTCCCAGAAAGCTTCGGCTCAATCGCTACAATGCTCTCAAAATTGGGCGTCAATATTCAGTTTGATATTCAGTTTGATCGGCTCAGCCAAGACCACATCCGATCCACAACGTTTTCGATCCAAACCATTCCCACATCAATCCATTCCAGCAGATGCTCCAAGGGATGCTTCACATAGCCAACCAGCGTTGCAGGAGTCTCGACAGTTGTAGGTACCAGAGAATCGGAAACTTTTTCATCTACCGCCAAACTACTTTTTTCATCGGGATGGCGGCGATTGCGGTTGAGGACAGACGAACGCTCCAGCGCCAACTCTGTGTCATCCCATTCCGGCTGAGCAGTAGTTCCGGAAGGCCAATCGGGACGGAGAACGTCATTGGGGTTGGGAAATCGCGGGTTGCGACCCAAACTAGACGGCGAAGCTGGGGCGATCGCTCCTCCTTCCTGCTCTTCATCAGCCAAATCTATATCCAGACTATCGCCAGAGTTGAAGAAGGTGCTGGCCCAATCGGGCATCCAACGGCTCCGTCGTGGCAAGGAAGGAACAGCAGGTGCAGCCTCAGCCTGTTGCCGAGACTGGACAAATGCATTGGCATTTAGAAACCCATCCTCCCCGCTTTGATAATCCGGGTCAAACCAGCGTTGTGGTGCGATTGGATGCGTCGGGTTTGAGGACGACGCGCTTGCAGAAGAATCTGAACCAGATGTGCTGTTGACGCGCAAGGAATCGAGTAAATCCTGCCAAAATGAGCGTTTACCAGCAGGAGGATCTGGGGATGGCAGAGAAGCTGATGGCAAGGAAATCAGCTTCCCTCGGCCCGATAAAGCGTGCGATGAGTCTCCCTTTGCAGAGTCAGGGATGACGAGTACTGATTCCTGAAATAGATTCGTGGCGATCGCCACCGGACTTTTCTGCACCCACTCCATCAGCGATTGGAATGCCCTTACCGGGGGCAGAGTTTTTCGAGTTCGTCGCGGCGGGGGCAAAAATCGCCATGCCCCTTTTCCAGAGAGCACACGAGAACGAATTTCTGCTCGCTGAGCCTGAATCTGGAGGTGATAGCGACGATAGTAAGTTGCCGTTTCAAACACAATTTGCTGATGAAGGCGCAGTTGCTGCATCGGGGTCAAAACATCGAGCACCTGATTTTGATTGCTCACCAGCACAAGAGATTGAGTCGCCAGCACACAGGCCACCCCTCGCACGATCTGAGTCACATCGACGGTGCCCATTGTGCTGTCATGAACCGGAACTACAGCCTCGCGAAGACGGGCGATCGCTCGTTGCAGAGACACTTGCTTGTGTTGAACTAGCGGAGTCAATTCTGGATCAATTTCTGTATCCATACTCACCAGCTCCCCAGCAAGCGGTTCTGGTGGCAGGGACAGCCAACCGAAGCTTGATGTCGAAGGCGGAATCACAATCTCCCACTCGGGAGTGAGGGCGATCGCCATTCCAGCAGTTTTGACCAAAGCGTTTGACTGAGGAGCGACCTCAATCGCCCCCTCCGTTTGCTCAACAGAGTTTTCTCTAGAAGCATCACTGCTGAGCGGCATCTGCCTGACCGCTTCACAGTCAGGGCTTGAGCTGAACGAGAGATTTAGAGAGAGCGATCGCTGAAGTTCTACATCAAACTGAAGCGGAATCGCTGGATAGATCCAGCCTTCTAAACAATCCTCAGCAGCCTTCAACACCTGATGCTCTGTTCCAGGTAGAAAACGAGCGGTCTCTTTTGCCGCTAATGCCCAAGGGCTAAGAATGACTGGCAGCTCTAGAGTGTCTAGATAGGCCAGCGTGTTGTGAATTGGCTCATCGCTATTGACCCGAGGTGCACCCACCTGGGGATCAAAATCCTCCTCTTTGACCGCCTCCAACAGCGGCATCAACCGCGTCACCGCTTGCCGCAACTGGTACCCCGCCAGCCGAGTGGACTGAAACAGCACATACACCGGATAGAGCGCCATCTGTGCGCCCCAACTCATCGCCAGCCGAGCCTGTCGCCCTGCCTTGGCAGCGCGATCGCGCCACTGCATCGACTGCTGCGACAAAAAACTCAAAACCCGACTTTGATACCGACCCGAAGACGACATGCCGCTCGTACTGACCCGCTAAAACAATTGAGAAGTAACTCCAATCTAGACAAAATTCAGGCGTTGCACATTCGAAGAATGATTTTGGTAGGGGCATCGCAATGCGATGC
>CAKZMO010000196.1 GCA_937128595.1 uncultured cyanobacterium | reverse complement strand
GGGGGATCAGTCTTGTTCCAGCGTGTTGTCTAATACTTTTCAAACATCCTCTTATGGAGAAGCCGCGCGGTGCGCGGCTTCTCCATCAATATCTGTCCTAACCTATCTGCGCATTGCTATAGCGATGTTCTAATCGTAAAGCAGCTCTAATTTCTAATTGCTAACTTGCCACAGCAAAAATTGCTGGGTAGGTTCGATGGAGGCATTATCAATTCCTTCTTGAACAAAGATATAGTCTTTATTTTGCCAAAGAGGAATATAGGGAACATCTTCACCCAAAATAGTTTGAAGCTCCATGAAGTAATCTTTGCGAACTTCGGGATCTGTTTCAGCTCGCTGTTTGCTGATTAATTCGTTGGCCTTTTCGTTGTAGTAGAACGATTGATTGGCGCTCTCGTTACAGGTTTTGCCAGAGCCGTCTTGACATTCCATAAACGGCTGAATGAAGGTATCGGCGTCATAAAAGTCTGGATACCAGTTCAGCAAAAAGGTCGGATAGATGCCTTCGTCAATGTTGGGCCAAGCGGTCGCCGACTCCACGTCTTTAACCTGAACGTCTACGATACCAGGAAGCTGATCTTCAAACGAAGCTTCCATGGTTGTTGCGACTAGGTTGCGCTGGGTAGACGACGAGGGATACCAGATTTCGAGCACGAGAGGATTGCTTTCGTCGTATCCTGCTTCCGCAAGTAGCTCTTTCGCAAGTTCGGCGTTGCCATCGCCATATTCTTCTTCGAAAACAGGCTCGTAGATATCGAAGCTAGTTGGAATTAAGCTATACAGGGGTTCTGCTTGTCCCTGAAAGACACGCTCATTCAGCAAAGGACGATCCACGAGAGCGGCGATCGCCTGACGTACCGTGGCATTATCGAGCGGCTCAATCGTTTGGTTTAGCAGCATGTAGTTAATGACTGTTGTGCCTGCCTCGATGACATCCCAGCCCCCCTCACTCGCTTCTTCTTCGAGACTCGTAATTTGCTCAGGGTCTAGAGTCTGGTAAGCAATATCTAAATCTCCAGTTTTGAAGGAATTGTAGAGATTCGCGGGGCTTGAAAAGATCTGAATATCGAAGCCCTCGTTTGCGGGTGCTTCTCCCCAGTAATCTTCAAACACTTCCAGCCGAACGGTTTCAGGAGTCAGCTCTGACAATTTGTACGGCCCAGTACCAATAAAAGTATCCGGCTGAAACGATCCCTCAGCAATCTCATATTGGTCTGGAGGAATGGGAGTGACGCCCCAAAACGTGAGTAATGCGGTGAACGCGGCAAAAGGTGAATTGAGAGTGATGGTGAGTTCGTAGTCTCCGGTGGCTTCGACAGACTCAATCTTGTCGCCTAGCAGATAGGCAGGCCGACCACCATTCTCCATAAACCGCTGGATAGAAAACGCCATGACTTCAGCATTAAATTCGCTACCATCATGGAACGTTACCCCTTCTCGCAAGGGAATCGTGTAAACGAGGCCATCATCGCTAATTGTCGGCAGCTCTGTTGCCAACTGAGGCACTAAATCTGTTGTGCCTGGAGTATAGCTGTAGAGGCGATCGCCCATATTGTAGAGAAGAATACCCGGAAAAATTTCGTAAGAGTCGGCAGGATCAAGCGTCCGAACCGTCTGCGTGGTGCCCATCGTGATGCTGCTGCCACTAGACTCTGTTGCCGATTCGGCTCCAGTCTCTGTGTCTGCAGTTTCATCCGGAGACGAGCTAGGGTTCGCACAGCTGACAACCAATGCCATGCACAGGCTCAAAAGCCCCACAAACTGAGCGAGCGATCGCCATCGCCGACGAGATAAACCAAACCACGCCATAACAATTACCTAAATGTTGAGTACGAAAGTGTTGAGTAATCAATGATGCCACTGAAGCTGAACACACCCTACAGGAACTAGATTGTTTCACAAATTTATACCTCGCTCAGCTTCTAAACTCAATTAGAGCTTTTCAAAAAACCCATTTTTATGTCGAAAAGCTAGCGTTGGAGCAATGGAGCATGACTATAGCGCATATTGGCTCGATTCAGTTTTGTCCCGTCAGTAAAATCTGCACCCATCTAGATACAGGGGATCTGGCCTTAGTGATACTGTTGGGTTCCTCTCACTAGCGCTCAGAATCAGAACCCACAGAGCACCGAAGTCAGCAATCTTTCGCAACATAGGCTCCATATAAATGTGCCTCAGATCACAAATTGATGCAGAATGTCTGCGTAGGGCGTTGCACATTCGAAGAATGGTTTTGGTAGGGGCATCGCAATGCGATGCCCCTACAGCAGGTCATCCATGAGTTGAATCTTTCCGCATCATTCCATGCTGTGCAACACCCTGCGTAGAGAGTACTTTCCCCTGTTCTAACCTTCATCGGCTTTCACAAGCATCTTCAAAACAAGCGCCTTTTTAATTAATCGACTCAAAAGCTTTATCATTCGAAAAATAGGTTTTATCAAAAAAAACGTAGTATTATTAAATTTATGGATTTAAATGAGACAGATTTGAAAGCCATTCAGCACCTCATGGGGCAAGGGCGAATTACGTGGTCTGAATTGGCAGGACTTCTGGAGCTATCTGCGCCAGCGACGGCTGATCGGGTTCGTCGCTTGGAGGAACGTCAGGTGATTCAGGGCTATGCCGCTTTGGTAAATCCAGAAGCGGTCGGGTGTGGGCTAACTGCCTTTGTCTTTATCACCCTAGAACGCCCCAAGCATCGTCCTAACTTTCTCAAGAAGATCGCCGCCTTATCAGAGGTACAAGAGTGTCACCATATCGCTGGGGATGATGATTATTTGCTGAAAGTCCGCTGCGGCACAACTCTTGAGCTTGAACAGCTTGTCAGCGAAGACCTGAAAGGACTGACAGGAGTTCTTAAAACCCGCACAACGATTGTGCTTTCAACGGTGAAAGAATCTCCTGTTTTGCCGGTCAAGTCGGAGACTAATACCGAATCCTCGTAGAGATACCTTTTCGAGAACCCTCGTATTCCCATGCAGGAGTCCCTAGAGGATTCTCAATACTCCGCTGTTTGATGCATCATCAATCGCAAGTTCTGTTAAAACTTGCTCTGTTTGCGATTGCACAACGTTGTAAAACGCTGCGAGAACATGCTGAAATGCTTCAAATCGCTGCTCGATGGAGCATCGTTCCAAGCTGTGGCAGCTTTGGGGCAACTGTTCCTCTGCTAAAAAATCCTTTGCCAAAATCTTGTACGACACCACAGATATAGCGACAGCCAGTAGTCATAGGACAGTTTTGTGGTCGCGCGACTACAAAACTGTCAATGTCCTAAATGAGCTGACTACAGCGATACGAGTTGGTTTTCTTAGATGTGGAGGGTAGACTCATGGAACTGTTGGGGTGGACATCGGTTGGTTTTCTGGGACGAGGGCTACTGATGGGGTTGGCGATCGCCGCTCCGGTTGGCCCCATTGGGGTATTGTGCATTCGTCGGACTCTTGCCTATGGCCGCATGACGGGGCTGGTGTCAGGGTTGGGCGCTGCAACAGCAGATGCTGTTTATGGCTGTATCGCTGGGTTTGGATTAACTCTGGTTGCCAATGTTTTGCAAGGGTATGCCGTTTGGATCGGCCTTTTGGGTGGGTTGTATCTATGCTATCTAGGGGTGAAAACATTTCTGTCGCGCCCAGCAGCAGAGGCAGCAGCAGAAATTTCAGCGACAGGTCTACTTCGAGCGTATGTTTCGACTGTGTTTCTGACCCTGACCAACCCTGCAACAATTCTCTCCTTTGTGACTCTATTTGCGGGCGTGGGGTTAGCAAGAGCAGGCGGAAATTATCTCTCAGCCAGTGTTTTAGTCTTGGGTGTGTTTTTAGGTTCTGCTCTGTGGTGGGTATTGCTGAGTGGGGGAGTTAGTCTTTTTCGAGATCGCTTAAACACGCAAAGGCTACAGGGGATAAATCGAATCTCTGGATTGATTCTTGTTGCGTTTGGCATTGTTGCCCTGAGCTTGAACCGCTAGGCTGAAGAGTCTTCATGAGGCTTGAAGATCGATGCATCGTTGATCACTGATCTATCGACACCTCTCCACCCTGTTGTATCGGTTAATAGGTTGTATCGGTTATAAAAGTTTCTGAATCTGTCTTGAGTGTGGTTAGAGGAGTGAGCGGTGTGAACCGTGAGGCGTCAGGTATAAAACATCAAACGAACCTCAGTTGTCGCTGGAAGCCATTGAGGCGGGTGATAACACTAGTTTTGGTAGGAGCGATCGCCCTCTTGAGTTTTGGAGTGGCGATCGCTCCCGGTAGCTGGGCCCAGTCGGGTGAGGCCCAGTCGGGTGACGTAGAGCAGCTTCAACAGCAGCGTCAGCAGCTAGAGCAAGAGCGTCAGCAAATTCAACAGCAGCGCAACCAGATTGAAAATCTGGAAGATCAGGCAGAAGGACGACTTGAGGGACTGCAAGACACCATCGAGTCCACAGCGGAAAGAATTGAGTCCAACGAACAGCAGCTCGCTGAAGCCACTCAAAAGCTAACCCAGCTCCAGGACGAGCTTGCCACTGCCGAAGAAAGCTTCAAGGATCGCCAATTTAGTACGGTTGGACGGTTGCGCTACCTGCAACGACAGCAGGGTAGTCAGGGATGGGCCGTACTGCTTAACAGTCAAAATTTGAATGAATTTCTCGATCGGCGACGACAACTCAGGCTTCTGTATGAATCCGATCGAGCAATCTTGGCGGAGTTGAAACAGCAAGCCGATGAACTAGAGCAGCGCAGGCAAACCATAGAACGTCAAAAAAACGAAATTGCCTTGATCACCCAAGAGCTACTAGCGCGCAAAACCGAGTATGAAGCTCAAGCTCAAGAGCAAGAAAAGCTAATCACTCGACTCAAAGACGATCAGCAGGCTCTCGAAGCCGCAGAATCAAGACTCGCCGCTGACTCAGAAAATCTTGCCATTCTCATCCAACAGCGGTTGGCCGCAGCCCAGGGCATTGTACGCGGGACGGGGCGCTTCGTTTTTCCCGCCAACGGCTCGATTACCAGCCGTTTTGGCAATCGAGTTCATCCTATTTTGGGCTATCGCCGCTTTCATGCAGGTATCGACTTCGGAGCCAGCTATGGAACCACGATTCGAGCGGCTGATTCCGGACAAGTAATTTTTGCGGGTTGGTATGGAGGCTATGGGCGATCCGTCATTGTCAATCATGGCGGTGGCATCACAACCCTCTATGCCCATAGCAGTCGCCTGCTGGTATCAGAAGGCATGACTGTGCAGCAAGGACAGGCGATCGCCACAGTCGGTTCTTCAGGGCTATCGACAGGCCCCCACCTCCACTTTGAAGTGCGCCGCAATGGCTCACCTGTCAATCCGCTAGACTATCTCTAGTTCACACACCTTCACACACCTGATCTGAAGATTGCCATGACGTTAGACAATGGAAACGGATCAATCCCGGTCTAGATTTCTCGATCTTTTCCATTCACCCTGCAAAGAGCATGACTTCAGCAACTTCTCCCTCGCCTCTCAAAATTCACCACAAAAGTCAACTTTCGCCTCTAGATATGCCAGAGCGACTGTTGCTAGGGCCAGGGCCTTCCAATTCCAATCCGGTGGTAGTGGCAGCCATGAATCGCCAACCCATCGGTCATCTCGATCCGGCCTATTTGGCGCTGATGGATGAGGTGCAAGACCTGTTGCGGTATGTCTGGCAGACCTCCAACGAGCTGACCCTACCCGTCAGCGGCACTGGCTCGGCCGCGATGGAAGCCACGCTGGCAAACGTTGTTGAACCGGGCGATCGCGTTCTAGTTGGCGTTATGGGATATTTTGGTCATCGTCTGGCCGATATGGCTCAGCGATACCGAGCTGATGTGAAAACTATTCAAAAACCGTGGGGAAACGTCTTTTCCCTATCGGAGTTGCGTTCAGCCGTTGAGGAACACCGACCCAAAATCTTGGCGCTGGTTCATGCAGAAACCTCGACCGGAGCCTGTCAGCCTCTGGATGGCGTTGGAGAGCTGTGCCGCGAATATGACTGCTTGCTAATCACCGACATGGTGACTAGCTTGGGAGGAGTGCCCATTTTTCTAGACGACTGGAAGATCGATCTGGCCTACAGCTGTAGCCAAAAAGGATTGAGCTGTCCCCCAGGCAGTTCACCGTTCACCATGGGAGAACGAGCCATGGAAAAACTTGTCCGTCGCCCAGAAAAAGTCGCCAACTGGTATCTCGACATGTCGCTGCTGAAGCAGTACTGGGGGAGCGATCGCAAATATCACCACACCGCCCCAATCAACATGACCTATGCCTTTCGAGAAGGGCTACGGATGCTGGCAGAAGAAGGCATCGAGCAGTCTTGGGCACGCCACAAAAACACTGCCGAATATCTCTGGACTGAGCTAGACAAGCTGGGTATGGAGTGCCATGTCGATCAGGAATATCGCCTAGCCCCTTTAACAACCGTGAGAGTGCCTGCGGGGGTTGAGGCAAAGACCGTGACACAAGCCATGCTCAAAGACCACAATATCGAAATCGGCAACGGATTAGGAGAATTAGCTGGAAAAGTCTGGCGCATCGGGCTGATGGGACACAATAGCCAACCTGAGAATGTCGATCACCTTGTCTCAGCCTTGTCTCAAGTTTTGAACAAGTAGGATTTATTCGGAAATGGAAGATCCTTCTGCCAAACGAATATCAGCCCTGAGATGGCTTGGCAGTCAGTCAGTCTCTTGTTAACTTGAGAAGAAGGAAACGGGTCTTCCCCACAAATTAGCTTGACAAGTTGCATCTTCTTCGGATATCCAACACAGATAAAACTCCCGTAAGTCATACTGCGTTTACGACACAGCTCCTTGAGCCGATCTTCCTGCCAAGAACAAACCTCTAAAAAATAAAAAGCTGACCATGTTGAATGGACAGCTAGTAAGCATCGATATACGTTGTGTTTGTCTAAAGCGGAAGAAGTCTTTTCTAGCGTTCCCAATTCGCTAAAAACAGAAGCCCTGCCTTTGAGAAGGCGTTCTTCTACTTCTCAACAAGTATTGTAATAAGGAATACAGACTTTTGTTATAAAACTTTACTCTGTTTCTACACCATTCCTATAAAGCCTTCTAATGAGACGGCAATTTTATGAGAGACCTAAACGAAAGCCTAAGATAAAAGTAGGCTCGTTTTCGTTCGCTTGTGAGGAACAAAATTCAACCTTTAAGTCGTCTTCAAGGATAACGGGTTGCCAGGCTCAATCTGGATCGACAATTCTAAGAGGAATGCCGATAGACAGGCGTATCGATATCTTAGCGGTGTAGCGTCCTTGTGGAGTCTGAGCCGATCAATGGGAGCTATGGTTCTGACGGGGGATACCTAAACATGACTGAAACAACTGGCCGAAATACTCAAATGATCAAAGCAGCAAAAGCCAATTGGGAGAGCAAAACCCTACTGAAAAGAAGTGCGATCGCCACTCTGATGGCAAGTGCGGTCGTTGGTCTGGGTGCTTTGCTCGAAACAGCAGCGATGGCAAACTCTGGCGATCGCCTAGCCCAAGCATCATCACCATCAGGCGACGTTGAAGCAACCCCATCCGATACAGCAGCCAATCCGGAAGATTTTAATCGGTTCAACTGCCAAGTGCAGGCAGGCGAATACACCGTTATGTACAATCCGGAGAGTCAGCCAGAAGCCTACGAGTGGGCTTCTCCTGGAGACATGGGAGGAGGTTGGTCTGCCGATCGCCGCTGTGCAGAGATTAGCCGTCGCCTCGAAGCCTATCGTCCCGATGGATTGCTAGAGCTGAGAACAGGCCTTGAAAACGGATACAACACAGTCTGCGCGACAACTGAGCAAAACCCATCTTGTCGCATCGTGTTCACCGTTCCCCAAGGCCAAGACCCGCTCTTGACTCGCGATCGCGTCTTCGAAAACTTGGCTGCGGCAAACAGCGGTCAGGAAACAGACGCAGTTAACACCTATAGAGGCGGCAGCAACTATCAAATTCTGGAGCGCATCGGTTCAGAAATCGGCATTGATTTCTCGTCTGTCTTGGGTGGAGGGCGATCGCGACCGTCGTCTCGTGCAGCCAGCATCAACTTGCGTCCGTTCCTCGACCCTGCCGATGGTGGCACAGGAGAATATCTTCGCTCCACCCCAGCGCGTCTCAATCCAAGCGATTTTCGCTAAAGGACTCGAGTCTGAAAACCTGACCTGAGCCGCAAAATACGGTGTCTGGGGATGCAGAGTGACTGTGTCCCCTTGTGCATTTGGGAGTTTGGCTAGAGCCGTTGCTGGAAAAGCAGCAGATGGGCGTATGATTGGTGAGAAGAAAGACCATCCATCTGGGGGGTATTGCCTCGTCTCCCGGTCACTCGCCCTTCTATGCTTTTTTCCGGCATTTCTGAATGAATATCAATCGGGTTCCCATGCAAGCGTCAACTTCCTTCCGTCGAACGAAAATTGTAGCGACCATCGGTCCCGCAACGAGCAAGCCTGAAGTCTTGCGATCGCTCATTGAGGCAGGAGCAACAACCCTGCGTCTCAACTTCTCCCACGGAACGCATGACGATCATCAGCGAAATATTCGCATGATTCGTCAGATTTCTTTTGAGCTCAACCAACCCGTCGGCATCCTGCAAGATTTACAAGGCCCGAAAATTCGCCTGGGTCGTTTCGAGAACGGTTCGATTGATTTAGAGCGCGGAGATCCCTTAATTCTCACCAGCCGCAAAGTTCCGGGAACTCAAGAAATCAGCTCTGTGACCTACGAGCCTTTGGCGGACGAAGTGCCGGAAGGAGCGGTCATCCTCTTGGACGATGGTCGGGTCGAGATGAAGGTAGAGTCTATTGATAAAGAAAACCGCGACCTCCACTGTCGAGTCGTTGTTGGTGGGCCTTTATCGAACAACAAAGGCGTCAATTTTCCTGGCGTTTACCTCTCAATCAAAGCGCTGACCGACAAAGATCGGGAAGACTTGGTGTTTGGCCTCGACCAGGGAGTCGATTGGGTAGCACTTAGCTTTGTGAGAAATCCCCAAGATATTTTGGAAATCAAGCAGCTAATTTCCAGCGCAGGCAAGCACATTCCTGTAATTGCCAAAATTGAGAAGCATGAAGCCATTGAACAGATGGAATCGATTTTATCGATCTGCGATGGGGTCATGGTTGCGCGCGGAGACTTAGGCGTTGAGCTACCCGCCGAAGATGTGCCCCTGCTGCAAAAGAAGCTCATTGCAGTTGCCAATCGTCTCGGTATCCCGGTGATTACGGCAACCCAGATGCTCGATAGCATGGCTCATAGCCCTCGTCCGACACGGGCAGAGATTTCAGACGTTGCAAACGCGATCCTCGACGGCACAGATGCAGTAATGCTGTCCAATGAGACCGCAGTTGGGAAATATCCGGTGCAAGCCGTGGAAACGATGGCTCGTATTGCCATGCGGATTGAGGGCGATCGCATTTTTCAGCGTCCTGCCGAAGAGATGCCCGGTAAATCGATACCTAATGCCATTAGTCAAGCCGTTGGTCAAATTGCTAAAAAGCTTGATTCTGCCGCGATTATGACGCTCACAAAAACGGGATCTACGGCTCGCAACGTGTCGAAGTTTAGGCCGCAGACACCCATTTTGGCGGTGACGCCCCATGTTGATGTTGCCCGCCAGCTGCAAATGGTTTGGGGCGTTCGACCCCTGCTTGTGCTCGATCTCCCATCGACAGGTCAAACTTTTCAGGCTGCTCTCAACGTCGCTCAGGAAAAGTTCCTGCTGGAGGAAGGAGACCTGGTCGTCATGACGGCTGGAACCCTTCAAGGGGTCGCAGGTTCCACAGACCTTGTCAAAGTTGAAATTGTGACGGCGGTGTTAGGAAAGGGCATCGCCATCGGCCAAGGCTCAGTCAGCGGTCGGGCTCGTGTGATTCGAGACGGCATGGATGCAGGTAGTTTCAACCCTGGTGACATTTTAGTAGCATCGACCACAGGCGCACATTGTGTCGAAGCAATCCGTCAAGCCTCCGGCATTGTCACAGAAGATGAAAGCCTCACGAGTCATGCTGCGGTCATTGGTCTACGACTCGGTGTACCTGTCATCGTGGGAGTCGAAAATGCGACCGATGTCATCCGAGACGGTATGATTTTGACCCTCGATCTACAGCGAGGCTTGGTCTATTCCGGTACGCTTAGTTCGTCCTATGCCGACCAGCTATCCCCGGTTTAGTTCCCGACTCAAAACGTGAAGAGGACTATGGTGTGATAGTGCAAGAGAGTTGCTCTTCGACATGCGATCGCCCGTTTTATTCAACCCAGTGAAAAGCATTTTCCGCGACACTCCATCAACCGTCTGGATATCCCGACTCGCGTGGCTACTTCTGGGGTTTGGAGTAGTCATTCGCACAATTCAGTATGGAGCGAATCGCGCCCTCTGGGCAGACGAGGCTAAGCTAGCTCTCAATCTTGTCGATCGCTCCTACGGAGAGTTGCTGCAACCACTAGACTATGACCAGATCGCGCCAGTGGGATTTCTCTGGGCAGAAAAGGGAATCGTACAGCTCTTTGGACAAACAGAATATGCCTTGCGGCTTGTGCCGTTTGTTGCAGGTCTTGCCTCATTGATTCTGTTTTATCGGTTAGCGAGTTCGATTTTGAGCCTTTCTGGATGGAACGGTTCCGGCAAACCTTCAGCAGCTCCCATTCATTCAGCACAGTCCGTTGAATTGGGAGTGCCGCCCGAATCCGTAGGGTCTGACGCGACGGCTGATGCCTTCGTCAAGGTACACAAGACAGAGCGATCGCCCTCTGCATTTGGCTCACTTTATCTTTCGCCCATTGCGCTGCCGATTGCGCTGCTGCTGTTTGTCTGCTCATCTGACCTGGTGTATTACGCGTCTGAGGTAAAGCAGTATTCCAGTGATGTGGCGATCGCTCTGCTTTTATCGCTAGTGTTGCTAGAAGTACGGCGGCCTGTCTTGAGTCAAAAACAGGTGGCGATCGCTTCGGTAGTTGGGGCGATCGCTCTCTGGTGCTCTCATCCAGCGGTGTTTGTGCTGACTGGCATCGAGCTGACCTATCTGGTTTCGGCTTTGCGGCCTCGCAGAAAGAATAGACGCTTCCACCCCCATGATTCTAAAAAGATTCAATGGGGTAAACGATTCATTATGTATGGGGCATGGAGCCTCAGTTTTGCCGCATTTTATGGGGTGACGATCCTCAATCATCCTGCGGAAGGAACCCTGACAACCTCCTGGGACTATACCTTTCCCGAATCGTGGACTGACCTCGACTGGCTGTTCTATGCGTTAAAACGTTTTTTTCGCAATCCTCTACGATTTCCTGACGGCATTGATGAAGTGGCGATCGCCCTCTTTCTACTTGGATGCTTTGCTTTAGCTAGACGCACATCAGGTCGCCTTTGCTTTTTGCTGGCTCCTATTGGAGTAACGCTGGTCGCGTCCTACCTGCAAAAATATCCCTTCCGCGATCGCCTGGTTCTATTTCTAGTGCCCTATTTCATGCTGCTGCTAGCGGTTGGAGCCGCTTATGGGTGGGATCTGTGGCGACCACCTCGTTCTGGATTTGAAACGTCTTCAGAGTTGGATCAAAAAGAGGGCGGCAGCATCTTTCAGTATGTCCATAGAGCGAGCAGTGTCATTTTCATTGGGCTGTGGCTAAGTGTGCCCCTATGGAGCGGCAGTCAATTTCTTGTGTCGCCTTCCCAGTTTGAGGATATTCGCCCGTTGATGGCCTATGTGCAGTCTCATCGACAGTCGGGCGATCGCCTCTATGTGTTTCAGAAAAGCCAGTATCAGTTTGAATATTATGCTTCTGCTTATGGGTTTCAGTCGGGAGACTATGTGATCAGCGCTGATCCCGATCGAGTGGCAGAGCAAGACTTTTCAGCCGCAAAGAAGGCGGCGTATCGCCGAGACCTGAAGCAATTTCGGGGAGAACGGGTCTGGCTGCTAGTGGCTGACACCAGTATGCGAGACGATACAGAGTTTCTGCTCTCACAATTCGACGCTCTCGGTCAGCAACAAGACCAGCTCACGACTCCGTATCCGGCCTCCTTTGTATCCCTGTATGATTTAACCTGAGACAACCCATCAGCGATGCAGTGACTGCTCGATAGAGAAGAATGACCAATGCTCAGCAAAGTTTAGATCGGGAGCCTCTGCGGTCTGTCCTGTACGGGCTGTGGCGACGGCAATTGTCCATGCTGGTCATTGCAGGTTTGTTATTGCTGGCGAGCTTAGTCGCGGTGGTGTCGTTTCTCTTCGCGTCATCAGGTGGTTCGTCAGACCGTCAACTCCTGCTGTGGGTCGCGTTGGGATGCCTAGTTGCAAGTGGAATTGTGGCCGCGATCGCCCTAACTCTTTTCCACCCTCGAAAAAATCGCCTCTATCTTTTGCTAAAGCAAAGTCCAGAGGCGATCGCGACGGTTTACTTCGACATCAAATATTTTCGGGGCTACCCCTACGAATATGTGGTCTTCCAAACCGAGAATCCTCGCCGTAATCACGTTGTTTCTGGCATTCAGCGGATCGGCATTCCTGCAACTTTGGAAACCCTGCGTCCCGTTTGCCCTAATGCCCGATTTATCCTCAGTCCACGGGTACAACAGCGCTACTTTGCAAATTCTGACAGTCCACCTGAATCGTCGTCAGGGGGCTTGTTCTAATGAGTTGAGCTAAGCCAAGGAAGAATCACGTCAGGGGCAAATCCTGTCATAATAATCCGACGGCTTTCTGAACACTGGAAAATCAAACTGCATGACACAGGCTGCTTCTCGCTCCGCAAACTGGACTGCTGACGATATTAAGGCGTTGGAAAACATGACCGACCTCGAATTCCAACTACCTGACCCAGAAGATGAGAAGATCTCAGATGCTGAGTTTCAGCAACAAGTCGATTTGGCGTGGCGAGTGTGCGATCGCTTTGACCTCCAGACTGATATTTGGCGGGGGCGCATTCTAAAAGTAGTGCGCGATCGCGAAAAACGAGGCGGTGAAGGACGCGGAACCGGATTTCTCAACTGGCTCAAAGACCGAGAAATTAGCAAAAGTCAAGCCTACGTTCTGATTGATCTCGCCGAGAGTGCCGACATGCTCTTGCAAGACGGCATGCTGGAGCCCGAAGATGTCAATCAGTTCAGCAAACGAGCCTTTCTTGAAACTGCTCAAGCCTCCCCCGAAGTGCAGCAGATGATCAGCGATGCCGCTCGACGGGGCGATCGCATCACTCGACGAGAAGTACGGCAGTTGGACGATGAGTGGACGGCCATGTCATCCGATCTTTTGCCAGAAGAAGTGCGAGAGAAAGCAGCCAATCACACGATTCCGACGCGATATGTGGCTCCGTTTGTGAGAGAGGTGCAGAAACTGCCCCAGTCACACCAAGCCTCTCTACAATCGGAGGTCGCAGAAAATCCTGACGTAGACACCCTCAAACAGGCCACCGCCGAAGCTCGCTATCTCGCGAAGTATCTTGACGCAGCGACCCATGTGCAAGCTCTTAATTCCGAAACCATTGATCTAGAAGCAGCGCTGGAAGAAGCGCTGCGAATTGGATGCCTCAACGCTGCCGCTGACCTGGTTAGCCAATCGGCACAGTTAGAGCAGGCGATCGCCAAGGTCTACACCACCTGGAAACGCATGAACAAACTAGCGGAAAGAGTCTATCTCGACAGCGGCGAAAGCACGCCTCATCTGCGATCGCTACTGAGCCATTTGACCCCCTTGACAGGCGAAGTTCTTGAAGTGCAGTTGGGAGATCCAGAAAGCAGCTTGTCACGCACCATCCGTCTACGGGTACTGGGCGACGATTTGACACCAGATTAAAGTGAAACTGAGTTTAAAGAACTCAGGAAAGCAGTTAGCAAGAAAGTGCTATGAAAATTGGATTGATTGGAACCGGGTTAATGGGGCAACCCATGACACTACGGTTGAAACAGTCAGGGTTTGATGTCGCCGCCTACAATCGCACCCGATCGAAGCTAGAACCCTTAGAAAAAGAAGGCGTTCAAATCGTAGATTCAGTCACAAATCTCATTCAACAATGTGACTGCGTGATCCTGATGGTCACTAATGCAGAGGCGATCGCCAACATCATTCTGACAGATGATGTCAAACAGCGCTTGAAAGAGTGCACAATTCTGCAAATGAGCACTATTTCCCCCCAACAGAGTAGAACCATTCGAGATGAAGTTCTGGCTGTTGGGGGAGAATACGTTGAGGCTCCGGTTTTAGGCAGCATTCCTCAGGTAAAAGAAGGAAGCCTTCAGATTATGGTGGGTTCGACTCCTGAGCAATTTAGACAACTTCAACCTGTGCTTGAGTGCCTAAGTTCAGAACCGATTCACATGGGAGAAGTGGGTACGGCTGCCGCCACGAAGCTTGCCATGAATCAGCTCATTGGCTCGCTCACCACAGCTTTCTCCCTTAGCCTGGGGCTTGTTCAACAAGAGGGAATCGACGTCGAAAAGTTCATGTCGATTTTGCGTCAAAGCGCTCTCTATGCACCAACCTTTGACAAGAAGCTTCAGCGCATGGTGAATCTCAACTTCGAAAATCCTAACTTTCCTACACAACACCTGCTCAAAGACATGCTGCTGTTTGCCCATACTGCCGAACAACGCGGCATGGATGCCAGTTTGGTACAAAGCGTAGCAAAAGTTGCACAGAAAGCCATCGACTGCGGACTCGCAACTCAAGATTATTCAGCTCTGTATGTCGCTGTAAATTCTGTCTACTCCGACCCCTCTGCAAGAAAGAATAAAGCGAAATAGGGTTTGTTCAGAATTGTTAGCGCTAAGCATCTATGATGCAATCCGAAACATTCATGAGACCCAAAAAGTCACATTTTATTAATTCTGTAATTTCACGTAGACCTGCCTTAATTTGAGATTAAGAAAAGCGTCTCCAGAATGATATTTGACGACAGCTATTTTTTCACGAACACATTGATAGTGCTTGATTGGCAAGGATTTTACGGCTTCCGTGAGCTTTTGAGCTAAGAGACTTAACATCCGACAAATGTCAATGTTTCACGGATAAAGCCTTAAAGACTGTGTGTAAGGTATAAAATCCTGCGGTCAATTTGGGCACGATTATTAAGTGAAAGAAATCCCCTTAGCAAACGTTTTAGCAAACGTTAATTACTAAGGTTGTTCGCAAGAGCTTTAGAACGGATTCGCAAGGTAAATCTTGCTGCGCAAAACTATTGCCAGCCTATGATTCTCTCCCTTAATTTTTTTTTCAAGGGAGAACCCCAAGGCTCCAAACTCCAAGCCCCCTCTCCTAACGAAGGTTTAGGGCATTAGTGCCGTCCAGGTAGCACTCAACTATTCATTATTTGTGTCGTTTATCCTCACATCGACGTGTTATGAACTCCATCACTCAGAACTCTAGCAAAGCCCGCAAGTTAACCTTTCCAATCTGGCAATTCCTAAACCAGCCTCTTTTTCGTTCCGGCTCTCCCGTGATTTTGAACCCCAATCGATTTTGGGGTCACTACAAACTGAAGCATCTAGAGCGATGCTGGACAATGTATTATGAGCCCGAAAAAGGATCTCGCAACTCTTAAGCCAAACACTAAACTTCACATCACTGGATCGAAGGTAAATAGTTTGAGCCGGCTCTTACCTGCAAGCCAGTGGGAGGTGAGTTCATTCATATCAATGTGTCTTTATCTATCGACTTTGAGACAGATAAGACCTTGAAACTGAACCGTATTAGAACCCTAGATGTCAATTTCTACACTAGGTCTAATACGGTTTCTTGTGTATTTGATTGGGTCAGTCTATCACTCTGACTTACAATCTAGATGCGTGGCAGCAGAACAAAGACCGCTTTTGGAGCGACCGATTGCGGATTTGACGTTGAGCAAACAACGAGCAGAACTAATGTCCTACTTTAATAGTACTGCATCAAGCAGCCACTTGTCTTGACTGCTGTCGCCCTCCATTACCTCTTTTGGCAGGCATGGCTAGGGTTGCGTTACTTATAGGAATCGGGGATTACCGAGCTGGGTTAAAGCCTATTCCTGCATCGTCGAAGGATGCAGGAAAGTTTTCGCATGTCTTGAAATCTCCTCAGTGGGGTTCCTTCAAAACCTCTCAAGTATTAAATGAATCTCCTGTGTTGCGATCGCACGTCACAGAAGAATTGGAGAGCTGGTGTCATCAACACCAGCCGGATGACCTAGCACTCCTCTATATTTCAGGCTATTTGCTGTGGGGTGAAGAAGAAATCTACCTTGCCACCTACGACACCGGGGACGAGCAAGGAAACCTATCTCCATCGCGGGCGGTTTCCTTCAGCCTTGTGCAGTCGTGTTTGCAAGCAAGTGCAGCTCAGCACCAGATTGTTGTGCTTGATGGCTGCGTGGCAGAGCACGGAATGAGTCGCAGTCGAGGCCGCTCCGGGAAACTCCCTCCGCTACAAGAGCGATCGCTCGATCTTGAGCAACACCTTGGAAGCGAGGGACGACTGATTTTAGCCGCCGCTAATCACGGTCGCTATTTATCAACTCAAAAACAACGTTCGCTATCAACCTACACTCGATTTTGCATGGAGGGTACTCGCAGTGGACTCGCTGATCGCAATCAAGATGGTCACATTTCTCCACGGGAGTTGCACGACTATGTAAAAGCGCAGATGGCGATCGCCACCCCTGCGATCGCGCCAGTCCTTATCGGAGACGAAACTTTAGCAGACTCCCTCTCGCTATTCAATAGTCCAGCCTCAAAATCTCATCAAGAGTATGGGAATGTCGTTAGGCATCTGCTTCAGCGTCATGGTTATGAATCTCTTCGCACTCAGCTCAACGGTTCTTCGCGGCAAAGTTCTCAATTTTCCAATCAGCATCCCACTGAAGCCGATCAGTTAGAGATTGATCATTCCAGTAAACAGCAGCATTCCCAGACGCAGCCTCTGAGCCAAATCCTACTTTCGCAGGTGCAGCAGCAGTTGGACTTGCGGGATGAAGCGGCGGAGCAGCTACAGGAAGCTATTTTAGGCAGCTATGAACACTTTCAAAACAGCCAACTCCAATATCAAACCATTGCCACTCAACTGATGCCGCATGATACAAAATCCTCAGATTTTTCGAGCAATGGCAGCCAGCCACAATCGTTGGAAGTCGAAAAGGCGATGAACTCTGATACAGCTCGCGATCGCCAGAATGGCACTTCTTCACATGAATCGAATGGCAACTTGAATGAGGAGATTTTGCAGGACGGCTCTTCTTCTTACGAGTCAGATGGCGACTCGAATGAGAAGATTGCGCGTGACTCTGGTGATTCCACTCCTAATGGCAAGCCCCTCAACGAACATCCCTCAGATCCGTTAGAACATCGAGAAAACAATTCCTCCCAACATAGCCCTTCATCACACCCTTCAGAACACAACGGATTTGCTAAACCGCCCTGCAATGGAGACTCCATCTCCTCACCCCTCTCTATCACTGATCTCAGTCAGCTTGAGAACCTGCGCGATCGCCTAGGACTAGAAGAGAAAGATGTTGCCTCTGTTGATCAAGGGATTGACTATATTCAGCACCTAAAACGACTGGAGAACTATCGGCAAGTTTACCGCCATGCCGTTGAAACCCAGCAACTATCGGACGAAGCTTGCCAAGCTGACCTCGCTGAGCTGCAAAACTGGCTCCAGCTATCAGACGAAGATGTTGAACCGGTTCAGGAAGAATTCGACGCTAGTAAACAGGTACAGCAGCAAAAATTAGAACAATATCGTATAACGTTCTCAGAAGCGGTGAATCAGGGCATCGTTCAGCATTCATGGATTCAAGACGCATTAAAGCATTTTCAACACCACTTAGGATTGTCTGATGCCGATGTGGAACGCATTGAAACGGAGGTTCAACATCATATGAAGGGAGCAAACTTATTCACGTCCAACCCAGAACCCGATCCAGAATCGCAGGATGATCGCTCTAAGCGGCTGCAAACTTACCGACAGGCCTATGCCGATGTTGTCAGACAGCAGATTCCCATTCCCTCTCATCTCCAAACAGAATTAAACCAACTGCAACAACAGCTCCAGCTCAGCGATGATGACGTACAGCCAATTCAACATGAATTAGTGCAAACGATTCGGGCTGAAATTCAGGAGCGCTTTCGCAAACTAGATGACTATCAGCAAGCCTTTGAACAATCTGTCGAAGAGAAATTTCCTCTCAGTTCTGAGCAACGAGATCGGCTCGACAACCTCCGACAAAGTTTCAACCTCACTGCCAACGACGTGAGGCCTATCGAGGAGATGGTTGAGCATCAGTGGCAATCACAGCACCAAAACGAAACGGGTGCACCTCACCTCCCTTCAGACCAAGAAGGTGAAACGCTACAGACATCACCAGAGACTGATGCCTCTCAAAATGGCTTTGAGCAAGAGGCTCATGGTCCTTCAGACATCGACCCTGCTGAACTGAATGGGGAATCCGCTCCTCCCCCTCCAAATTCTCAAGTCTCTCCATCGCAAACAGAAGTGCCTGAGGATGAAGCTCAACTTTCTGCCGAGCATGAACCGTCTCACGATTCGCTACAACCCGCAATGGGACAACCAACCTTTGCTGGACTCTCCTCGGAGCGCGCAATTGATTACAAATTGCTGGAGCAGCAGCTTAAAAATAAGCAGTGGCTGGAAGCCGACGAGGAAACACGACGCATCTTAGTAGAGTTAGGTAAAAGTGATTCTCACACCGCAGATTGGCTAGACTATCGGGCGATCGCCATTCTGCCTGCGACTGATTTGCACACCATCGATCGTCTCTGGGTGGAACACAGTCGTGGAAAATTTGGGTTCAGCGTCCAAGCCAACGTTTACTTCGACAACGATCCCGACCATCCCGTTGTCAAAGGCAATCCGATCACCTTCGGCAAGCAAGTCGAGTGGGTTCAGTTTAGACGTAGCCTTTTTGGATTCAAGTTTTACAAACAGCTCAAGTTTCAACTCTTGCGGGCTCCAGATGGACATTTGCCCGCCAAGTGGTTTTGGGATATCCCTTGGTGGGAATCCTTACGACTAGGTGGCATCGGTACTGGACGCGGCGGCTGCGGTAACGACGACGGCTTATTGTTTGCCTTCATGTCTAAATTGGTCACCTGCGGTGTTACGACTCATCGTGATGAGACATGGTGAACCGCGAGTTTAGAAAGAGCTTGATCCTATTGATCTAAGGAGAAAACGTTGTGGCAACGCTTCCGCGTGTTTTGTGCTTGGGCGAGATTCTCTACGACTTGATTTCCGACGAACCGGGAGTACCGTACGCGCAAGTGAAATCTTGGACGGCCTATCCTGGTGGAGCACCTGCGAATGTTGCCTGTGCTCTCGCAAATCTGGGAACCTCCGCAGGCTTTATCGGCTGTGTCGGAGCAGACGAAGCTGGAAATCATCTCGTTGACCTACTGAATCAGATTGGAGTCGATACGTCCTCGGTGCAGCGTCATGACACAGCTCCCACTCGCAAAATCTATGTCATCCGCACGGCGGACGGCGATCGCCAATTTGTTGGCTTTGGCGATCGCGACACGGCAGATTTTGCAGACACCCAACTGCATAAGACATCCCTTTCTGAGCAGATGTTCGAGGCTGCCGGATACTTGGTAATCGGCACATTGGAAATGGCCTATTCAGAAACAGCCAAAGCGACTTATCATGCTCTGGACTTAGCGCATCGGCATCAGGTCAAAGTCGTGCTAGATGTCAACTGGCGTCACATGTTTTGGAACGATCCAGAAGCAGCTCCGTCGGTGATTCGCGCCTTGCTTCCTCGCATCGACTTTCTGAAGTTGTCCGATGAAGAAGCGGCGTGGCTGTTTGACACCACTGATCCGGGGGCGATCGCCTCTCAGCTCGAAAGCGTGGAGGGAGTCATGGTGACAGCGGGGGAAAAAGGCTGTGCGTACTGTCTGTCAGGTCATGAAGGCAAGGTACCAAGCTTCGACGTTGAGGTGATTGAAACCACAGGAGCTGGAGATAGCTTTTTGGCTGGGTTTATTCACCAACTCTGCAATCACGGAATCAACGCCCTCAATAGCCCTGAGCAAGCGAAGGAAATGATTACCTACGCCAGCGCAGTCGGAGCGTTGACAACAACAAAAGCCGGGGCGATCGCAGCTCAACCCACTGCGGCTGAGGTCGAGACGTTTTTGCAGAAGCGCTAAACTGAGCCTAGGGTTTGGAAGTCTAAAGGCCAGAATTCGCAAAACCCTGGAATCAGAGATCGACTCCAGAATCACGAAAACCAATGTTGGGAAAAAGCTGTGGCGGTTGAAATCGAGCGCAAGTTCTTAGTGATAGGGGATGCGTGGCGATCGCTCGCTGAGGGCAAAGTCTATCGTCAAGGCTACATCTCCACAGCCGGATTGACGACTGTGCGCGTTCGCGTTGTTGGAGATCAGGGCTATCTCACCCTCAAAGGAGCCGTTCAGGGAATCACTCGCCCAGAGTTTGAATATCCCATTCCAAAAGCCGACGCTGACGCGATACTCTCGACCCTGTGCGATCGCCCCTTCATTGAAAAAACTCGCTATCGCATCAAGCATGGCGACCTCTGTTGGGAAGTAGACGAATTTGTCGGAGAAAACCAGGGCTTGATGCTCGCAGAGGTAGAACTGTCAGACGCAGAACAGTCTGTCGAACTTCCCGATTGGATTGGAGTCGAGGTCTCTGGCGATCCCCGCTATTTCAATTCCAACTTGGTTCAGAATCCATTTAGCCGCTGGTCTGATGACGCAGTCTAGCTAAGACTGCTGGCGATCGCGCTGTTGCGAAGAATTAAGCGCTTCTACAATTTGTCGCACGATTTCTGATGGCTCGCAATCAATATTGACCTCAATCGCAGACTCAGGCTCTTCCAAAGATTCAAACTGACTCGCCAACAATTCTTCTGTCATAAAATGGCCTTGCCGTTGACTCAGGCGTTGCCGAATCTGCGGCTGAGTCCCTCGCAAATAGACCAGCGCTACGTTGTCCTCTTGGCAGCGCAGCTTCTGTCGATAAGTCCGCTTCAGTGCAGAGCAAGCAAGAACCACACATTCTCTTGCCTGTCTCCATTCATCAATCGCACTTTGAAGCTGATTCAACCAGGGTTCTCGATCCTGATCCGTCAGCGATATTCCCCTACGCATCTTTGCAATGTTAGGAGATGAATGCCAGTCGTCTGCATCCTCAAAACGACATCCCAACTGGTGAGCTAATTGCCAACCAATGGTTGATTTCCCCGATCCTGATACACCCATCAAGATAATGACCATAGAAAAGCTCGATAAAAGCTCGGCAATTTGAGACCCGCATCAACAAGCCGCCCCATCTAGACAACCCTCGACACGCCGACATACATCCTCTGCTTGCACCCTGTTTCTACAGGGCAAATCTTATTCTGTATTGTGCAACTCACATAGTACAGAAAATGGCATTCACGGCTTGTCTAAAAAGAAACGCTGCGGCGGACGATCGCCCTTAGCGTAACAGAGTTTTTAATAAAGCAAAGACAAAATAATAGCCTGACGGATATCCGTACCTGACCTGAAATGAAGATATATCAAGCTGGGATCATAATAGGGTGAGGAAACGGCACTATGTTTGATAGTTTCAATATCTGAGAAAGTGTTTCATAACTTAATACTTCTCTCTCTTTTTTAATTTTTTCAAATCACGAAAATACACGGAAATTAAAATGCGACTTCAAGATGTGCAGAGTCAACAATCGAAGCTGGTGAAATTCCTGCGCACGGACATGGCCGTCTCAGAGGAGGCGATCGCCATCGCTATGCGCAACATTGAACAGCGATCGCACTTGCTCCCCATTACGCTATGGCAATATGGTCTGATTACGGTGGATCAACTGAACCAAGTCTTTGATTGGTTGGAAAGTGCCTAGTCAGATCACCAATCGCGAGACCTGACTCAAGAATTCACAATACTACAGCCCCCGGTAAGTAGACGACCGTAGAACGTAATCTACTTGCTGGGGGCTTCGGCTTTCATTTAGGACTTCAGACAACACTCGATAGCCTTTGATATGTCAAAAGCTGCCATTTCGTTGCTAAGCGATCGCCACTAACTTTTCGCTTAGCTCCCACAGGCGCTTGGCCTTGTCATCATCACTCCCTTCACTAGAGAGTTCTTGAACAAAAGCTTCTCGATCCTGCTTTTGCCGATTGCCCCAGCTCCAGTGGACACCCGAAGTATGAAATTCGGGATCAGCCATCACAGCAGCCGCCCGTTCTCCTGCCAACTCCTGAGAGACATATCCGCCCGTAATATTCTTCTGAAACCAAGGAAAGATCGTGCGGAACAGCGGATAGTGATTACGGAACAACGGAGTATCAGCGACGCACCCTGGATAGAGAGAGCTAAAAACAATCCCTGTCGAGTCGTGATAGCGTCGATGTAGCTCACGGGTCGTCAGCATATTACAAAGCTTGCTGTCTTTATAAGCCTTACCCGACTTAAAAGGCTTGTTGTTGATCATTGCAATCGGAGCCTTGAACCCCTGCTCAAATCCTTGCATGTCGCCCAGGTCGGGAGGAGCCGGAATTGGGATCTTGCCGCCAAGTTCTTTGCGGTTGGCGGTTACCGTTCCAAGAATAATTAACCGCTTTTCGGCAGCAGGCGAATTCTTCAAGTCGTCGAGCAGCTGATTACACAATAGAAAATGACCTAAGTGATTGGTCGCGACGCTGAGTTCGTAGCCATCCTCACTCCACTCCGGTTCCTTGAGCAGAGGCAAATAAACGGCTGCATTGCACAACACGGATTCGAGCGATCGCCCCATTGCCCGAAAGTCCTTAACAAACTGCTGCACACTCTCCAAGCTTGCAAGATCTAGATGTAGAGCGGTGTAGCTATCGTCGGCAATACCAACATCCTGAGCTGCCTGTTTCGCTTTGGGCAGGTTTCGGCAGGCCATGACGACGTGCCATCCTCGTTTTGCTAGTGCCTTTGCTGCATACAAGCCAACGCCTGAAGAGGCACCCGTAACGATAGCCGTTGACTGCTGATCCTGTGACATGATGCTTTTACTAACCGTTTGCTAACTAAATTAATCACTGCACTCTAGGGATATTAGGATATGGCGAAAGATTCCCTAGAACAATATTTTTTATTGGATAACAATATTTGTTTACGAATCTGAAACGTTTCGTCATGTGGCGATCGCCAATTCGAACTCACCCCCATCAAAAATGTCCGAAGGCTATTGGCTATAGCGATACAAAGGGGAAATGCCAAGCACTTCCCCCTCTGTAGATGATGGAAACGTGCTAAGCAGCTAGCTCACCTGATAAGGCTTCGTCAATCGCTGGAGCTGCTGCACCATGAGACTGAGGAAGAGACCTACATCTGTCACAACACCGACCGATTCAACAGAACCGCGATCGCTCAGCTTGGTCACAACAGCGGGGTTGATATCGACACAAACCATCTTGACTCCGGCAGGTGTCATATTGCCAACCCCAATGGAGTGCAACATCGTCGAGAGCATCAGAATCATATCTGCATCTTGAATCAGACGCGAATAATCTTCCTGAGCTTTGACCAGATCCATCTGAGTATCAGGCAACGGCCCGTCATCGCGAATCGATCCAGCTAGCGAAAAGGGCACGTTGTGCTTCACACACTCGTAGCAAATTCCGCTTTGCAGTACGCCTTGCTCCACAGCATTAGCAATGCTGCCATAGCGACGAATGGTGTTGATTGCTTTCAGATGATGGCGATGCCCTCCTCTCACAGAAACGCCACGTTTCATGTCCATGCCGAGGGATGTGCCCATCAAAGACTGCTCAATGTCGTGGACGGCGATCGCATTTCCACCTAGCAAAACTTGTATGTAGCCTTCGCGAATCAATTGAGATAAATGGTCGCTCCCACCTGTGTGAACAACGACGGGTCCAGCGGTAACAACGACCTTGCCACCGCGATCGCGAATACGGCGAAGATCCCACGCAATTTGCTCCACTACTAGCTCAACCCGACGCTCACTAGATACTCCTGCCCCCATAAAGCTAAATTCTTGAGCAGCGCGGGGTTCGCGAGATGCAGGTTTGCGTACCGTGCGAATGCCTTCGACTCCCACAACAATCTGATCACCTTGACACACATCGCGCAAGAGACGACATTCGGCAGTGAAGCCCGTCGAGGAAGAACCCACGACAATGACGCCATCCATTCGCTGAGCTTGCACCCGAACCCATTCCCCGTTGATTCGAACTTCTGTGGGGTAAATCGTCGTGACGTAAAAGTCGTCAGGGGCAACACCATCCTTGGACGCAGACTCCAGCAGAACATTGCTACTCTCTTGAGGCACAGCAACCGCCCCAAGATTGATCAGATGGCTCATGATTTCTTCCATGACCTCATGATCGGGAGCAGAAATCTTGACTTCGGCAGCAGATACATCTTGACGCTGCTTGCCCAAATCGAAGTCCAAAACTTGGAAGCTCCCCCCACCTTCAACAACGGAATCGAGGGCACGGTTAATCATGCCAGAGTCAAGCAGATGTCCCTTTAGTTTAATTGTGCGACTTTCAACCGCAGCGACGGACTGAGGTTCGCTCGGCAGAGGCTCAGTGACTCGCAACGTCAAACATTTTGCAGCACCTCCTGCTTTCAAAAACTCATTCAAAGGAGTTTCGATAACAGTGAAACCCAAGTCTGCAAGCCGCTGATTCAACCCAGAACTGACGTGGTTCATCACGATAGTGCGATCGACATTAACCGCATTACAGGCAAAATTGACGGCATCTACTTCACTGACTGCGATGCGTTTTTCAGCTGGCACTCGCATTTCGATCAGGCGATTGGAGTAGGCATCGAACGCAGGAGGATAGTAGAGTAAATAGCCCCCGGTGAGAGGACAAAAGCACGTATCAAGATGATAGAAGCGCTCATCAATCAAGCGTAGAGAAAGCACTTCGATATTAAGCCACTCAGCAAGATAAGGATGGGTATCCAACTCGGAGCGAAATCCATATCCAGCCCATAGCATTGTGCCTGCCCTATCGAGTAGCGCATCTCCCGCGCCTTCAAAGGGCAACCCCTCAGGAAGCTCATGCACTTTGTAGCCTTCAGATGCGAACCACTCCTTGAAATAAGGCTCTTCCCCCTGCCGTTCCGGATGGAAGAATCGGCTCAAGACAACTTGTTCTCCTAACACTAACCCTGCATTAGCGGTGAACACCATATCAGGCCAGCCCTGTTGAGGTTTGACTAACTCAACTTGAGCATATTCGGTCAAAATTTGATACAAACGATTCCACTGCTCTTCTGCGCGATCGCGCGAAGAACGGTGAATGTTACCTTCCATCCAAGGATTGATAACATAGTCCACATCATAATGATGCGGAGCACACATGAGGATACGAACGGAGCGATTCATAAAAACCTACTTGGAGACGCAGCCAGCGCTAAAACCTAAAACAACCGAACTTCAATAGCCAAGCTCACATCTTATTACACTCTGCCCCGTCATCTCAATACGCCAAACCATGACACAGGATAGGTACGTACAGACCTCTGCTCAAACCTTGCATACGTGGATAGGTGCTCCTCTTCGTCATCCCATCTGCGCATTTCAGACCCAATGAAACTCCAAGCCTAGATTCAAGAACCGTGAAGGATTTCTTAAAGCATGTGGGCACACTCAGCTCGTGCCTGCTGTGGTGATAATCAGCGTCAGAAGAATTTGGGGGCACACACGAAGACAGCTTGAAGATCTGGAAGGCTCGCTAAGCCTATAGCTCTACGGCTACTCGTAGTTGCTGGTTCAGCTCTATTCTATTCATCATTTCTTCCATTTGCGTATCGCGTCGGTGCAGTCATTATGTTGAGCCACCGACTTCGAGTCAAAAGGGGTGACACCATATAATTCACTCATTGAAAGGCAGGTTTTACTATGAATGTTGAGCATTCATACTGGGAAGAGACTTTTTTAGCTCTAAGGCGAGCAATTCTAGAAGCAGACACTATAGATGTGTTGCTGCGAAAGGCGTTGCAGATTATCAGTAGAACCTACAATGCGGAAGGAATTCTCTGGATCGGTCTCGACAAAACCGCACCGGAAGCCTGTCGTGCTTACGCAACAACAAAAGTTTGGCGGGCTGCTGGCGATCGCCAAAGCCTTCATGATGAAACTACGGTCTCCAATGTAGCTGATCTTACCAATAGCTCATCATCAGGAGCCATTCGACGGTTTCGCCCTAAGGCATTACCCCTCTGGTTAGTAGAGCAGCAAACTGAACCCAAGCTCATTCAGATTGATACGGGAGATCTGATTCTGCCCGTTACCGAAGCCAAAGGACACTCTGCCCGAATCTCCCGAGGCTCAGATGGGATTCGTCCGACATCCATCGCACGGGAAGTTTCAGAAGAGATTGAACCGGAGAGCAACTTAGCAAAGCTTCCCAAACCTTTGACCCATCAACAGCTTCGATTCGTTTTTCAACTTTGGCGACCTGCCTCCAGTTCACGTTCTGTCTACCCAGCCAACTTCCCTCTTGATGATTCTGAGCCTCAGCCTCGCGGTTTAGGAGAAGCCGACGTCTTAGACATTGAACATCGCGAAACGAATGTCCCAACCGCTCAAACGCTCCTCCTATCTTCGGATGACGACAGGCAAGCCATTCTCAATGCTCAACCCAACGAACAGAATCTAGAGTCCGTTTCAGGTTGGACACCAGACGAAATCTATGTTCTCAGATCATCGTGCAACCTGATTCTACTCGCGACAGACGCCCTGTCTTGGAAGCGAAAGTCGGAGCAAGCACAGCAACATACTGCGCTACTCAGCCGGACAAGTCATCTTCTCAACTCCTCGTTTCATCCTGATGTCATTCTCAAAAAAATTCTGGCAGAGATAGGGCAAAGCATTCGGTGCGATCGCGCAGTTCTCATTGATCTTCGCAACCAAATGGCCAATGTGCTGTCGCGATGGGAACGTCCTCGCCATAGCCTTGCGTCCAGTGGAAGCAGTGATATGAGCTACTCCCAATGGCAAGACACTGTCGATTTGTTTATGCAAGGAGGAGCGTCATACATTGAAATGACGAGCACAGAGGAAGAGTCTGATCCTCTTCAGCAGTGGCTCAACACTAGCAGAGCAGGTTCAGCACTCGTCCTGCCTATTTTTATTCGAGAAGACTTTTTGGGCATAGTTGCCCTCGTCTCTCACCGTCGAGAGCGAAAGTACTTTCTAGACGAACTTCAAATTGCGGGGCAAGGAACGGAACAGCTAGCGATCGCCATCGCGATGATTCAGAGCACGAGTGCCAATCATACGAGCCGGGAGAGCACCCCAAACCCTTCGGCTCAAGAACAGTTTCACGATGAACTAACTGGACTGCCCAATCTACAAGCTCTTGAACAGGAACTTGCACAGCTTAGCGCTCCGTCGCTGTGGGCGTTTCGAGATCCCTTTAGCCTTGTCGTTTGTGATCTAGACTATTTCAAATTAGTCAACGACACCCACGGCAACGATATTGGCGATCGCGTCTTGCAGCGCGTTGCTCAGCGCTTACAGCGACAGCTTCGTCGCAATACTCCCCTTTATCGATATGGCGGTGAAGAGTTCGTCGTTTTTCTTGAAAATACAGAACTTGACAAAGCCAAAGACGTTGCCGAGCGACTACGCCGCGCTATTCATGCCCTGAACCTAAAAACACCCTCTGGTTCTCTTGAGCTCACAGCAAGTTTCGGTGTCGCTCAACAACAACATCGGTGC
>CAKZMO010000195.1 GCA_937128595.1 uncultured cyanobacterium | reverse complement strand
CGAACCCCCGTTAGGTTTGACCCTAAAACAGATTTCGAGTCTGCCGCATTCAACCGCTCTGCCACCTCTCCAGGTGAAGATGCGATCGCCATTATAGCGATTGATCTGTATCAGCATTCTAAGGGAGGAGAGCAAAAAAGACCAGATGCTACCCAGAGGTACCTAAGCTGATTGGGTTTATTGGCGCTGCTCAATCTGCTGACGAGCATAGTTGAGATTGGCCTGATAGTTCTGCACTTTTTGTTGGGCGATCGCATAGTTGGGGCTAGAGGCAGGCACTTGTTTCAGTTGTTCTATCGACTGTATCCATAGATTTGCCACCTGTTCCCACTCTTGCAGCGACTGAGCCGTTTGGGTGCGGTTGGCTGCATTGGTGGCAATATTGATGCCCCGTCGAAACGCTTCATCGGTCGAGGTTGGGCTGGGCGTCGTTTCGCTAGGGGGCTGGGCTGGAGTCGTGGGTGCTGAATTGGGAGGTGGCAAAACGGGTTGAGTCGGGTTGGAGCGGCGGGGTTGGGATTCGGGGCGAAAGTCGAACGAAAGCTGTCCGGTTCTTGCTAGGAAAATCACCAACGCAACCAGGGATACCGAGAGAACCGCCGCTGCGATTTTCAGCACGCTCCAGGGGCGATCGCCTAATACTTCGCCAGTCTGGGCATTAATCATGACCTGATAGCGCTTGTTTTTGAAGCGGTAGGAGGCCATCCAGACGGGCAGCAAGATATGTTTGAAGGTCGTTTGGTGATAGGTCGTTTTGATGGAGTGAATCCGCTGGGTGTCGCCGCCGATATCGCGGCATATCGCTGAGCGAATATCGGGCACCATTTTAGATTTGGCAATCTCGAACCCGTCTTTCAGATTAGTCTGGTAGCGCTGAGCTTTAAATCCAGCCAGGTAGGAGGGGTCATAAGGAGCTATTTTTTCTAGGTTCCAGGGTTCTAACTGTTCGAGGCGCTTCGTATTCACAGCCTCAGTTGCAGCAATGAGAATATCATCAAAAAACTTTGTCACAACTCCGCTAGCCGAATGCCACCGGGTTCGCCGCTCTTGGCGAGTTTTTGTGACTTTTTTGCCTTCGGAGTCTGTATCAGTGTAGGTGACTGTGACGTAGTAATATTCGCCGCGCTGCCCCTTATATCGATTACTTGTGTCGCTGTCGTAAGTCCAAAATGGCAGATAGACGCCTTGCAGCTTCTCATTCTGAGCCATTTTCTTCAATCCGTTTGGGGCAAACCGCAGTTTGCCTAACCAGTGACGAATTTTCTGCTGCGCCTGTTTGCGGCCAAACTGAAACGGCAGCACTCCTCCTGGCGTGATCACTGGATTGGCGCTGTGGGTCTGAGCGACGATGGCCGTGCCGCAAAACGGGCAGTCTCCCGCAACATCGGGCGGCTCAAAGGTGATAGACGCCTGACAACCAGGGCAGGTCGCCTCCATCGCAGATTGAGACAGTGCCGCAATTTGAGTGTGCTTTTCGTTTAAGAAATGGGCGTAGGTTTGCTCAGTGACCTGCTCAGTCAGGGTGGGGGCGATCGCCTGACTGCTGCCACAGTATGCACAAACCAAATCTTTCGAACCAGGGTCATACTCTAGAGTTGCGCCACAGCTCTGGCAGGGAAATCGACGAGTGGGTGAGGTGGTCGCAGCCATGTTGGAGTCAAGAGACAAACGAACGGTTGAACAAGAGTGCGAAGGTTGAACTTAGCTATCCGTTGGGGGTACAGGCGGAGGAGGCGAATTAAACAGAAAAGTCAATTCAGGGACTTGAGAAGCTGCCAACCAGCCTGACATACCATTTCTCCAGACGTAGGTGCTGGGCGTCAGACCATTCTGAGATAGCTGGTCAACTGGAAACGGGCCAAAGTTTTGACCATCCCGAGAGAGATACCACTGGGTTTGAGTGGGAGGTGGGGGAGGCGTTCCAGGAGATTGAGCAGACTGAGCTGGATTAGATTGAGTTGGATTGGTCTGAAACGCATTGGCAACCTGCTGTCCCATCGCTAGCCCAACTCCGAGATCTAGGGGCGAAGAACCACTGCGAGAAGGATTAGCCGCAGAGGTTTCGATGGCATTAGCCGCCTGATACTGGGCGTACTGCTGCATGTTGCCCAGCATCCCCATGGCGCTTCTACGGTCAATCGCCTGTTCTACTTCTGGGGGCAGGGTAATATCACGAATTAGAATCTTAACCAGCTCAATCCCATAGCTTTGCATGTTGGGCTGGATGCTGGCCTGAATGCGATCGCCAAAGTCACCATAGTTAGCTGCAAAGTCAAAGACGCCTGTACCCGCCTGCCCAATCCAGCTTGCAAATCCTGTCAGGACTAGATTGCGGATATGGTCGCTAATTTCGTCTACTTGAAACAGGCCGTCTGTGCTGACAAACTGCTCAAGCAACTGCACGGGTTCGTTGACCCGAATGTTGTAAGAGCCATGAGCCCGAATCCGCACTGGGCCTAATTCTGGATCGCGAATGGTGATGGGGTTTGGGGTTCCCCATTTGAGATCAGTAAAGAGTTTCGTGTTGAAGAAATAGACTTCTGCTTTGAAGGGGGAATTAAAGCCGTACTTCCACCCTTTGAGGGTGCTGAGAATCGGGAGATTTTGGGTGACGAGTTCGTAGCGCCCCGGCTCAAATGCATCTGCGACTTGGCCTTCATTCACAAAAACGGCTTTTTGTCCCGGACGAACAATGAGCTGAGCACCCATTTTGATCTCATTGTTGTAGCGCTCGAAGCGATAAGCAATGGTGTCATTGCTTGAGTCGAGCCACTCAATGATGTCAATGAATTCGTTTCTGAGTTTTTCAAAAAGTCCCACGATAGTTCCTCAGTTGGTTCTCAAATGAGCAATGGCGATCGCACTCAGCTCTACAACGTAGCCTCATACACTACTGTTGCGGGTTCAGATCTCATCCAGCTTTCTCACCGTCAGAGTGCCCAAGATTAGTTCCGTAGCCTGTCTGTGCTAGTAGATTCCACAGAAAACTTCACAGGATTCTGCTTCGATTCCAGATCTTAGCTTGGAGCTTTTCAGAAAAGTTTCATAATCGACCAACAGAGAGGTGAGAGAATACCACTTCATGTGCGTCAATAAGCCTGTATTCCAAAGAAGCTACCCTCAATCTGAACACCGCTGTTAGGACGGAACGAAAAAACAGGATCTTTGGCGTATATGGTTCGTGCTGTTGTCACACTTAACTTCAATTGATATGCAATTTTCCACCGCATCGTCTACGTCTGCATCGGATTTTAGAAACACCTCCATGGCAGAACTAGGCGATCGCCTCCACATCCAAACGCTATTAGCCCGTGCAAATACGCCTCAGAATTCGGATGATGCCGACGTGGTGATTCAGGGGCTGACTCAAATTCCCAAAACGCTTCCAGCTCGTTTTTTTTATGATGATGCAGGGTCTCAACTGTTTGAACAGATCTGCGACTTGCCCGAATATTATTTGACCCGCACCGAGACCGCCATTCTCAAAGACTGTGCTGAGGCGATCGCCAAGCTGACAGGCTCGTTAGAACTGGTTGAGTTGGGCAGCGGCAGTTCTACAAAAACCCGCATTTTGCTAGACGCTTATGCCCATCAGAACTTGACTTTGCGCTATATCCCCATCGACGTGAGTGCAGGTATTTTGAAGGAAACCGCTCAGTCTCTGTTGCAAGACTATGCCACCCTCAAAATTTTGGGATTGGTTGGAACCTACCAGCAAGCACTTCAGCAGCTTGGCCCTTCAACCTTGCCCAGCCGCATGATTGCCTTTATCGGCAGCAGTTTGGGCAATCTTCCCCCAGCAGAATGTCACGAGTTTCTGGGTCAAATTGCCGCAGCGCTTCAGCCTGGCGACTACTTTTTACTGGGAATTGATTTGCAGCCCTCTGTCTATAAAAGCAAAGCAGTGTTAGAGGCCGCCTACGACGATGCTCAGGGCATCACCGCAGCTTTTAATCTAAACATGTTGCGCCATCTCAATCGCAAGTTTGATGGAGACTTCGATCTCAATCAGTTCGAACATGTGGCGTTTTACAATCAGGAACGCCATCAGATTGAGATGCATCTACGAAGTTGCCGTGCTCAAACAGTTCATCTCAAGTCGATTGGTCTAACGGTTGACTTGGCTGAGGATGAAACCATTCACACCGAAATCTCTCGCAAGTTTGATTTAGATGCAATCCAGGCTGAACTGCGATCGCACCAGCTTGAGACGGTTCATATACAAACCGATCCGGAACATCGCTTTGCCGTTGTGCTGTCGCAAATTCAAGAGCACTAAGCTTGGCTACAGGTTGCGAAGTATTTTGCGAGTCTTGGATTGAAGGTGAACAATACACCGCTTTGTTGCATTCCCTCAAGTTTTAGGAGCGCTCAGCTCAGCGCTCCTATGGCGTTATTGACGTTTAGTTATAGTTAACGGTTTTTAGTTGACGATCTTAACTTCAGGTTTTGACTCCAGATTCATCTCAGATTGGGCTTAGAACATGCCCCAACAAGCAAAGACCGGGTCTGTGTCTGTCATCGCCTCGGGCTGAGATTTGGGTGTAGGGGAAGCCTGAGGTGCGTCTTGGGATGGAGGGGATACTTGAGAAGAATGCTGTGCCGTTTTGGGTTGTGTTGTAGCCTTGCGAGACTTGCGGGTGTTTTGGTGGGCGATCGCCTCAAAAAATCCGAATGTTTCCATGATGATTGTTCTCCCTGAATGCGTGTAGGTGATGAATGTGAAGGCAGTGAAGCGTGTTGTCTTGATTCTTATGAAACTCCAAAAACAGTGGGCGGTAAGGACACAACAGGTCACTTTCGCAACTGCGTAGACTGTTGCATGAATATCTGGGATTGTAGCGATGGGGATAGTCACAGGAGATATGCCACCTCACCAACCGGATGAGCAAGGGATAAGCCCAACCGGATGAGCAAGGGATAAGCCTAGAGGTCATCAAATCATTTAGGCTTTGGCTGTTCAGGAATAGCTGTCAAATCATCATTCCGTGTCAAAAGAGCCATAAAATGCATCTGAGCCCCTATTTTCAAACCCATTTTCTCAATGTCATTGTTGAATCTTGTGAATGTTGAGCGCTGTTGGACATGGAAATCATTCTTCTGATTGCGGCTTGCATTGTTTCGTATCTCGTCTTTGCTTGGCTCGTCAATGTTGTGAAAGCAACTGCAAAAACGGCTGTGGCGATCGCTATCCTTGTTTTAGTCGTACAGGTTTTATTTGGCATTGGGCCATCTGATGTCATGCAGACCTTAGCTGATTTGTGGAGAGGGATTGCACAATTTTTAACCGGATCCTCTTGATAAACATCAAAGAGACACCGCCACAAATCTTTAATTTCTGGAATTTTGATTAAAAAAGGCTTATTAAAGAAAAAAGTTAAAGAACTCTACGTCTAGCAAAGTTTAGTTTCAGCAGCATTCCCACATCTCAGTTGCGGTTTTCCTACTTTTCATCTTTGGAGGTGCGAGTCATGGCTAATCATCGCAAGCCATCTCAATTTCATCAGTCATCTAATCCGTCGTCTCAGAATAAGGTTCCCTGCCGCTCTAGCCCTCGGCAGCGCAATCGTGCTAATGCTTTCTCGGGGGGGGTAGGGAGACGGCGTTTTTTACAGGCTTCCGCCGCTGCAGTTTCGGGAATTGCTCTGTCGAACTGTCGTCAAAATCTCGCCACAAATTCTGACTCCAGCACCGAATCCGCAGCCGCAAGCGGCGATGCCAACACGCTGCATATCTACACCTGGGCTGACTACACCACAGAGGAGCTAATCAGTCAGTTCACTGAAAAGACAGGTATCGACGTTGTCGTTGACATCTACGGCGACAACGAAACGATGCTGGCACGGCTCCAAGCTGGAGGAGGTGATGCCTACAGCATCATCTATCCCTCCGACTACATGGTGCAGGAAATGGTTGACCTAGGCATGTTGATGGAGCTTGATGCCAGCCGTCTTCAGGGCATGGACAATCTGAACGAGAAATGGCAAAGCCCGGTTTATGACCCCAACAATGCTCACAGTGTTCCTTTCAGTTGGGGAACCACTGGGCTCATTCACAACAAGGAAATTTTAGAAACAGAGCCTCAAGATTGGGACTATCTCTGGGAGAACTCAGACCAGTTGTCGAACCGACTGACTCTGCTGGACGACATGAGAGAAACCATCGGGGCGGCGCTGAAGTCTTTGGGCTACTCCTACAACTCTACCGATCCAAGTGAAATTGAGGCTGCTTACGAACGGTTGGTCGACCTCAAACCTTATCTGTCGAATTTTATGTCTTACGGGTTTGAAGATCAGATTTTGGGCGGCGATCTGATTGTCGTGATGGGCTACTCGTCCGATGGCATTGAAGTCATGGTCGAAGACGAAAATCTTGACTATGTAGTGCCGAAGAGCGGCTCATCGCTGTGGACGGATACTCTAGCGATTCCCAAGTCAGCTCCAAATGTAGACGCAGCTTACGAGTGGATTAATTTTATGCTAGAGCCTGAAGTCACCCGTGCTGGCGTGCAAGATTTGTACTTCTCAACGCCGAATAAAGCAGCTTACGAACTGCTACCCGATGAGCTGAAAAACAATACTCGTCTCTATCCACCAGAGGAAGTCTTAGCTAACTGCGAAGGCATTGCTCCTGTAGGAGATGCCACAGAACTCTACGAACAGTATTGGACAGAATTGACCAGTGCTTAAGTGATTTCTGACAGGGTGTCGCTAGCGAATCATAACGCACCGTCAATTGGTAACGTTGTTTCTAGAGATCGCCTTAAGTCAAGTTCCGAATCTATGACCGCACTGCTGCTTCTCTGCTGTGAGATATGAAGTCGTTGCATCCATGTTTGAGGCGCTGGTTAGGTCGTTTTGCAAACTGGATACCGCCGCTGTTGGGGATAGTCTTGTTTATTGTTTCTGTTTGGACGATCCAGCAGGAATTAAGCCAGCATGACCCCCAAGAGATCTGGCAAAAGCTTCGCAGCATTCCAACGCTAAAGGTGATGATGGCGATCGCCCTCGTCGTCGTCAATTACATCGTGCTGACAGGACATGATGCCCTAGCAATACGCTACATTCAGCAGTCTCTGCCCTATCGAAAAACGGCTCTGGTCAGTGTGATTGGCTTTGCTGTGAGCAATGCCATTGGACTCACTGTGCTCAGCGGCGGAGCCATTCGCTACCGATTTTACACAGCTTGGGGCATGTCTAATCGCCAGGTAGCTCAGATCATCGCATTTTGCAGTGTCAGTTTCTGGTTAGGCTTGCTGACGATGGGCGGTGTTCTGTTTTTAACAGAGGCGATCCAGATTCCTGAAGCGATCGCCATCCCATTTACCTCGTTGCGATCGGTCGGGTTAGTAGCGCTGCTTGCAGTCGGGGTTTATCTTCTGTTTTGTTGTCGATTTCAGCGATCGCTCAAGCTAGGCTCCATCACAATTCCACCTCTCTCGTGGCGGATGGCGATCGCCCAAATTGCCCTGACCTGTTGTGACTGGGCAGTGGCAGCGCTGACGCTTTACGTTCTGTTAAAAGCGTCTCAATTGCCCACATTCCCAACTTTCTACGGCATCTTTATTTTTGCGAAACTGGCTGGAGTTATCAGCAGTGTACCGGGTGGACTAGGCGTCTTTGAAACAGTCATGCTGCTAACTCTGTCGCCTCCGATTCCATCGGTGACCTTGTTAGGTACTCTCTTGGTCTTTCGCATCATCCACTTTTTTCTCCCCTTGGCAGTGGCGATCGCGACACTAGGACTGTATGAACTGCGCCAGACGCGCCGCCGCCAGAATCTCCGCAGACAAGATCGATAGCTGAAGCAGACAAGTCGGTACAAATTTCAAAACAAATTTCAAATGAGATCCATCTTAAATTTGAGGAGACTCATCCTCTTTCTTGCTGTCAAAAAGTCCAAACAAGGGAGCCAATAAAGCTCCGAAAACAAAGCCTCCAGCATGTGCCCAGTAGGCAATGCCGCCGCTTTCCATGCCGACATTGGTAGAGACCCCAAGACTGGTGATGCCATAAGCAGCCTGTTGGAGAAACCAGATCCCCAAAAAGAGAAAAGCCGGAATGCGTGGAGTGAGGAATAAGAAACCAATTGGAATAAAGGTTAAGATTCGAACCTTGGGATATCGGAAGATGTAGGCTCCCATCACTCCGGCGATCGCCCCACTCGCTCCCAAAGATGGAATGGTGGAATCGGGTGCAAAGAACCACTGCGCCAGAGAAGCTAGCACCCCACAGCCAAGATAGAAAGTCAAAAACCGGGTTGACCCCATTTCCTCTTCGACGTTGTTGCCAAACACCCAAAGGTAAAGCATGTTGCCGCCAACGTGAAAGAAGCCAGCATGAAGAAACTGAGACGTAATCAGGGTGCCCCATTCCAACAAGCTGCTGATCGAGAAATCGCTTAAGAAGCTGATGGTGAGCTGCTTTGGAACAACTGCCCACTGATAGAAGACAGATTCCAACATGCCAGGAGAGCCTGTCGCGGAGACAATGATTTCCACGATAAACACCAAAACATTGATCGCAATCAGACCATAGGTTACATAAGGAGTAATTCGAATAGGATTTTCGTCGCGTAGAGGAACCACAGATATTGAATCTCCGAAAAGTCTAGGAATAGAAGAGCTTTGAAAGCTCAGTCAAAGTTTTGAAAATATACTATCTCTACTTATCGTCCTAATTATGGAACGGTTTCTATTTTTTATACGTCGCACGAAAGATAGAAATCCAAAGCGCTGTTTTGCCTGAAGATAGGGTCGGTATAGTAAGGCACAAGACAAGGCACAAGAGAGGCTAGTGATAGGATGAGAGCGATCGCTGTTCTAGACTCCGTTCTAGACTGTACGATTTATCTATCTCAAAACCGTTCTCAAAACCGTCAGATTGGAGTTTGCATGCAGTCGTCTGTTTCATCTCTTCAGTTCTTTGAAAAAGACAATCGGTATTCCTCGCTGTTAAATCTGGAGATTCAGGTCGAGCCCACCTTGGGATCAAAATCTCAGTCCGACCCTACTGCGATGCAGAACATCCAGACCCCAATGGCGCAAGAGGCTGATCGTGAGAATTCGAAGATTGATGTATTTGATGTCTATGTCGCCCTCTCAGCAAACGATCACTGGCAAGACTTGGCGAGTGGCAAGGTGCAAGTGGCGATCGCCCAAGCCACATTGACGATCAGCGTAACTGATGCCTGGTTTACTCCGGCGAAGACGCTGCCTGCATCTGAAAGTGAACCACTACAGCTCGCAGGGGCTGAAAATATTTTTGATTCTGCGGGTCGTCAATCTTCGGCCTCGTTCACGATTTCCTCTGCTTCAGACGCCCTCTTGAAAGGGCAGACCCAGATGATCCCTGTGGGACAGATTCACTCCTACAACCTGTCTTGGTCAATGGTGGCGATCGCCAAAACCTCAGCGCAACATACCTGCATCACAGGTGCCGAAGGACTATGGCGACATGACATTACGCCAAACAAGCACGGGATCATCGAGCGACGGTTGGCCTTATCCCTACACGACTCCTTGTTAAGTCCTCACCTGTGCCGAATCCAGCTTTGTTGTTCTTGCTCTGGTTCTCTTCCTGCTGTGGAGAGTGATTTCTCAGCTCTCGACGAAACCGACTTGAGAGACATCATCCAGGCCGTTTTAGATGCTCCTACGAGCAATCTTTTGGAGCTGTCTAAGCGCGCACGCCTAGTCGTCGAAACCGACTTGAGTCGAATTAGTCTGCGAGGCGCGAGTTTGAGCGGTCTCGATTTGAGCGGTGTTGACCTTAGCTATTCCAACTTGCGGGGCGCAGATTTGACCGATGCAGAACTGAGCGAGGCCAATATCAGCAGAGCAAAACTAGGAGGTGCAGATCTGAGTGGGGCCGATCTGGGCAGTGCAGACCTGAGCTATTGCGATTTGCACCGAGCCAGCTTGGCATTGGCTAACTTGGGTGGCGCAAACTTGAGCCATGCGAATCTGCAAGACGCCAACTTGAGCCAGACCAACTTAAACGGAGTTCAGGTGCACCAAGCTAAATTCAGTCCTCAGGCGGGCTTATCTGAAGATCTGAAAGCTTCCTTAGAAGAACGGGGTGCTGTATTCCAGCAAGGAACTTTAATGACTTCGGACTAAACGCTGCGCATGAGGTTTTGCCCTTAGTGCAACACTCAATCCGGCAGATTCGGCTTTCAGCCCCTCCAAAGCTGAAGGTTTTCAGGATATTTTTGAAGAAAAAATACAGTCGGGTCACCCAATACGGGGATTCACAAGAGTCGTTTTATAATTAAGCTATAAATTGTAGTGAAAGCTACAGTTTGATTTCCACTTCGTTACTGCGCCCTATTCTTGTTGAAGTCAATTGCCTCTGAGACTCACTGTCTGATGGACATTGCTGTCAGCAACGATGACTTGAGAAACCCTTCTGTCCTAATTCTGTCCGTTAACGACGTTGATGCACTCTCAAACGGAAGATCGTTTCTCTCTTTACGAGGACGTTCGTTGAGTAAAGTGTCGGCTTTTTGATCGTCAGCTATGCCTGCAAAATCAAGCTAGACGCTGACGCTGTCTACTGAATATTGATTGAATGTCGATTAAGTCTGCTTGTCTCTGGAAAACGAGATCCACAGCAGATCCGCTTTACTTAAAACCGCCACATTTAGCGAGATGAAGTCTCAATAAGACTTTAGAGGTTTCAAATGTTTAAACGAATTTTAGTTGCCGTCGATAAAACTTCTGTTAGTAAAACAGCTTATGAACGAGCGATCGCCCTAGCGAAGCTGATGAATTCTCAGCTCATGGTGTTTCATGTGCTTGACGATCGCGAGCCGGGAAGTCCAGCACGACCTCCAGCCGACGCACTCTACTATGCGAACGAGTTGACTACTACGCTACGGGACAACTATCGGCAAGCATGGCATGTGTACGAAGCAGAATATACCGACTATCTCAAATGGCTTGTCGCTGAGGCGCGGAGTGAAGGGGTGCAGGTTGAATTTTCTCAAGAATTTGGAGATCCAGGACGCGCCATATGTGACTTTGCTCGTGAGTGGCAGGCTGACCTGATCATCACAGGCAGTCAGGGACGCACGGGATTGAGCGAACTTTTCTTAGGCAGCGTCAGCAACCATGTGACTCACCATGCTCCTTGCAGTGTGCTGGTGGTGCATCAGAGCGATCGCCCTCAATCTCCCACATCACCAGTCCGTGAAGACGCCGTCGCGGTACAGTCCTAAACTCCATTTTCCTTTGCAAGTTTTCATTTTCGAAGTATAGACCAAGGCCAGAGGCTCATATTATGTTGAATCGAATTCTGTTAGCTATTGACCACTCTGAAACTCGCGACCTGATTGTTGAGCAGGCGATCGCTCTCGCTGAAGGGGTTGGCGGGCAAATGCTGCTGCTTCACGTTCTCTCGCCGGACGAAGAGGGAAACCCTGGAATGCCTAGCTACCCTAATCTGTCCTACTCACCTTCCCTCGACGAAGCGGTGTTGGATGCCTATCGCAAACGATGGGAAACGTTTCAGCAGAAAAATGTGGAGCAGTTGCAAGCTTATGTGAGTCGGGCTCAAGAGCATGGCATCAAGGCAGAACATGTGCAGCGTCCAGGGTCGCCAGGAAAGGTTATTTGCGACATGGCCTCGAGCTGGAATGCTGACCTGATTTTGATGGGAAGCCACGGACGCTCGGGTCTAAGCGAACTACTTTTGGGTAGCGTGAGCAACTACGTGACGCATCATGCGCCCTGTTCGGTCATGCTGGTTCGAGAGGGCAAAGCGGTTTCTAAAGACAAACCCGCCTGGTACGAAACCATGGTTGCTCAGTAAATCGAGCGTTCAGGCTCTAAATCGGGCAGGGGTAATGCCCAAGACCTTATCGACGAGGGTTATAAGGCTTTTTGGACAGATCGCTCTTCTTGACAGGGGAGAAATCTTTGAACCAGCCCTGTTTCCAAAAGAACACGATCAAGACAGCGGCGATCGCCCCCATGACAACCAACGTAGCGGGATAGCCCCACTGCCACTCCAGTTCAGGCATATTCCAAGGAGACGCGTCGGGGTTGAAGTTCATTCCATACAGGCTGGTGATGAACGTCAGTGGAATGAAAATACTTGAAATCACCGTCAGAAATTTCATCACTTCGTTCATGCGGTTGCCGACCGATGAGAGATAGACATCCATCAGCCCAGAAGCCAACTCTCGGTAAGATTCCACCATGTCAATCACCTGAGCCGCGTGGTCATAGCAGTCGCGCAGGTACACCCGCACCTCTGGACTGATGAGTTCGCTGCCGTCTCGAATGAGTGCATTGAGGGCTTCTCGCTGAGGCCAAATAGCCCGACGGAGAGCCAACAGCTCTCGCCGCAGATCGTATACCTTTTCCAACGTTTTCCGGGTGGGGCGCAACACTACCTCGTCTTCTAGCTCCTCTAGCCGTTCTCCGTAGTCTTCCAAAACCGGGAAAAAGCCATCAATAATAGTGTCGAGCAAGGTGTAGGCCAAATAATCAACCTGTCGGTTGCGAACCTCCCCGCGGTTGAGACGAATGCGATCGCGCACCGGCCAGAAAGTGTCATGTTCTGGCTCTTCTTGCACGGTCAACAAATATTGTTTGCTGAGAATAAAGCTCACCTGCTCACTGGTAAAGCCTTGTTCGTCAGGAGTTGGCGTAACCATGCGAGTCACGATCAAAAGTTGATTCGAATATTCTTCAACCTTGGGGCGCTGAGGAACGTTGACAATATCTTCTAGAACCAAAGGATGCAGGCCAAATACTCGTCCTATCCGCTTCAAAATGGCTTCGCTGCCTAGTCCATGCACATCGACCCACGAAACGGAGGCTGAGTTCAAATGACCATTACATTCCTCAGGCTCTTGAATTTCGCTGCGGTGAGCATGTTGAACGTTGTAGTCGATTAGGAAAATGCGTGGGAAGACGGCATCATCAGGAATGTTGAGGGTTCCAGGAATACTCCCTGGCTCATCTGAAAAATAGTCATCAATGTAAGATTCTTCTTCCTCCTCTTCCTCAGAAAAGGATGATTCATCCAGCAGTGACTCATCATGATACTGCGCCTCCGACTGAGCGGTGGCATGGTTCGAAACCCAGTTGTCGCGATCGCGGTGGTCGGTCATTCCTTCAGTATTCGCATCTTTCGATTGATTGTATAGAACTCTCGCCGAAAGTCGCAGCGACATTCGCAACCAACATCATCACCCATAACAATCAACAGCGATAATTCTAAACTCAGAATCCCATGTCGAAACACCGGGTTAAAAGCGATAATTTTTTTCGCCAATCCAAAGACTTTTAGGAACAGCGTTGACACCATTCATAACACGGACCTCTACGACATAAGCCTGAGGATTGCCAGAGTCTTGAGTTTCGCGAATATGGTTGTTGATTTCGTCGCGCTGCTCTTCGGGAATAAAATATTTCTCTAGCCCATACCGGACTTGACCCCGATTATAGTAACCTTCCAACGCGATTTGATGGTCAGGCAAAGAGCTGGGGCGATCGCCCAGAACGCGCACAGGTATCCATGCTGGAGGTGAATCGCTGACTGCGGCAGTGTTCGACGTGTCTTTCGACGCATCTTCAGAATTCAGGTCGCCACCGGGTTCTTCCATAATGACGTAAAAAGAGTCAGCTCCCTCTAGCAGGGCAGTGTCTGCATTAATGTGAGTCTCTTCGATCTCAGACCATCCTGGCAGTTGCTTTAGAGTGTCAAGCTGAGAAATGTCATATCTCAACGTGACATAGTAACCCTGAAGCAAACTATAAGGATCAACCGGAACGGTCTGCAAGATGACGGAGCTTCCAGCGAAGTAAGTATAGGCCGCCTGAGCCGGAATGGTCAGCACTAGAGCTACTTGCAGCAGCAAGGGCAAGCTAAAGCGCCATATAGATTTAGGGCGATGGCTTACAGGAATAGTGGAAGAAGAGTGGGACATCGCGGGCAAGTTCCTCTTTCAACTGGCAATAGACGCGTAACAACGATGAAGCCTGGACAAGAAATCGAGAGAAATTACGAAGAGCGTTCAGCGACAGGCAAGGCTCTCACGTAGCGCTCAAACCAAAGACCAATCACCATGATGGCGATGCCACAAAGGAGGAAAGCCAAAGACTTCACGATCAAGCCCGTATCGTATTCGAACACGCGGCTGAGAATGTGTAAAATCATCAGCACCAAGCCCACCCAAAACTGTTTGCGATCGCCCCGACTCAGGCCTTCACGCACAGCTCCTACTGACAAGAGAAATAGCAGAATATTGAAAACCAGCGTGCCGTATACGCCGATTGAAGCGATCGCGCCATGCCAGGTCACAAGAACCGCCATCACCAGAAGGATCAGTAAAATGACTCCGTCTGTGAGGGTGAGTCGCCACTGGTTGCCGATGCGAGGCCACCCCAGGCAAACCCAAAAGGCGATCGCCAATCCTCCTAAAATCAAAAAATTAGGGTTGAGCAGCAATGGTAAAAAGACGGCAACCCGCTCAGACAGGGTCTCTTCTACAGACAGACTAGAATATATCCAGGAATTGAAAGAAAGCCCATAAACCGTAAGGCTCAGCCACAAAAAGGCGATCGCCCGCGCTACAGGACGAAATCGCCGCATTGACTCCACATCAGGTTCGACTTCTTCCAATTGGCCTTGGGACGAAAAGGTCGGCATCATTCGACCGATGAATGTCCCTAGTGAGTCGGGATAAGCCCATAAGAGAGCAATGGGTAGCGAAAGGGCGATCGCCCACAACACTCCACCTGCATCTCCCGCGCGATCGCCCACACTAGCCACAACCGCTTCAAAGGTGGAAACTACGCCAATGGCGGTGAGAGCAAACAGCAACCGAGAACGGCACTGGTAAGCTAAGGGCAAAAACAGCCCTCCGATGACCAAAGGCATAAATTGGCACACACTTTGCATCAGCGTGCCTTGTTGCAACACCGACGAATTGAACACGACACTCCAAAACCCGATGTTGATCAAAATGACAGCAACGACTCCTAACGAAGCGAGTTGGAGACCGTAAGCCATCACTAAAACGCCTATTCCCCACAGAAAGCAAAGCCCAAACGCTGAGCCGTCGAGATGAAACATCTGCCCCATCAAAGCGATGTTGGCACCTAAGGCAAGCGCTCCGAAAATAAACAGTCCATGACCTAATCGCTGCTGCCATTGTTGGCGATCGCTCATAGAGTCAAGTGACCGCTGGGTCAATGTTTCATAGGAACGGGGCGATCGCCATAGAGAAAATCCGGCGATATTGACTCCAATGAGCAAGGCCAAGAGCAACAGCATCTTGAAAAGTCGAGGAATCGCCTGCCAGTTTGCCGCCACAAAGGTGATGACCCCGATGCCAAGCAGCAGTCCCCCGATAACGAGAAGAATGCCGACGAAGCGATCGCGGGCATCGGTTTCTAGCTGCTCAAACTGATAGCGATTTGCAAGCTGCTGCAACTGATCAGATGAGATCAGTTCCTCTGCTTGCCATTGATTGGCTTCTTGCTGAAGCTGTCGTCGAAACGATTCTGAACTCATAAGAGCAACCTGAACCACGCAATGGAGCTTTGCATATAGGGTTGGGACAGTTTGGTCACCAGTATCGTAGCGTTGCAGAACGAACATGTCTGATGATGGGACAGTTCTGCAATCGGTAATTAGAAACGGATATCCTCAACCTCAATCGCTCCTTCATCGTTTCTCAATCGATATTCGGAAATGCGATGCAAATCTACCAAGTCAGCGAATCAAATAAGCAACGCTTCGTTAGCAATTTCCCGGTCGATTGGCAAAATGTCACGTATTCAGAAATGATCCTATTTTCGAGGATGATATATTCTCCTTACTTGGAGAAGGACGAGACTGGAGCAGTTTTAAGCAAAGGGCTCCGATCACAAGTCCTCGATATAGTTCTAGCTAGAATAGTTTGGAACTCTGATTGTTTCGACATTTCCTATGGATTTCCAGCAGGAATGTCTGTGCGTCTATGTCCTGTTACCACGACTTCTAGGAGCCCATGCGCTTCGACATAAAACTGGGGAATGCATATGCCAACGCCCCCCGTCCACAAATTGCCGAAATTATTGCTGAGGCAAACACACGCATCCATCAGCCTAGCCACACCAAGATTGTGATGGCTGTGGCAGTAGTCGTTGGGGCGATCGCCACAGTCTTATCCAGCTTCTGGGTAGGGTTGCTTGTGCTTGCGATCGGAGGTGGCGTGGCGTGGAAGCTAGAACATGACCGTCGTCAAAACCGTAGAATCACTCTTCACTACCAGTTTGACAATGACATTAAAGTCCGATTTTCTACGATTCAAAAAGCGTGCCGAATTTTATCTCAGTCTGAAAAAATTTGGCTCGAAGCAACGCGTAAAACGGTAGCCAATCAGCAACAAAATGCCGGGGCAAGCCACATCATTAATCTCAGCAACAGCCCTGTCAAAATTCAATGCATGCAGCCTCCGTTTATTGAGACAAACCTCAATATCTGGAGCATGGATGTTGGAATTTTGACTCTTTTCTTTTTGCCTGATTATGTTTTGGTGTGGCGACGTGAGCTGTACAGCTCCATCTCATACAGTGCTCTGGCGATTAGCTGCGATCGCCAACAAATCAATCTATCTGGCACGATTCCAAATGATGCCAAAGTCGTCGGCAAAACTTGGCTCCATGTGACGCCCTCAGGCCGTCCTGACCCCCGTGCAAAGAATAATCCTCAGCTTCTGCAAGTGCAGTACGGTCTGCTGCATATTCTGTCTAGCATCGGCTTCAGTGTACGGCTGCATGTGTCAAATATTGCCCTTGCAGAGCAATTCACAAAAACCTTCAACAGCGTGCAGCAATGGCTAGCACTGCGTCACAAAGATGCCTGGTCAGCAAAACCCAGCAAAGCAGACACCCCCGATTCAGATTTTGTGATCGACGACCGCAAGTCGGCATACGATGTTTTGGGTATTAAACCCAATGCAACGTTGAGCGAAATTCGAGCAGCTTATCACCGCATGGCACAGATGAATCACCCAGATAAAGTGGTTGGACTTGCCCCCGAATTTCAGCTCTTAGCAGAGCGCCGCATGAAAGCGATCACCGCAGCCTATCGCTCTCTAAGTCAAAAAGCTCAAGTGCGATGATATCCTAAGCCCATTCCATAACGTCTGATGGCTGTCTCTGAAAACCCCATAAAAAGGGAAGGATGCACGACTCATGTGCACCCTTCACCGATATTAATTGCTGCTGGTGGAGTTGAATATTGTAAGGTCGAGTGCAGCGTCCTCAAACTCAAACTATGAACTATTGCATCGAATTATTGCATCCCAGGAGATGAGTGGAACTCGAACTCGTCTACTTCAAGCCCAGCGACAACGAAGGCTGCGTAGGCAAACCCTGCAATAAGAGGCATCGGACATTTCAGCGCGTAGCTGAGTCCCACCATAACCACAGAGAAGGCGATCGCCGTTGTAGACCAAACCTTTTCCTGACGACTCATGCCCTGTTGAGACTTGATGAGTTTCAGTTCATTGATAGGAATTGGCTGCGGCATGACAGCTCCCGGAGGAAACGCCCAATATTGGTTCAGAGGCTCCATTACCGGATCTGTCCAACCATGCTCAGAACACCAGTCATGAATCCAAGTATCACAAAAATGTTTCATCGGGAGAGTTTACTTATCTACACCAGGATTAGCTCTTGAGAGAGCCTTAAATGGGCATTGAAGCACGAAGCTCCGCCCCTGTCCGAATAATCTCACCTCTATCCTGATTGCCGACTTCAGCGAGCTTACCAATCCAGTGAATCGAGCGTAACGCAAGGCGTAATATTGACGTTACTAATGAGAATGTTCATTCATTGAGAATAACAAGCACTCTCACTGCCCGTGTGCTGATAGAAAACAAAGTTTACGCATCACGTTGTCTCTAGTTACATTGGTGCATCCGGTGCCGCTTTGTAATATTTTTATTATCCTGAAAGCCTTATCGATATTGAGATTGCGCTGATAGAGATGGCGATCGCTCAGCTGCTTTTGACTGAAACTTATTAGCTCGCAATCAAGACTTTTAAAGTAAAGAAAGGCAGAATTCAGGACACTGCCAAATTCCGCCTTTCTTTAGAAAGAATGTAATGAGATGTTAAGCCACGTCTAGCAGTCTTCTCAATCAGACCAATCTAACGATCGACTGAGCCCATAATGACATCAATGCTTCCCAGAATCACCATAATGTCAGCGACCTTCATTCCCTTCAACAGTTTTGGCAAAATGGGAAGGTTATTAAAATCTGCTGCCCGGATTTTCCAACGCCAGGGAAACACATTGTCATCACCGATGATGTAGATCCCTAACTCGCCCTTTCCGCTTTCTAGACGGACATAATGCTCGCCTGCCGGGATTTTGAATGTTGGTGGAATCTTCTTGCCGATAAACTGGTAGTCAAAATCATTCCACTCTGATTTCGGCCCCGCAGACATCCGCTTAGCTTCCAAATTCTCATAAGATCCACCCGGAATCCCTTTGAGCGCTTGCCGAAGAATTTTGACAGATTCTCGCATCTCCTCGACACGAACGACATAGCGGGCAAAACAATCGCCTTCTGTCGCCCACTTCACTTCCCAGTCAAAGTCGTCATAACACTCATATTTATCGACCTTGCGTAGATCCCACTTGACGCCAGAAGCTCGCAGCATTGGCCCAGACAAGCCCCAGTTAATGGCCTCTTCGCGAGTGATGACACCAATCCCTTCAACTCGTCGGCGAAAGATAGGATTGTTGGTAATAAGTTTTTCGTACTCATCGATTTTAGGTAAGAAATAGTCGCAGAAATCGAGGCACTTCTCAATCCAGCCGTAGGTCAAGTCAGCTGCGACTCCGCCAATACGGAAATAGTTGTTATTGACCATGCGAGAACCTGTTGCAGCTTCCCACAGGTCATAGATCATCTCTCGCTCACGAAAAATGTAGAAGAAGGGAGTTTGGGCACCGACATCCGCTAAAAAGGGGCCAAGCCACAGCAGGTGGTTAGCAATACGATTCAGCTCGAGCATGATGACTCGGATATAGCTAGCTCGCTTTGGCACATCAATGTCGGCAAGCTTCTCGGGAGCGTTCACCGTAATCGCTTCATTAAACATCCCTGCGGCGTAATCCCAACGACTCACGTAGGGAACAAACATGATGTTGGTACGATTTTCTGCAATTTTCTCCATTCCTCGATGGAGATACCCAATAACGGGCTCACAGTCGACTACATCCTCACCATCCAGAGTGACAATCAGCCGCAAGACCCCGTGCGTAGAAGGGTGATGGGGCCCCATGTTGATCACCATGGGTTGGGTTTTAGTTTCGATAGTTGTCATAGGTGAGGCTTCTCCGTTCGTTTCGGCTGTTTCGGTTTGACTGCAATGATTTCAGGTCAATCCAATGAATGAAGTAATACTCATGAGAGCGACCACAGAGTCAGAGATGACGCATCTTAGTATCGACTAGGAGCTATAGAATCTATCAACGCTATAGATAGACTGACTTCTTCGCCGAGGTTACCTTTACATTACACTCTTTAAATTATATGAACTAACGACTTTCTGGGAAGGTTTCAGTCCCTTATTGTTCTTATTTGTTCAATTAGGTAAATCTGAGCACAAGCAGAAAACGTGTCGGGATGCATTTGTTGGTCAGTAGGTGGACAAAAATTAAACGATAGGTAGGTTGTGGTTGCCGAACGTTGGCAGAGCCCTGCCGAAGGCAATAACCAAAGGCTCGCATAGGCTACGCTCATTCCTCTGGCATGGCCGCGCCAACGCTAACTCATCCTACTTAAGCAGTACATACATATTTGAGGCGACCTGCGCATACAAATGTTCTCACACAAATGTTGGAGATAGTAAGTAGGTCGTCTTATTTAATCAGCCCTATCAGGAATGGCATGTCAGTGCTTTCGGCGATCCAGGACGACGTTTAATTGGGGCTACCTACTTAAATCATTTTGCAAAGGCTCAATAGCTGTTTTAAGAGATGTTCAGAAGCATGGAGCTTGGATTTCAAGAAATCCACCCTTGCCTCATCAGTAATTTCCCGGAACAACTCAAGCAGAAACCAGTCTCTGTAGTTGAGAAGCGAAATAAAATAGCTGTCTATGACTACAGCTCATGGTGATCCGCCATAGTTTCCAAGCTTTCTCTAAGAACCCCATTCTCAGGATCGCTTTGAACATGGCGGAGTCTGGTAAAGTCATAAAAATATAAAATGCTAGTTAAGCATTAGTTCAGATTGTCATTTGAGTATTTGTAGGTTTGTCCCTCATGGTTCTCGGAAAAAGGTTTCGTCGCTTTATCGCTGCTCTCGCTGCATCTAGTAGCGTCGTGTTGGCTAGCGCAACTGCAGGAATTACTCAGGGTCTACCCGGCCTGACAATCTTTGGTGGTGTTGACCGCGAATATGAGTTAGGCTATCGCCTACAAAATGACGGTATCCTCAATCGATACGATCGCTACTACCTTCGTATTCCTGCCGAAAAGCTATCACTAGCTTCCGATTTGTTTGTCGTTACCTACCCTGATGAGTACGGCGGTGAATTCGATGTAGACGATATCGAACTTCGAATTTCTGGCGATAGTGTGCCGTTGGATGACGTTATTTGGGACGAAGAGAACCAATTAGTCGAAATTTATCCAACTGAGCCAATTCCGGCGCGGAGTCGAGTGGAGATCGTGTTTTCTCATGTCCGTAATCCTCGGAGAACAGGTACGCACTATTTCAATGCCTACGTTCGTGCGCCTGGAGACGCAGTGCCACCTCAGTATGTGGGAACCTGGGTTCTCAGTTTTGGGCGCTTCTAAGAACGTTGAGTTCGGTGCTGGCTTCGTATCCGCAAAAACCTGATAGCGCTCAACTCGTTCAGACTGTGAATGGTATACTTATAGACTGTTGATTTTTTGTGTTTACTGAGGGGCTGTAATGACTAAGCGCACGTTTGGAGGAACTCGCCGCAAGCAGAAGCGTACATCTGGATTCAGGGCGAGGATGAGAACGAGCACTGGACGTCGGGTGATTACAGCTCGCCGCCGCAAAGGTCGGGCACGGCTTGCTGTCTAGCGAAAACGCCTAAATTTAAGTCGAAGCTAAGTTGAGCCTGTTTTCATGTTCGGGCCGTGCGCGAATTGCTTAGTTGTTCGGAAAGGTTACTCAATCCGTTGTCTTTGCCACTTCACCATCGTCTTCGACATCGTCGTGACTTTTCGCTCGTCTATCGAAAAGGTTTGCGTCGCTCCTCCCGCAATTTAACTTTGCGTGCATTGCGATGGCATAGCCACATAGAAAAACACGATTTGTCGAGCACCACAAGTTCTGACGTTGAACGGATGGCTTCGGCCAGCGAGAGCGTGAGTAGCTTAAGCAATAGTCAAACCGAGTCGGGTCAGAGACAGGTTCAGTATCACGAGAGCCAATTGAGTTCAGAGGGGGCATACGTCAAAGACGTAACACATGACCCCTCTCGCCTTGGGGTATCAATTAGCCAGAAGGTCAGCAAAAAAGCCGTGGTTCGCAATCGAATTAAGCGTCATTTGAAAGCCGCTTTTCGACAATTGCGGCCTCGAATTACGGCAGGCTGGCTGATCGTCATTGTCGTTCGTCCTTCAGCTGTACAGTGCGATTATTGGCAATTTCTGCAAGAATTAGAGCAGATGCTGATAAGTGCAGAGGTAATCGATGGGCATTCGTGAAGAGGTTTATTTTGAGGGTGGTCCTCATGTCGGAGATTTGATTATTAATGTTTTGCTAGGCTTTACAGTGATTTGTCTGCCTTTAACAGTGGGCGCAATCGTACGAGCAATTTGGCTCAGATACCGAATTACTAGCCGTCGCATATCGGTAACAGGTGGATGGATGGGTCGCGAACGCAGCGACATCATATATTCGGAAGTCGCTCGCGTTGTTACAGTTCCAAGAGGATTGGGCGCGTGGGGCGATATGGTTGTCACACTCAAGGACGGCAGCCGCTTGGAGTTGCGAGCTCTGCCTAGATTCCGAGAAATTTATGAGCTTATTAGCAACCAGATCTCTGATCGGGCTCGTCAAGCAAGTGGTTCGCTTGGAGAAACGAGCTAACGCAGTTCAATTAAAGTTGAGTCAGCCTGTCTTCTGCCCGTCTAGATTAACGTAATAGAGGCGATAAGACAGATTAGACTGAGCAAGATACATTAGAGTGGCAGTGTTCGACACTGATTACAGTGTTTGCCCTGACATAACTTCTGAGTACATTAGTACATTTCTCAAAAATAGGCGCATGGATTTTGGTATCGGATTTCTTTCTAACAACGTTATGTTGCCGATCCTGGACTTTTTCTACGGGATCGTGCCGAGCTACGGATTGGCAATTGTTGCTCTCACTCTAGTGATTCGGTTTGCACTTTATCCGCTCAGTGCTGGCTCTATCCGAAGCATGCGTCGAATGCGGGTTGCGCAGCCTGCGATGCAGAAGCGTGTCAAGGAAGTTCAGGAACGTTACAAGGACGACCCGTCAAAGCAGCAAGAGGAAATGTCGAACGTCTACAAAGAGTTCGGCAATCCGCTGGCGGGTTGTTTTCCTGTTTTGCTGCAAATGCCTATTTTGTTTGCGCTATTTGCGACCCTCCGAGGATCACCGTTTGCTGACGTCAGCTATACGGTGAATTTGAATGTTGTACCTGAGGCTCAAATAGAGCAAATTCAGCCTCAAGCCTATTCAACAAAGCCTCAAAATGTTTACATCACAGACGGTCTACATGTGCCTGTTTCGGCAGTGATACCTGGTGGCGATCGCCTTGCTGTTGGTGAGAAAACCAACGTTGAGTTTCGCGCTGAAGACGGTACTCCTTTGCAAGATTTGGTAGACCAGCATCCAGAAACTGAGCTGAACCCTCAGTGGACGGTGACATCTGGCGAAGGAAATGTTGAGTTTGACGAGAACGGCAACTTGGTAGCAGTTGCGCCGGGTGATGTTACCCTTCAAGGTAAAGTGCCGGGACTTGCAGCTAATAAAGGCTTCTTGTTCATTAAAGCTTTGGGTCGTGTGGGCGCTCGTAACGATGACGGTTCCGTCAATTGGGACATCGTCAGCATGGTTTTGTTCTTTGGCTTGAGCCTTTACGTCAACCAGCTGCTTTCAGGGCAAAAAGCAGGGGGAAACCCTCAACAAGACACCATCAACAAAGTCACTCCTATTTTGTTTTCGGGAATGTTTTTGTTTTTTCCCTTGCCCGCTGGAGTGTTGATGTACATGGTGATTGCAAACATTTTTCAAACAGCTCAAACCTTCTTCTTATCGCGTGAGCCCTTACCCGAAAATCTCCAAAAGATTGTAGAGGCAGAGGATAAAAAGACTCAAGCAGCAAACGGACGTGAAACACTGCCATTTGAGCCTAGCGCAGTCAAAAAAGAAGAACCGCCAGCGGCCGCAAATGGTGCTAAGCCTTCGAAGGCCAACCGTAAAAAAAACAAAGGAAGTAAAGCATCGAATAAGAAGACTTAGAACTTCGATAGCTGCCTCATTTCCTGAATTTTATTAGCACAGATTTTGTGGGCATGAATTGCAGCTTGAGACACTAGGCTTGAAACTTCTCTAAGTATCTTTGTTTTCCGATATGAGCAATCATCAACTGAGTCGAGGTCAACATTGGCTAGAGGAGCTTCTGAAGCTCTCGGGTACGCCTGCGTCTGTTTCTATAGACGACTCTGCGTTAGAAAGCGAAGGGAGCTGTTGGCTCATCATTGATTCGCAGTCGCTCTCTTCAGAGCAGGTTGAAGGATTAATCGGTGACAAAGGGCTAACACTGGATGCAATTCAGTATCTCGCTAATACTACTCTCAACCTCAATCAGGCTGAAGATGAGCAGTGTGCTTACACCATAGAGCTTAACGGTTACCGGAAGCAGCGACAGCAAGAGCTAGAGGCGATCGCCTCTGAAGCGGCTCAGCACGTGAGAGAAAGCGGGGGAGAATATGAGATTCCTTCTTTGTCTTCTGCCGAGCGGCGACAGGTTCACACATTGGTTAAAGCTTATGGTGATCTAGAGACCTACAGCCGTGGAAGGGAGCCAGATCGAAGACTCGTTGTTCATCCCAAGAAGGACGAACAAGAAGAGTCAGAACCTAATTCGCAAGAGTAAATAGAACTGTAGGGGAGGCGATTATGGATGCCATTTATATCCCTCAACTGAAAAAAGCGCCAGAACAGACAGAAGCAATTGAGATTTCTCAACATCTCAGTAATTTTGAAACACTGACTCCTGTTCAAGGAATGCTGACAGTCTCTCATCAAGGCAATTATTTAAAGGTTGCTGCAAGTGTTGAGACGATCGTCACTCTGACGTGCGATCGCTGTTTGAACAACTATAATCATCGATTGCAGGTCGAAGCATCAGAATTGATTTGGCTGAATGATGAATCTGATTCTGTAGATGAATTAGAGACAGAAGTTGCCGTCGAAGATCTGGTCGAAACTCTATCGCCCACCGGATCGTTTGAACCTGCCCTTTGGCTCTATGAACATCTGTGCTTATCACTGCCTCAACGTCAGCTTTGCGATAAGGGATGTCTGGGTATTGAACTCAAAGAAGATGGCAACCATCAGTTGCCTATAGATAGTCGTTGGGCATCTTTGGCTAGTTTGAAAGGCCAGTTGCTCAACTAACCCGTAGCAAGCAGGATATATACGCAATAGAATGGCGTTTTTGGACGAGTTTGAATTACTTTTGAGAGCTCGATATCCACTGCTATATGTGGCGACGTTGGAAGAGGAGCGCATAGAAACAGCGATCGCCCAATGCGCTCAAAAGCAGGGCAACCGTGGAGTCTATACCTGGGACTTTGTAGATGGCTATCAGGGCAATCCAAATGACGCTGGGTTTGCTCAGCGGAACCCGTTGCAGGCGCTAGAGCTTGTTGAAAAACTGCCGTCTTCAGCTCCGGCTATCTTCATTCTTCGAGATTTTCATCGATTTTTGGATGATATTGCGATCGCACGTAAGCTGCGCAATCTCGCACGGCTAATGAAATCTCAGCCTAAAAATATCGTCATTGTCTCTCCCCAGATTCAAATCCCTTCAGATTTGGGCGAAATCATGACGATTCTCGAATTTCCCCTACCCACTACTGACGAAATTCGAGAAGAGTTGAGTCGTCTTCTCTCCGCTCTAGGAGGTCCTCCTCCCGATTCTGTGTTCGAAGATTTGGTGCGCTCATGCCAAGGATTATCGATTGAGCGAATTCGACGCATTATTGCTCGGGCGATCGCCAGCCATGGCAAGCTCACCTCCGAAGATCTAGAACTGGTTTTAGAAGAAAAGCGACAGACAATCCGCCAAACCCAGATTCTAGATTTCTACGCGTCTCGAGAACAAATTACCGATATCGGCGGACTTGATAATCTCAAAGAATGGCTGATTCGACGAGGCGGAGCGTTTTCAGAAAAGGCTCGTCAATACGGCCTGCCCTATCCTAGAGGACTGCTGCTTGTTGGTATTCAAGGCACAGGGAAGTCTCTGACGGCAAAGGCGATCGCCCACCACTGGCATCTACCATTGCTACGTCTGGACGTGGGTCGTCTTTTTGCTGGTTTAGTCGGAGAATCTGAATCTCGCACCCGCCAGATGATTCAGCTATCTGAGGCGCTAGCCCCATGTGTGCTTTGGATCGATGAGATTGACAAGGCATTTTCTGGGGTCGAAGGTCGGGGAGATTCAGGCACAGCGAATCGTGTGTTTGGCACATTTATCACATGGCTTGCAGAAAAGTCATCCCCCGTTTTTGTGGTAGCGACGGCAAACAATGTGCAGTCTTTACCCGCAGAGATATTGAGGCGGGGACGCTTCGACGAAATTTTCTTTGTCGGGCTGCCAAGCCAAGATGAACGATGCGCGATTTTTTCGGTTCACCTATCGCGACTTAGACCTCATAATCTCCAAGCCTATGACATTAATCGTTTAGCTTATGAAACGCCTGATTTTTCGGGGGCTGAAATCGAGCAGATTTTGATCGAAGCGATGCATATTGCGTTTAGTCAAGAGCGAGATTTCACAACTGAGGATATTCTAGAAGCGGCTAGCCAAATTGTTCCCCTTGCTCGCACTGCGAAAGAACAAATCCAGTTCCTACAAGATTGGGCCGCGTCAGGCCGCGCCCGACTCGCATCTCGCAAAGGTACACTTGGCGACCGTCTGTAGTTCCTCTCGTTAAAGCTATGAGTTGGTTTGGGCTCGTTAAATTTGTGACTGGCATTTTGGTGGCGATCGCCCTCCTCTTCATGGCTGGAGGATCAGCGGCTCGCTACGTCATGACCCGACTCTCTGAATTGCCCCCAAAACCCATTTTTCCAGAAGAAAACCTCGGTGCAGAGGGGAGCGGCAACCTTCCCGAAGAGGTAGAAGCCTCTGCAGGATCAGAGGAGGAAACACCGCCGACTCCCCCTCCCGCTCCTGAACCCGCCTCAGAGGAAGAACCGCTCCCAGAAGGGTCGTTTCAAGCTCGGATTGCCCAGCCGATTGGGATGGTGCTGCGGGAAGGCCCCAGTGTAGAAACGACTCGCATTGGAGGTATTGACTACAACGAGCGTGTCATTGTGTTGTCGGAAAGCAGTGATGGAGTTTGGCAAAACGTACGGCTTCCGGGCAGCGGTGTTGAAGGCTGGATCAAGTCAGGGAATACAGAGCGTGTAGAAGATTAACAGAAGTACGCAATAATTCTGGAGCGATCGCCCAATTTTATAATTTTTCACCTCGTAACAAGTTTTTCTGGGTCATCTGGGGCTTTCATTCCATTTTGGTTGAATCACTGATCGCTCAATAAACTCAATGGTAGCTCATAGTCTGATAAAATCAGTACAAAATAACTACCTCTTCTCTTGGATGACAGATGTTCGCGCTGATTACGATTCTCCCTGGAAAGAAGCCATCGAGCTTTACTTCCGTGAGTTTATGGCATTTTTCTTCCCGGCGATCGCTCCTCACATTGATATGCAGCGCGACCCCGAATTTCTCGACACCGAGCTACAGCAAATCGTGCGAGATGCCGATGTGGGTCGCCGCTGGGCTGATAAGCTCGTCAAAGCGTGGCTCGTAGATGGCACTGAAACTTGGCTTTTGATCCATATTGAGGTGCAGAGTCAATACCAAGCCGAGTTTGCCCAGCGGATGTATGTCTACAACTATCGATTGTGCGATCGATACAATCGCCCGGTTGTTAGCTTGGCAGTTTTGGCAGATGATCGTCCTCGTTGGCGACCGCATACTTATGAGACCAGCATCTTGGGCTGTGAAGTCCGATTTTGCTTTCCGATGGTGAAACTCTTGGACTACGCTGAGGACTGGTCAGCCCTGGAAGCTAACCGCAATCCTTTTTCGACGGTGGTGATGGCACATCTCAAAGCGAGGGAGACGAGTCAAGATGTGTTCAGCCGCAAAGACTGGAAGCTCCGCTTGACGCGACGGCTATATGAGCAGGGCTATGAACGAGACGATATTCTAGAGTTGTATCGATTTATTGATTGGCTCATCGAGCTACCTGAGCCACTAGAAGCGGTATTTCAAGCGGAGTTGGCAGCATACGAGGGAGAAGAAGTCATGCGATACGTATCCACGATTGAACGACAAGCCATTCAGAAAGGCATTCAGGAGGGACGACAGGAGGGACGACAGGAGGGACGACAGGAGGGACGACAAGAGGGGCGACAAGAGGGGCGACAAGAGGG
>CAKZMO010000194.1 GCA_937128595.1 uncultured cyanobacterium | reverse complement strand
GTTGATGAATCAGGCGAACCCATCGTAGGACGAACCCGTGAAGACTTCATTCGACGAGAACTCCGTACTGAGCCGGGCACCATTTTCAACCAAAACGAAGTAGTCGAAGACTTAGAAACTCTCAATCGTCTGGGGGTCTTTCAAATCGCGACAGTCGCAGTCGATGTGGATGACTCGCCTGAACCTCCTGTCGTAGACGTGACTTACCAAGTCGAAGAAGGCTTTAGCCGCAGAGTCCAAGTGGGCGGCGGCATCAGCACCGAATTAGGCTTGTTTGGCTCAGTCAACTACCGCGATCGCAACTTTCGCGGTGTTGGCGAAGATTTGAACCTGGGTGTCCAAGCCGGAGGACGAGGACTGGAATTTAACACGGGCTTTGCCAGTCCCTATCGCGATAGTCAGCCCAATCGGTTGGGCTACAGCATCAACGGCTTTCGCAGCAACTATCGCTCCCTCACGTTTAGTGACGAAGTCGCACTCGAAAACGGTGACAATGCCCGTGAACAAAGGTTTGGGGGCGGCGCATCAGTTATGCGTCCCCTAGGCGAATGGGACGCAGAGCTAGGGCTCGACTATTCGCGGATCAGTATTCGTGATGATGATGGCGACATTGCCAACCGAGATGAATTCGGCAACCAGCTCACGGTCAGTGACTCAGGCATTGATGATCTATTGCTACTAGGCTTCAGCGTCACCCAAGACGAGCGAGTTAATCCATTTAATCCCTCAGGGGGCTCAATCCTAAGACTCAGCACTGAGCAGTCTCTGCCTGTTGGCAATGGCAGCATTTTGATGAATCGACTGAGAGCCAACTATGCACGATATATTTCTACAGACTTACTCGGTTCTGGCTCGGTGCAAAACCCAGAGGTGTTCGCTTTCAACCTTCAGGGGGGAACTGTTTTAGGAGAGTTGCCTCCCTATGAAGCGTTTGACCTGGGTGGCATGAACTCCGTACGCGGCTACGAAGGAGGCGGAATTGGCAGTGGTCGCAGCTATATCCTGGCCTCAGCGGAATATCGGTTTCCCATCTTCTCCATCGTTGGCGGCGTTCTCTTTGCTGATGTTGCTTCAGATCTGGGAACAGGAAGTAGTGTAGAAGGAGATCCTGCAGGGGTTCGCGATAAACCCGGCACTGGACTAGGCTACGGCTTTGGTATTCGTGTGGGTTCGCCTCTCGGTCTCATTCGTGCCGATTTTGGTCTTAACGATCAAGGCAGCAGCCGGATTCATTTTGGGTTTGGCCAGCGATTTTGACTTTGCCCCGTCCAATTCACAACCCGATATCTGGTTCTAATTCTGTGCTCCAAGACATTGAACAGAGGTCATCAGTGTTTGGTGCAAGGGATATCGCTATACTGTAGAGCAACAAAAAGCCTCAATAAGCCAATCACCATTGGATGCATTTGTTGATACAGAGTTGACACAGAGCTGTTTGCATAGTGTCAGGTGTCAACAACTAATATCAGCTATCTGTGCTGACTTGCAATTTGACTACGTGGGAGCATCTTCAAACAAAGTATCGATTCAAAACAATCGATGAAGGTTCCTGAAAGGACTGCGGATGACGATCCTCAACCTGCGAAAGCTAAAACATGCTTCGAATCGCTTCAGGAACAACACGCACTAACTTGGAAGATATGTAAAGGATGAGAAATGATTCTTTCAAGCACTTTTTCATGCCCATACATCCTGTCTTTAATAAACGCGTTATTCCTGTTTAGTGTTTCTCTGTAATCCGATCGTAATTTGATGTGTGTTCTCCAGCTTAATTGGTTCCAGTTAGCATTTCGACTCAAAGGTTCTGTCATTCCTTCGATCGCCCCCCGTGCCCTATTCTGCGGCATCCTTGGAGTTATCGTTTCTGGACTCTATGCATACGGCATTCCGGTATCATTTCCGCTCAACAATCTGATTCCTGAATTAGTCTTAGGTCTCTTGCTCGTCTTTCGCACCAATACCGCCTATGAGCGCTACTGGGAAGGACGCAAGCTGTGGGGACAGATGATCAACTCTGTGAGAAATCTAGCGCGGCAGGTTTGGATTATCGTCCTAGAAAGAGATCGGCGCGATCGCGAACATAAACTGTCGATGTTGCGGTTGCTGGTGGCTTTTGCTGTTTCAGTCAAGCTGCATTTGCGACACCAGTCTCCCGACGAAGAGCTGAGAAAATTGATGAAGCGGGAGAATTTTGATCGGTTGACCAACATGAACAACCCGCCTCTCGAAATTGCCTTTTGGATTGGAGACTATTTGCAGTTTCAGCATCAGCGCGATCGCCTCAACATCTATCAGCTCACGTCTATGCAACAATCTCTCAATGAGCTTGTGGATATACTGGGGGGCTGTGAGCGCATTCTCAAGACACCGATTCCTCCGGCTTACAGCATTCATCTCAAGCAACTCTTGATGCTCTACTGCTTCACGCTGCCATTTCAGGTGGTCAGCACGTTTGGCTGGTGGACGGGGTTAGTGGTTATCTTGGTTAGCTTCACACTGTTTGGCATTGAAGAAATTGGCGTTGAGATCGAAGACCCGTTTGGCCTTGATCCCAACGATTTGCCACTGGACGAGATTTGCAACACCATGTTGGCAAACATCGATGACTTGACTCAGCTTTCGCCCTGCACCAGTCCTGAAGCTCCGATTAAAACAGGCATCCCTGGAGTTAATCCATAGCACCGCTATGTTTCTACTAAGCTCATCTCGCTCAAGACCTAGACGAGGAGATGTTTCTTAGGGTGAGCGATCAACAACCAGAGAAAGCTTTTGACTTGGGGTGGCGATCGCTTAAAAGCCTATGAATCTGGGTTATCCAGACAATCATAGGCTTACTGTCAACTTCTCCGAACTCTGCAAAGTTTGCTGAGTCAACTCACAGCTGAAGGAGCAAGTGTCTGGACTGTTTTGCCAATACCACTTGCGTGGGTGAGAATCAGTGTCGCTGCCTCAGCTCTCAGATTTGCAATATTTCCGCTCGACGCATCATCCATGTCATCAGAAGATTGATCCAGCTTGACCTGCATCCGAACATAATTATCACCTAGGAGTGAATTGAGTTGATAATCGGCAGCGTCAGACACCCCATCAAACATGCAACTTAGCAAAGGTAGCAACCACCCGGCCTTACCCCAATCTTTGGCTGCATCGTAAGGAATAGGTCGAATGAGTTCACCTGTGCCCAGAGACAACACGAAAAACTCCTTCTCGTCAGGAAAGATGCGCTCGGCCTCGGCATAAGCAGACACCGAAGGCGAGTTGATAAAGACACCACCATCGATCAGATACTTAGTTTCTGTACCGATAGCAACTTTTGCAGGCTCAAAGTAAGTAGGAGCAGCGGATGTAGCGCGAGCAACCTCTTTCATCAAAACGTTGCGAAACTCATTCCGCCAGCTTTTGAAGAAAAGGGGCGTGCGATTTTGGATGTCGTAGCTAGAAATAAGAACCTTAGTCAAGCTTGCACCAAGAGGCTCATTCTGGAAGTATTCGTCTAAAACTTTTTCGAGTCCTTCGACAGCATACAGCTCATCGATGAAACCCCCAACAGAAGACACTCCTCTCCAGAAAGAACGAGGAAAGATTTCTCTGCCTCTCTCCTCATAAATTTCGACCAACTCTTGTGCTGAATATTTTGCCTTTCCATGGCCGTTGTCCTTGCTCAATCCAAGAGCCAAGATGCCTCCTGTTGAGGTGCCTGTGATTAGGTCAAAACTTTCAGCGATTGATTTGCCTGTATTTTTTTCGATCTGAGCGAGAACTAGCGCGGGAATAATGCCACGAATGCCGCCGCCGTCAATACTAAGAATTTTTTTCATATCAAATGATTACTCAAGCCATACGAAGAAACTGCACAACGAACTGATGGAGAGAAGTCGGATCAGATGTACAGTACACTTTCTTGGATAAGACTACATTTATTGATTTTCTGTCTCCGGAAATTTCATCTCTTCTTCAAATTGTCCACTGAACAAAGAGCGATCGCCCCTTCATAGCAGTTGGCGATCGCTCTCAACTTTCAGTCGAACTTTCGGAATCAGCAGTCTACGACTTGTTTTAGTCCATCCCTTCAATCGGCGCAAATCCTTGCCGCTGAACGTTTTCGCTCACATGGCGAGGCTCTAGGAACTGAAGCAGGTAGTCTGGGCCACCCGCCTTGGTTCCAACTCCAGACAGCTTGAATCCGCCAAAGGGTTGACGTGCGACAATCGCCCCAGTGGTGCTGCGGTTGATATAAAGGTTGCCCACCTCAAACTCGGTATAGGCTCGGTCGATATGGGACGGCGTGCGGGAATAGAGTCCGCCCGTGAGTGCGAAGTTAGTGTCGTTGGCGATCGCCAACGCTTCATCAAAGGAGTGAGCTTTGATCACCGCTAACACAGGGCCAAAGATTTCTTCCTGGGCAATCACATGGTCGGGCTGCACGTCCGTAAAGATCGTAGGGCCAACATAGTAGCCCGTCTCTGGAGTGTCCATCGACAACGCCAAGGTAGATTGCTCTTTACCCTTCTCAATGTATTCCTTAATCCGAGATTGAGACGTCGCGTCAATCACGGGGCCAACTTTGGTTCCTAGCTGTTCGGGACTGCCCACATTGAGAGAACGGGTTGCTTCGATAAGACGCTCGATAAAAGTGTCGTAGATCGGCTCCATCACAATGACACGAGAGCAGGCTGAGCATTTTTGGCCGCTGTAGCCAAAAGCCGAATAGACCACGCCCTGAACGGCCTGATCCAAATCCGCACTTTCATCGACAATAATGCCGTTTTTGCCGCCCATTTCTGCGATCACCCGCTTCATGTGCTTCTGCCCCGGCTTCAGAGTTGCAGCCTCAGCATAAATCCGACAGCCGACTTCTTGAGATCCCGTAAACACAATCATATGGGTGTCCGGATGCTTCACCAGATGTGCGCCAACACTGGAGCCTCGACCCGGCACATATTGGAAAACGCCATCGGGTATGCCTGCTTCTACGAGGATTTCTGTGATTTTAGCGGCGATCACAGAAGTGGTTTCAGCGGGCTTGAGGAGAGTACAGTTGCCTGTCACCAAAGCCGCCACCGTCATCCCTACTGGAATCGCGAGAGGAAAGTTCCAGGGAGAAATGACCACAACAACACCGCGCGGCTGATAGAGATAGCGATCAGTCTCCCCTGCCACGTCATAGACATAGCCTTTGTCGAGACGCTCCATCTCGGCTGCGTAGTAACGACAAAAGTCTGCCGCTTCTGACACTTCTGGATCAGACTGGTGGAGAGTTTTGCCCCCTTCCAATAGCATCCAGGCACAAAGCTCAGCGCGACGGGCTTCGAGCAGATCTGCTGCTTTACGGATAATGGATGCACGCTCTTTGACCGGGGTTGCCTTCCACGACTTGAAGGCTTCTTTTGCCGCCTGCATTGCCTGTTCGGCCTGATCAACATTCAACAGACCCACTTTGCCAACAATCTCTGAAGGATTGGCTGGGTTCACAGAGTCGATCATTTTTTGGGTGTTTACCCGTTTGCCATTGACCAAAGGCAAATAGCTCTGACCCAACTGCTGCCGCACCTGCTGAATGGCAGCGATCGCCTGTTGACGCTGCTCAGCTTCAGCAAAATCAGTATCGGCAGAGTTTTGGATCAGAGTGTGAGAGGCGGTGTTGAGGGTTAAGCCAGAATCTTGACTGTCGGCATCATCCAACATTAACGGTGGAGCCAGCAGATCGTCTGGGGAGACATCGTCTAAGCTTTGCTTGATAAAAGAACTATTAGCAGTGTTTTCCAGCAACCGCCGAATTAGGTAGGACATGCCTGGAATTAGCTCGCCATAGGGACAGTAAACGCGGACTCGAAATCCCTGATCTACCAATGCTTTCGCTAGCTTGTCGGCCATGCCATACAGTACCTGAAGTTCGACCCGGCGAGGCGGAATCTTGAGCGCTTTAGCAATGGCGATCGCCTTGGCCTGAGAGCGCACGTTGTGGCTGCCAATGGCCGCATAGACAACCTCATGGTTTTCTAGCAGAGTCTGGGTCATCCGCTCAAAATTGACATCAGTGGACGACTTGTGACTGTAGACGGGCTGAGGCCAGTGATTTTGGCGAGAAATGATGGTTTCTTGATCCCAATAGGCTCCTTTCACAAGGCGAATGGTGACGGGTGTTCCCCGCTTTTTAGCCCAGTCGATCCATTTTTGAAGATCCTGTTCGCTGTCGCGCAGATAGGCTTGGAGGGTGACGCCGATATCAGAGCGATCGCGAAATTCCTCTTCCATCAAAATTCGCTGCAAAATCGCAATAGTCAGATCCTTATAGCGATACTGCTCCATGTCGAAGTGAACCATCGCCCCCAGTTCTTTCGCTCGGCGCAGCAGGGTGCGAATGTGATCGCTCACCTTAGCTTCACTTCCCGCTGCATCCAAAGGATCAAACTGAGAGTAAAACGCGGTCAGCTTGACCGACACTTGCACCTTCGACAGGGGAATGCCATCAGCTTCATCAACTTGCGGGACTTTTGACCAGCCCTTAGCTGCTTCAGTCAACTGCTGCATCAGGTCAAGATAGCGGGTCAAATAAAGCTCAGCTTCTTTTTCAGTAATCACCGCCTCGCCCAGCAGATCCACCGTAAAGCCCATTTTTTGCTTACGGAGCTGCTCAATAGTCTTAAGCGCCTGCTTCAGGTTCTCTCCCGAAATATATTTACGAGCAAGGGTTTCAACCCCGGTGGCAACGGTCTTAGCCGCGACCTGACCCGGCAAGGAATCAGGATCAGCAAAATTGAGCATTCCCTTGAGGGCACTAGGCAACTCCACAGAGGGATCAGTGAGATATTCCTGAAAATGACGGGCAACCTCTGCCTTGCTTTCGAGAGAGGGCAGACAGTCAATGAAACGAAACATCTGCACTCGTAACCCTGGATTGCCCATTGTCCAATCCAGCAGCTTGTCATCCCAGCGCATCTGATCGCGCATCTGAGCCAGCAGATTTTTCTTCTCTGTTGTCGCGCTCAGGAGTTGACGGGCGATCGCCTGTGTATCCTTCTCATAAAGATTTTGGGCGAGAGGAGAATCAGTTGGTCGAGAGGCTTGAATAACCACGGTAATACGTTCCCTTATCAATACAGTAAATCGGTTCAGTCGTTAGAAAAGAAAGTGCGATCGCATGTCCAATGCCTCAACCACACCTAAAATGCATGGCCGTGAACCGAAAATTTTTAATTCGTCTTTTCTTAATCTTACGAAGGGCAGAAGCATCTTCTCGCGATAAATTCGCTCTTCTGTACTCTTCATAGTTGTTAAATTATAGTCTTCGAAAAATTTTCAAAGATCTTCCTAAAGAACCACGGCCACACCCTAACCTGCATCTGGCGCTTCAGGAGGTATTCAATATAACCAGTTTTTGATTTTTTTAACGTTGCGTAACCCTCTAGTCGTCCTGACTCCAATGAGAATCGCTCATGGCGGCGACTCCCTATCCCACCAACAGGTTCTCTTCTGGATACGTCACGACTCTCGGCTTCGGATCACCCAACAGCGCTGAGATTAGCAGTAAGACGCCCACTCGCCCGACATACATGGTGACAATAATCGCCAACTTACCTAATATCGACAAACTTGCAGTGATGCCCGTAGATAGTCCAACTGTGGCAAAAGCAGACACAACCTCAAAGAGCACCTGCATGAAATCAATATCAGGGTCGCTAAAAGCAATAAAGCTGGTAACGCTAATAACTGTGACCCCAGAGGCAAATACGACACCGACCGCTTTCATAATGAGTGAGTTTGGAATTTGTCGCTGATAGCACAACACTTCTTCTCTCGATCGCAGAACCGACTTCGTACAGCTATACCAAATTCTAAATGTAGTTGTCTTAATACCACCGCCTGTTCCCCCCGGATTGGCTCCGATAAACATGAGCGCAATGGTCAACAGCAATCCGGTGGTAGTGAACTGACCGTAGTCTACGGAGTTGAAGCCCGCAGTGCGAGGCATCACCGAATGAAACCACGACACCATCAACTTTTCGCTCAGGCTGAAGTTTCCAAACAAAGAACTGTTGCGATATTCAATAATGAACAGCGCCAGGGTTCCAAGAACGAGCAAAAAGAGACTGGTGCTGGTAGAGATTTTAAAGTTGAGCGAAAAGTAAGAATGGACGCGCTTCCCTCTAAGGCGATCGCGTCCCCAGGCAAAAAGCTCCATCATCACCTGATACCCCAATCCGCCTACCAAAATTAGAAACGGAATCACTATATTGATTGGGAGCGACGTGGCATATTGACTCAGACTGTCCTCAAATAGACTGAAACCCGCGTTGTTGAAAGCACTTATGCTGTGAAAAACAGCCAACCAAGCTCCGTAAATTTCCCCGTGGTCTTCTGAAAAGACGGGGTACAGGAAAAGAGCGCCCATCAGCTCAAAAACCAACGTCAAGGCAATGATTGACTTCACCAATTGCACGGCATTGGAGAGCCCTCCTAGATCTAACGATTTTTGAATCGCTAGCTTTTCTCTTAGGCCAAATCGCCGACCTAGCAAGATCAACAAGAATGTCGTAGCCGTCATGTACCCCAATCCGCCTAGCTGAATCAGCAGCAAGATAACCACTTCTCCAAAGAGGGAATGGTGAGTTCCAGTATCGACGACAATAAGCCCGGTGACACACACTGCCGAAGTTGCGGTAAACAGCGCAGTGACAAACTCGTTCCATTCGCCCGTAGCCGTAGAAAAGGGCAAGAGGAGCAGGGTTGTTCCTATCCCGATCAAGATCAGAAAACCTAGACAAATCGTGCGTGCAACTGTCATGTTTTGTGCATCATGGGTTACGAGTTCAGGCAGGCAAGAGACAGACTCAAAGCAGAATACAGGTTTTGGCTCTGAACCGAAAGACCTGGCTCAACATCTGCCATTCAAGGCACTATAGCAATGCACAGATAGGTTAGGACAGATATTGATGGAGAAGCCGCGCGGTGCGCGGCTTCTCCATCAACTATTGTTTTTATATCAGCGCGTAGCACTATAGAAGTAAAACCAGTTCTAGGCAACGAGCTTAGAGTCGAGGCTAAAGCGGTGTCCACTCCAAAGCCTGGGTTTGAGGATTGAGACTCCACCTCAACCACTGAGAGGAATGGCGCGATCGCTTAAGTGCTAAAGAAGCTGCGGAAGACCGCGTATCTGACGACATATCCGGCAGATACATCGGAAACGGTGGCAATCCTAATGCTCGACGAGGAGCCAACGTTGCCAGGGCGATCGCCTCTCCAACATCGCAAATGCCCCACTTTACTAAATTTTGCACTCCGACCAGTAGAGGATGTGTCGTGCCTGCCAACGTTCCGTCTTCTAGCTGAGCCGTACCATTTTTGACCTGAATCTGACGAGTATCCCAAGGATAGGTGCCATCGGGTAGACCCAAAGGAGAGAGCGCATCGCTGACCAAAAATAGTCCTTGAGGATATCTAGATTCTGATGAGTTATTGGTGCGATCGCCCCGCCCCGCTCTTACCAGCAACTCCAGCATCGTCGGACAGACATGTTGGCCATCAGCGATCAATCCACAGGCGACGTTGGGATGTACCAATGCGGCTCCCAGCATTCCAGGCTTTCGATGATGCAAACTGGGCATCGCGTTAAACGCATGAGTCACCATTGTTGCACCCCGAGAAAAGGCAGCTTCGGCCTGCTCGACTGTAGCCTGAGAATGCCCCAAACTGACGACAATGCCGAGCGATCGCAAGTACGGAATCACCGTTCCTGTCGAGTCTAGCTCTGGGGCGAGGGTCATCACCGTTACGCAGTGGGCATGATCGCCCAACACATTTTTGATCCCATCAAGGGTCAGAGGTTGAAGATGCTCATCAGGATGGGCTCCCCGTTTTTCACGATTGAGGCAAGGCCCTTCGAGATGCACACCCCAAATTTGAGCAACACCAGGAAAAGACTCTTGTTGAATTTGGTGCTGAACTTTTGCAATGACGGACAGCGCACGATGGATGTTGGCGATCGCCGTCGTGACCAAGGTAGGCAAAAATCCATCGATGCCCTGACGACCCAAAAAACGACAGATTTCTAGGAGGGAAGCAACATCATGATTGTCAAGATCAGGGAAGGCGAGTCCTAGCGCCCCGTTGATTTGGAGATCCACTCCACCAGGCGACAGCCAGTCCCCATTCACATCCAAACAATCCGCTGCGGGCGAGGTAGGGGAAGCTGGCAAAGCGGGCGATCGCTCTACAGAAATGAGCGCGCCTTGATCCGAGAGCATAACCGAATACAGTCCCTCATGCCCTGGCAATCTAGCATTCACTATCCGACGACTGTTTTCAATCTCAATAGGGTTGAGGTCATCTAAGCCAGTGACATTCAAGCTAGTGACATTACCAGTAGAATGAGCAACGGAATGCCCCGACTTCGACTCAGACTCCGGATCGGCATGAGTAGGGTTCAGATCCTGCATTAGCTTCAAATACCACTAGACATCGTCGGACAAATCTGTGAACGTGCTTTACACGAGTCCACTATGGCAGACCGTTCTTCCAGATTATTTCATCTCTGGGGATCACATCGGCACAATGGCGATGAGGAAAATGCTGTACCGAAAAGACTGTGCATCAGAAAATTCTGGATTCATGCTGCTAATCTCACATCACTGTTTTTGCGGTAATGAAGATCACTTTTAGATCATCTCTTGTGTCAACTCGGATTAAATTTGATCCAATTTTGAACTACTCTTCTTTAATCCAATTTCATAAAAAAGTTCGATGCTCTAATCTATTTTCATATTGTTTTTTGTCGATTTCGAATTCAATAAAAAGCTGAGCTGCGCTCAAAAGCTCTCAGTTTTTACCGCAATCATCACACGACATAAGTTACTTATTGGTTCTATAAGCAAGTGATTGCTGTGCTTCTTTCTCACAATGTTTCTAATTGTCTGCGAGCGTAATCCTCGATGTCAGCCCCTACCAAAATTCCCGCGACGAGGTCTTCTTCCTCCCGTCCTCCGATGACCTGGAAAACGCGACTGCAAAGACTAGCTCAACCTGTTATATTGCTTGCGCCTTCAGGATTGTGGCTATTGTTGCTGCTTGTAGTCCCAATGTTTCTGATCCTTGATATCAGCCTTGTGCCAGGACTAAAGCCCGATGATCCCACAGGCCCATACGGACTCGGCAACTATCTAAGAATTCTCCAACCCGTTTATCTGAAGGTGATTGGGCGATCGCTCTACTTCGGGGCAGTGTCCACCGTATTTTGCTTATTGTTGGGCTTTCCCGTGGCCTATTGGATCGCTCTCATGGCTCCGCAACGCTGGCGGAACTTGCTGCTAGTCTCGTTTGTGCTTCCCCTATGGACATCTTCCCTCCTAAGAGCCTATGCGTGGCGGTCGATTCTCAGTCCCCAAAGTGGCGTGTTGAATACGATACTCACAACCTTCAACCTGCCAACACAGGACTGGCTCAACACTCATACAGCTGTCTTTATCGGACTGACCTACAACTTTTTGCCCTACATGGTGCTCATTCTTTATGCGTCCCTCGAAAAGCTTGACCAACGACTGTTAGAAGCCTCAGCCGATCTTGGGGCAACTCCCCGTCAAACCTTTTGGAAAATTACAGTACCCCAGACCCTTCCTGGCATTGCTGCTGGCTCACTGCTGGTCTTCATCACCAGTATGGGAGATTTTATCGTTCCTGAACTGCTGGGCGGCACGGCTAGCATGACGATCCCGCGCCTCATCTACAATCAGTTTCTAGGCGCAGGACGCAATTGGGGCTTTGGCTCTGCCCTCAGCATGGTGCTGATTCTAGCAGTCAGCCTTTCCATTGCTCTCTTGCTAAAATATGGCGATCGCAATCCAGAGAGTTTTTCTTGATCGCCGGAACGTTCATCTCTCAAACGTTTAGTTTGTTCTGTCTTGGTAAACTCCCCAATCCTATGACAACGCTGTATTTAATTCGCCACGGTATCGCTGCTGAACGGGGAACCTACGCTGATGATGATGACCGTCCCCTGACCCAAAAAGGAATTCAAAAAACGGAGCAAATCGCTCAACGGCTTGTGGAACTGGAGCTGAAGTTTGACCTGATCCAAACCAGTCCTCTCGTCCGAGCTAGGCAGACAGCCACTATCCTGCATGATTACAAGCTGGCAAGTGTCATAGAAACCTCCGATCTCCTTGCTCCTGCAGGAAACTTACAAGCATGGCTAAACTGGCTCAAGCTCCAGCCCGAAGAGGCAGATCGAACACTGGCGTTGGTCGGTCACCAGCCCGACTTAGGAAACTGGGCAGAATCTCTCGTCTGGGGTTCGTCTAAAGAACGGTTAGTCGTAAAGAAGGCGGGGATCATCGGACTCACGCTACCACCAAGAGGTTCTGTAATCGGGCGCAGCGAGATGTTTTGGCTAACTCCTCCGCGCTTTCTGTTGTAGAGAGAAAACCCATGTATAAAAACGGAAGTTTGCGCGATCGCCCTTAGAGACGGAACTTACAACCGACAAGAGCGTCATCACTTACAACGTTGCGCGTTTCTTCTACGTTCGCAACTTCGATAAATGGCTGATATTTCAGCTTGGCTGTGCATCTCCATACGGAATACATGAAAAATATTCCTCATCAAAATATCTCTAATGTTTTGTGAGAGCTTTTTCCAAAAGATGTCCGAACTTGACATTTAAACGTCGAGAGACTTCAAATCATTAAATATTTCCGTAATATCTGGGTGACTTTACACAGGACATTCGATTCAGGGTGTAGTAAAACTATAAATAACGAAATCGATGTTTATCGATTCGAGAGATGAGTATATAGCTGCCTCTTATTTCTACCGTTAAATTATAATTTCATATAATTTCAATGGTGGAGCTAAAACAAGGCATTAGCGAAACAATTAGTGCAGTCGCTAACTAAAATTGTCACAGACCTATGCATGATCTTCATTTTCTGAAGGAAGGCTAGTGGGTGCAGACTTAGAGTTCACCTCTAATTTTTACTGCAGTGATGATTTGTGGTTTGTCTTTCCCAAGCTGTTCAACTTTTTATAGAGCTTTAGATTCCCTCGTTACTGAGTGTTGTTCGAATATTAATCGCTAAACTCAGAGACGCCGTTTCTTTGTCTGTGTTCTCCTTATCTGTATTCACTGATCGTGAAAGTGATCCGTATGGTTTTTGAGAATGGCGACTCACGGCTTTTCCTCGTAGTTTCGGTGTCTCTAATGTCTAGAGTTTAAGACTCGGCATATAGATAGCTATCTAGCGCCAGACACACGGCTTCATAGCTCAAAAACAGCAAGCCAATTTAGCAAGTTGGCACCTGTCTTCCTGGTTTTCTAAGCTCATATTTCACTACTGCTGCAATCACTCACTTTGTTTTTGTTTCCGTTGTCTACTCAGAGGCAATTTGCCAGCCTGTAACACTATCGTCTTTGTATGTGATTTTCGTCACTTATCAACGATGTTCACAATCACAGGTTTATACAGCGAATTGTCACGACCTAGTTGCCAGAAAACAGTCATAGTGTCATACACGGGGTTGTTTTCTATTACTTTGCCGCTCACTTGGTAATTTCCGATGCTCTCACTCGCTCACACCGAAATGTCAGTTCAGTCCGACTTAGTACCAGCTCTTTTGCCCTCTGCGATCGCCGACTTGACCGCACAAGTCGCTCAGACTCGTCAAATCACATTGGCTGACCGATATGGACTCATGGCAGCTATTTTGAGCGATTCGCTCCAGGAAGAGGAACGAGAAGCCATTGATCGGCTACTTCGAGCGGTTTGTCGTGGGCGCTTTTACATAGTCGATGAGCTATCTGCAATTCAAGTTGCCCATGAGCATGTGCTAGCTGACTTGTGTGCCCAAAATCCTGACCGATGCACTCCTTGCCACCCAGTTGAACCCAGCGATCTGAGCGAGCTGGATGTTGCACTCGACGAACTCACCACAGCAGAATTAGATCCCCAATCCTTCGTTCGCTCCCATTTGCAAGGGTTGCATCAAGATAAGATGTTTGACGAAACCTTGTTAGCATCTAAATAGACTATGAGTGCACCACTTGAATCAAAGGATGAGCAGTTTGCTGTCATCGAAGCAAACGCTGACCGTATCGGTGCGATCGCCTACAACGGCTATATGCAGATGGGCGAGAAGGGAACCGTGGTCATCCTGCGCCAACTCGACAGCAACACCACGACTTTAGAAGATTGGCAGATCAAGTTTCGACCCATGAGTCAAGTTGAGAACATGCTGAGCGACTGGAAACACGTCGGTCTGCAAGACATGCTGATACGCTACAACCCTGAAGTATCAGTCATTTGTACGTTTCTCTATCCAAGCGGAGTCCATGCGAGCTATCACTTCGCACCCGATCCATTTCCGCCGCAATAGCACAATTGCGGAGAGGCGGAGGCAAAGGAAAGCATGAATCAAGAGCGTCACCTGATATAGTTTTGAGGGTGAGAGTCAGCCGATTGAGTCTTTCTTACTTTGCTGGCGGTGCTCAACACACATGTTCCTCCTCATTATTCAGAAATCTCTTGGGTATCGAACTGCGCAGTTACGTTTATATCGATAATTTGCAGCCTCAGCACGCCGCATATCTTGGCACAGAAGCCCAGGGGTTTTTGCCCTTACCTGGAGACTCTTCTATATGGATTGAGGTGATTCCAGGCATTGAGGTCAATCGATTGATGGACGTAGCGTTAAAAGCTGCCGCCGTGCGCCCTGGAGTCCTGATGATCGAACGGTTATACGGGCTACTAGAAGTACACTCCAAAAAGCAAAGCGACACGAAAGCAGCAGCCAGCGCCATCTTAGATGTCATTGGTGCAACGCCAAGGGATTGTCTAAAACCCCGAATTGCATCGAGTCAGATCATTCGCAATATCGATGCTCACCACACCCAGCTCATCAACCGAGCCAGACGAGGCAATATGATTTTGGCGGGGCAAACGCTCTATGTGCTTGAAGTAGAGCCCGCTTCTTATGCAGCTTTAGCCGCCAATGAAGCAGAAAAAGCCGCGCTGATTAACATTTTACGAATTTCGGCTGTGGGAAGCTTTGGACGTCTATATCTCGGTGGAGAAGAGCGAGACATTATCGCAGCTTCCCATGCAGCCCTGACTGCGATCGAAAATATTCCGGGACGCAAGGACTTATTCTCCCGCTTTGAATAACTATTCTGACATTGAGGCGATCGCCTCAATGTCACAACCGTCAGACGATAAAAATCAATCCCAAAATAATGCACAAGCGATCGCCTCGACATAATTGACTTCAGCCACAAGACAAGGAGCATCCTAGGATAGAGACAGATGCAGCAATGGGGTCAGGAAATCTAAGGTTATGGCAAATGCAGAACATCTTGCCTTACTTCTGTGGGGAACATCAAAATGGAACGACTGGCGACTGCGTGAACCAGATACCAATCCTGATCTGAGGCGCGCGGATCTGAGCAACATGGATCTGAGAGGGATCAATCTGCGAAGTACCCATCTCGAAGGTGCAGATTTGTCTCACGCGATTTTAGACAACGCGGTTCTAGACAACGCGACCCTCAGCAATGCAATCCTCAATGGAGCCTCTCTGATCGGAGCAAGCGGCATTCAGGCAAAATGCACAGTTGCGAAGGCTTCTCAGATCAATTTAAGTTACGCCAACATGCAGCAAACCAACTGGATTGGAGCTGATCTGCGAGGTGCTCAGTTGGTTAGCACTGATTTGAGTCATGCCAATCTGGTCGGCACCAACCTTTTTCGAGCCATTCTCAGGGAGACTGATCTGAGCCGAGCAAATCTTGAACGCGCAAATTTGATTCAGGCGATCGCCTTCGATGTCACGCTAATAGAGACGCAGTTCGTTCGTGTCACAATGCACGAAGCCAATTTCAGCGGCAACCATTTTTTCCGGGTCAAGTTTAACAACGCAAGTCTCCGTAGCGTCTCCTTCACTGGGGCTTACGTCTGCGAGACAGACTTCAGCAACGCGGATCTGCAGCGAGCTGACTTGCGATGGTCACGTTTGGTCAAGGTCGATTTTTCTGAAGCTCGGATGCTGGAAGCTGATTTGCGCGGAGCCAGCCTGCTCCGGTCAAACTTGAGCTATGCCGATCTTCAGGATGCAGATCTACAAGAAACATGCACGACCCGTATTCGTCTCGACCATGCTCTTCTTCCTGACGATCCTCATCAATTTCGACGTACCTCAGATGACCGCTGCTTGATGTCAAGTGTGGAAACGTCGAAGTCTGCCATCCGCAAAGTATCTTTACCTTGATTACAATAAACAAAAGACTGATGGGTCATGCAGAGATAACGCAATGCGCGTAGCGATGACCTCAAAGTACTGATGTAAGCACGTATTAAAAAAGACGCAGGACGTATCCTATGGTTCTATTCGGATTCGGCAAAAAAGCGGCCATGCCAAACGCAGACGAGGCTCTCCCCGGCCGTTCAGAAACAATGTCCGTTCCAGACAAGCATTTCGTCAATGGCAATCCTCTCAAGCCGCCCTTCCCTGAAGGAATGGAAATGGCGCTGTTTGGTCTAGGATGCTTCTGGGGTGCTGAGCGGTGTTTTTGGAAGCAAGAGGGAGTTTACTCAACTTCTGTTGGATATGCAGCAGGGTATACGCCAAACCCTACGTACCGAGAAGTTTGCTCTGGTATGACCGGACACAATGAAGTTGTGCGGGTTGTTTTTGACCCAAAAATTGTTAGCTATGAGCAATTGCTAAAAGCGTTTTGGGAGAGTCACAATCCCACCCAAGGCATGCGCCAGGGGAATGATACGGGTACTCAATACCGTTCCGGAATTTACACCTATTCTGACGAGCAACGAGAAGCGGCGGAAGCATCTCGGGATGCCTATCAGCAACAGCTCAAACAGTCTGGCTACGGTGAAATCACTACTGAAATCTTGGATGCGCCTGAGTTTTACTACGCAGAAGATTACCATCAGCAGTATCTCGCGAAAAATCCTGGGGGCTATTGCGGTCTAGGGGGTACAGGCGTCAGCTGTCCTGTAGGTCTGAGTGCAAGCGCACAGTAACGGTATCGCGAAATGCCCTGACAGTAATTTGCAACAACCTTCGCGCTAGAACCCCCAGACTTTGAAAGTCTAGGGGTTCTAACTTTTGGCTTTTAAGCTGATACAAACAAGGAACACACTAGATTCAACTAAAAGCCAAAGGAGAAATCGTCTATTGTGAATTGCCCACCAAGGCTACGAACACAGATACGATAAATGTCTGCAGCTTGGATGCTGAGTTGCAAATTTGGCTCGTAGGCTGAACGCCCATCGGCTAAGTTTGCTCCAGGAATCTCAGCTTCTGCAACAGGCTTATTGTTCTGATCAAAGGCCGTCATGACGACGCGGTGAGAGCTGGTCAGAAAAGCGCTGACGAATCTCGTCGGATGAATAAAAGATGCTTCTAACATGCCGGAGCGAGGAGACCCCATCATAACCGTGCTCCCAGATTTGGGAGGAAAGGCTGGGTTTGAGGGCTTTAGGGCGATCGCATTCTTAAACACAACGCCCCATGATTCAAATTGATGATCAACGACTTCAAAGCAGCTTAGCTCTTCTAGATCTAGATAAACTAGGCGAGGCGCTGCTGGAGCCAGTTCTGCTCCAGTCGTATCGATAGGTTCACAGGCAAAAGAAGTGTCAGAAGCGGCAGCAGGTGGCTCAGGCTCGACATCAAATGCCATGTTAAATTTCTGTTGAATCATGGAACTTGCTCCGTGAAACTTATTCTGAAGGGGCACCCTGAATCCTATCGACAGACTGTGCCACACGATGACTTTACATAAGACTTGAAACGACATTTGAGCTTAGTTCATTGCTCAAATGTCCATCCCCATCTTTAACGGTTCTTCAAAAAGATTCAGTTACAAAATCTACCTATTCAGTCCATTGAGTGCAACTAAGTGAGGTCATGCATGACTTGCTTGTCGCTTGTTTTAACTGAGCAGTGGACTCTTCATGCCTATCCGTATTATCCCCAAATTGACGAAGAAAAAAATGATACGGGGTTACACAGAGACGGGGTTCAAACTGCACTGGTAGCCTTTAGCTGCAAGGAATCAAGCTGATATGCATTATATATTTATCCTTCAACAATTCATTAACTCTTCATGCATAGACTTATCTGGTTTATAGAAGTTTCATTTCACTGGCACAAGCAACGTAACACAATGCAAGACTGCTTAACAATTAAATCCGTAATCAGCCTCATTGCTTTATCAAATGCCCATAAAGTGGTTTACGGAACATTCTCGATTGAAAACCAGCAAGAAGACGGTATCTTTCAACTCAAATATCAGCAAAATATATCAAGTTGATGCGATCGCCAGTGCAGTACCCCAACGAAACAATTTAGCCAAACAATCTAGCGTTGAAGCAATTCTCGCTGTCGATAGTCAGCGATCGCATCAACGAGTGATTCCTGCAGAGGACGAAAGTTCAATCCCAGTTCCCTCTTGGCTCGTGTGTTGGTAAATCGCATGGGCGATCGCGCCAGACGCACCCCTGTGAGCGGCGCTTGTGGAGGTTGATGGGTGATCGTGTCGGCAATCAGCTCCTGCACTGCACTGACAGCTAGTGCCAGCCAATAGGGAACCCGACGCTTGGGCATGGCTAAGCCCGTCAATTCTTCTAGGTGAGACAGCAATTCTCCCAGCTGAAGATTCACGTTTCCCAAGATGTAGCGCTCCCCTGGAACACCCTTTTCGGCAGCCAAGATATGACCCATTGCAACATCACGGGCATCGACCACATTGAGGGTGCTGTTTAGATAAGCTGGATAGTTGCCATTGAGAAACCCCAATATCATGCGCGTCGGTGGGGTAACGCGGCGATCGCCTGGGCCTAGAGGTACCGTAGGGTTCACGATAACAACGGGCAATCCTCGTCGAGCTGCTGCAAACGCTTCCTGTTCCGCTAAGAACTTTCCTTTACAGTAAGCTCCTGCCATGTCATCTAGGGTCAGCTGTACTGATTCATCCGTCTCCACGTCTTGCGCATCCCCAATCAAGGGATTCTGATGCACACTCTTGAGAATCGACTCGGTTGAACAATGAACAACGCGCTCAACACCTGCCTCTAGGGCAGTCTCCATGACGTTGCGGGTCCCGGTTTGGTTGATGGTGAGAAAGTCTTGCTTGCGAGGCGACCATAGCCCTGCATTTGCGGCTAAATGAAAAACGTGATCGACTCCCTGCATAGCCTGTGCCATCGCAGGGCGATCAGTAATAGATGCGGTGATGTATTCAATGCCTTCTTGTCGATGCGAAGGATGCGCCAAGTCAAAAATGCGCACCTCTTTACCCTGAGCCAAGAGGTCGTTTACGAGATGATGCCCGATGAACCCTAGCCCACCCGTGACTAAACAACACTGTCCCATAGTCGCTTCAGTGATTCTGTTGAACTGTCGCCTGTCGAACTGTCGATTGCAAAGTTCACCGTCCGTCGTTTCAGAAAGATGCAATGGGTGCTAAGGGCGCGCCTCCCTAAAATGCATCAAACAAAAAGCTCTAGCCAGAGGTGTCCCAAAACAAAGCAGACATCTGAGTTGAAATCTCACTCATGATGCCTGCTGTTACCTAAGAAAAGTTGTCAGTTTAAAGCCAATAAAACTGACCGCAAACGGATTGAAAACCCGACTCAAGTAGAAATTTGAGTAGAAGGCTACTAGACATCCTGCTCACTTAACTCAGCCGTTATATGGTCAAAAGGCTGATCTACAAAGCTAGGGTCTGAGATTCCTGCCTCTGCCAACTGAGCCTTCAGCATCTCTTTCATGATTTGGATACCGACAACCGTAGGCGCGATCGGCACGCCTAAAGAGTTGTAAGTTTCCCGTAGTCCCTGAAGAACTCGCTCATCCAAGACATCTGTGTTGCCAGCAACCATAGCGTAGGTTGCATAGCGTAGGTAGTAGTCCATATCTCGCAAGCACGCTGCATAGCGGCGTGTGGTGTATGCATTGCCGCCCGGTCGAATCAGTTCAGGAACTTGCTCGAAGAGGGTTAATGCAGCTTGCTTAACAATCGACGCAGCATTGGCGTTGACAACGTTAGCGGCCTGAACCCGCGCCATCCCAGAATCGAAATAAGCCTTAAGAGTATCTACTGCATCTCTGTCCAGATATCTGCCTGTAGCGTCATAGTTACGGATCAGGCTTGTCACTGCATCCCGCATTCGTTTTTCTCCCAGTAATATCTATTATGAGTCGCGAATGAATTGCGATTGACGCTGCGCTGAAGGAACTCTCCTCCGCGTCATTTTGAGTCCATGCAATTTCAAATTCATGTTTCAGCACCAATCTGAATTTATCGTGCAAGGATTCAATGCGCCAAAGCCTTATGAAAAGCTAAATATTCAGTTGTTTAGTCTATCATGGAGCGATCGCCTTATCGACTGAAACGACGCATTTCTGGGGGTTTAGACGTTAAGTTTTGTGTGTTTGGAGCCTAAGAAGAGCTGTTTCAAACTCCTCAAAGATGTCGAGTCGAGGGCTATTGTGTAACTCTCTATACAAAATCTACGTAAGTCAATCTCTAGGATTGTTCAGGTGTTATTGCACCCAGACTTAGGCATTGCTAGCTCCTGAATTGCAAGAGTTTGAAATGTTTGGGGTGAGTAAACAGCGACTAAGTCGGGTGAACGCGTAGACCACCGGTCATTAGCTGGGGGTGAGGTTAGGTTTCGAGGCAGTATGACTTAAACGATCTAATAATCTGATGTCAGCGAAAGCCTGTTGAATTGTGCGATCGCCGTCCCTCTGCTTCGTAGCAGTTCTCCCCTTATCTAGTGTTACTTAGTCCAGAGATTCAGAAGTGAAGGAGTAGTTCATGGCAACCCCAGCAGAAATCTTGAAGAAGATCGAAGATGAAGGTATTCAGATGATCGATCTGAAGTTCATCGACTTACCGGGCATTTGGCAGCATCTCACTGTTCACAAAAGTCAGATCGATGAGAGCAGCTTCACCGAAGGTGTAGCGTTTGATGGTTCCAGCATTAGGGGCTGGAAGGCTATCAACGAGTCAGACATGGCAATGGTGCCCGATCCAGAAACCGCTTGGATCGACCCATTTATGGCTGAACCGACTCTGAGCATGATCTGTACGATTCAAGAGCCTCGCACAGGGGAACTTTATGCTCGCTGTCCTCGTGCGATCGCCCACAAAGCTATCGATTACCTAAACACTTCAGGCATTGGCGACACGGCTTTCTTTGGCCCAGAAGCTGAATTCTTTATCTTCGATGATGTTCGCTTCGATCAAAACGAGCATTCTAGCTACTACTACGTAGACAGTATCGAAGGTCGTTGGAACACAGGTGCTGAAGAAGAAGGTGGCAACAAAGGATACAAGCCCCGCTACAAGGAAGGCTACTTTCCGGTGTCTCCGACTGATACTTCGCAAGATATGCGAACCGAAATGCTGCTTTCAATGGCCAACCTTGGAGTGCCCATTGAGAAACATCACCATGAAGTGGCAACAGGCGGTCAGTGCGAACTGGGAATCAAGTTTGGCAAGCTTGTCGAAGCTGCCGACTGGCTCATGATCTACAAATATTGCATCAAGAACGTTGCCAGAAAGTACGGCAAAAGCGTTACGTTCATGCCCAAGCCGCTATTCAACGATAACGGTTCTGGAATGCATACCCACCAATCCATTTGGAAAGATGGTGAGCCCATGATGGCTGGTGATGGCTATGCTGGACTGAGCCAAACTGCCCTCTGGTACATCGGTGGTATCCTCAAGCACGCGCCTGCGCTATTGGCTTTCACCAACCCTACAACCAACTCCTACAAGCGCTTGGTTCCCGGATTTGAGGCTCCAGTCAACTTGGCTTATTCTCAAGGCAACCGCTCTGCTTCTGTGCGGATTCCGCTCTCCGGCGGCAACCCCAAAGCGAAGCGTTTGGAGTTTCGCTGTCCTGATGCAACTTCGAACCCCTATCTCGCATTCGCTGCCATGCTGTGTGCAGGAATCGACGGCATCAAGAACCAAATCGATCCGGGCGAGCCTCTCGATGTAGACATCTATGACCTCAGTCCTGAAGAATTGGCGAAGATTCCTTCGACTCCAGGTTCATTGCTCGATGCCCTGAAAGCTCTTGAAGCTGATCACGAGTTCCTAACGACTGGAGGCGTCTTCACTGAAGACTTCATTGGCAACTGGATCACCTACAAGCTAGACAGCGAGGTGAACCCCATGCGTCTGCGTCCTCATCCTTATGAGTTTGCGCTCTACTATGATTGCTAGAGCTTCAACATAAGAGGCTTAGTTCCTAAGCTGAAAAGCTTGAGGCAGCAATGAATTAACCTATGGCACAGGAGTGAGAAGTTTTACTTTTCGCTCCTAGCTTTTTGAGAATTGTTTTTATAGCCAGGACTTACGCACAAGTCGCGTAAGCCTGAATAAATTTGTTGAAATTATGGGTGCGGCGCGCCCATAATTTCAACAAAATGCGTAAGTCTTGATAGCTATAGCCAGCTTGAGACAGAGGGCAGATCAATCTGAATTTCGCCACCTAGGAACAGGTACAGTGCAGCGGCGATGCAAGCTCCAACGAATGGGGCGATCGCCGGAATCCACGCATAGTTCCAATCACTATTTCGCTTGCCCCCAGGAATTGGTAACAGTGCGTGCATCAATCTTGGAGCCAGATCGCGAGCCGGGTTGATCGCATACCCCGTAGTACCACCCAGAGAAAGGCCGATCGCCAGCACCAGCAGACCAACGGGCAACGCGTCTAGGGCTCCTAGTCCAAAGTCTGGAAGCGCTAGCATTAGCACGGCAAATACCAGCATTGACGTACCGATTGATTCACTCAAAAAATTAGACGCCCTATGGCGCAAAGCAGGTGCGGTACAAAAGACAGCTAGTTTCGCATCTTTATCAGCTGTCGCTGCAAAATGAGGATGATAAAACATCCAGACCAACACAGCTCCAACGGCGGCTCCGACAAATTGCCCCACAAAATAGATCGGCACATCAGCCCAGCTAAACTTTCCGGCGATCGCCAATCCTAACGTAACTGCTGGATTGAGGTGTGCTCCACTAAACGCAGCAACGGAAAAGACCGACACAAAGACGGCCATGCCCCAGCCTAGACAAATGACATTCCAATCTGCTGCTTCTGCTTTCGTTTTATCGAGAGCGACATTTGCAACCACTCCATCTCCGAGCAATATCAAAATAGCCGTTCCTACAATCTCTCCGTAAAAAGGATTCATAGTGCAACCTGCGAAATTCTACATTGGTGCATCTTGCTGATTTTGTATGGGTTTGAGGCCGATGAGGAGCCCTATCGTCTAGATTGAACAATGTTTCTACGGAAACTTCAGGAATTAAAGCCTGTATCCCTGTAGATCATCCTAACGGGAGGTTGGTGAACCTAATAGCAGAAAACCCAGCAGAGAGCGATTATTTTGCCATGCTTCTATGAAAAGCCATCTTTAGCTTTTCTCTACGTCGGAAGTTCCAACCCTTTACTGTTATCTGTTTGAGGCATTGCTTTTTCCCTATTTAGTGAATGCACTGATTCAATTTATACGTGCCTGTTCTCTCCGAGTGTTAATTAGTCTTTATTCGAGGGAATACTGATACCAGCAACAGGCTGCCCCCTTGTTATCTGGAGCAACTGAGACGATCACTATGTCAGCAGAATTTACGCCAGCGAAACTCCATGCCATCAACTCGGAGACCGACGTGGGTCAGTCTCAGACACTGACTGAAACTCAACAATCTTCAACTGATGAAGAGGGTTTCAATCCTGAGCAGACTGAAAGCAATTCAGTGAATCTCGATATTGATTTCCTAGACGATTCAAATCAAAGCAAGAATGGAGGTCGTCGCACAACAGATTTAGTGCGCATGTACCTCCAGGACATTGGTCGAGTCCGCCTTCTAGGACGGGATGAAGAAGTCTCAGAAGCACAGAAGGTTCAGAGATACGTTCAGCTTCTCGACCAGTATCGAGAAACCGCTGAGCAGGATGAACAATTTCAGCACTACATCCGACTCATCGAAATTCACGATCGCCTTTTATCTAATCTCGGTCATCGTCCAAGCTGGAAACGCTGGGCGGCGGCAGCGGCGATCGATGTAGAAGAACTCAAGCAGGTCATTGAAGCAGGGAAAGACAAATGGGCGGCTCTGGCTGATATCTCTGTCGAAGAGCTTGACGACATTCAGACCCAAGGAGTGGCGGCCAAAGACCATATGATCAAGGCCAACCTGCGCTTGGTTGTATCTGTCGCGAAGAAATATCAAAATCGTGGACTAGAGCTTTTAGATTTGATCCAAGAAGGAACTCTGGGACTGGAACGAGCCGTTGATAAGTTCGATCCGACTAAGGGGTATCGCTTTAGCACCTATGCTTACTGGTGGATTCGTCAAGGCATTACCCGAGCGATCGCCACCCAAAGCCGAACTATTCGTCTGCCCGTTCACATCACAGAGAAGCTCAACAAAATCAAAAAGGCTCAGCGGAAAATGTCCCAAAAAATGGGACGGACGCCAACTGTTGACGAGATTGCTAAAGAGCTAGATATGACTCCGCCTCAGATTCGCGAAGTCCTATTGCGAGTTCCTCGCTCAGTCTCGCTCGAAACTAAGGTTGGCAAAGAGCGAGACACAGAACTGGGTGATCTGCTGGAAACAGACAGCATTACTCCAGAAGAAACACTGATGCGAGAGTCATTGCATCGCGATCTACAGCAGTTGCTGACCGATCTGACGACTCGGGAACGCGATGTGATTCAGATGCGATTTGGCCTGGGTGATGGCAATCCCTATTCTTTAGCCGAAATTGGACGGGCTCTCGATCTATCCAGAGAAAGGGTTCGCCAGATTGAAGCGAAAGCACTGCAAAAGCTCCGCCAGCCAAAGCGGCGCAATCGGGTTCGCGATTATCTAGAAGCACTGTCCTAAAGATTACAGGTTCAAACGATCTGAAACAGAATTGTTGCTCTGGATGAGACTCTCCAATCAACTCATGGCTCTGCATTAGCAGGGCTTTTTTTGGGGAGTTTTCAACCAATAATGGGGTGATCGCTCCACGCCTGCGATGCAAAGTCAACGCTATGCCAAGACTTGCATTTTCTGAGGAGATGCCAGCTCAAATACAGCATGAACAGCCTGAACAGCTGCGGCTCCATCCGTCTCCGAGACAACACAGCTAATTTTAATCTCAGAAGTAGTAATCATCTGAATGTTGATGTCGGCCTGAGCCAACGCTTTAAACATTTGAGCCGCCACACCTGGTCGCCCTACCATGCCTGTTCCGACAATGCTGACTTTGGCGATCGCCGTATCGACTAGAATTTCGCCACACTGCAACTCTGGAGCAATAGCCTGCAACACCGATTGAGCAGACTCTGCGTCAGCTTGGGTCACGGTGAAGGCGATGTCGCGAGTTGCAATGCCGTTTACGAGCCGACAACGCTGAGACTGAATGATGGTATCGACACTGATGTGGTGGTCAGCCAATGTTTGGAAAATATGAGCTGCCATGCCAGGGCGATCGGGCACATGTCGAATTGCAAGCCGTGCCTGTTTCAGATCAAGAGCTGCACCTCGAACCGGGGGAGACAGGTCAGCAGAATTCATGTGGGCCAATTCTGACGGTGCATCCTGTTCTGCATGAGTAATCTGGGAGCGAACCGTAGCCGGATTTGTACTGGTAATGTTCGAACTTGGAGACAGTGGGGAGCTGCAGATCTGAAATTGTGTACACAGCGCTTCAACAGCCCGGTCGCAGTCTTCGGTGGCGATCGCACAGCTAACTTTGACTTCAGAAGTCGAAATCATCTGAATATTCACCCCCGCATCGGCTAGGGCAGAAAACATCTGCGCCGCTACCCCCGGATGCCCAATCATCCCTGCTCCAACAATGCTGATTTTGGCAGTCTGGCGTTTGACCAAAACCTCTGCCTCCTCCAAGTTAGAAGGAGTTTGCCGTAGGGTGGGAGCAATCGCCTCAGCCACAGACTCGGCGCGATCGCGCGAATTTCGATTGACTGTGAAAGCAATATCGTTCGTGTTGCCTTCGTGAATGGACTGAATGATCAGATCAACGTCTAGCTGTTGCGTCGCAATTTCTCCAAACAAGCGGGCTGCAATACCCGGACAGTCAGGTACTCGAAGCAAAGCGACTTTTGCTTGATAAGCGTCTAGCTCAACGGCATCAACGGGCTGGGCAATTTCAAGACCATCGAGCGATCGCGGCTGGGGGACTGGCGATAGAACTTTTGTGCCGGGATCATCCGTCCAGCTCGACCGCACCACTAGCATGACACCATAGTTACGAGCAATCTCAACGGCCCGAGGATGCAACACCTTTGCGCCTAAACTTGCCAACTCCAGCATTTCATCAGCGGTAATCTCAGACATCAGCTGGGCTTCTGGAACAAGCCGGGGATCGGTCGTGAGAATTCCGGGGACATCGGTGTAAATCTCGCAAGCATCTGCCTTGAGAGCTGCGGCAAGGGCAACTGCTGACGTGTCAGATCCACCTCGCCCTAAGGTCGTAATTTCTAGATCGTGAGTCCGAGCAATGCCTTGAAATCCGGCAACAACAACAACTTTCCCGTCTCGAAGATGACGCTGAAGTCGTTCGGTATTGATATTGAGGATGCGAGCCCGAGTATGTGCTGTCTCAGTTAAGATGCCGACTTGAGCTCCAGTCATTGAAATAGCGGGTTGTCCCTGTTCTTGCAGCGCCATGCTGAGGAGTGCAATCGACACTTGCTCTCCAGTCGAGAGCAACATGTCCATCTCGCGGCGACTGGGTTGACTCGACACTTGGTTCGCCAGTCCAACAAGCTGATCGGTGGTTTTTCCCATAGCCGACACAACGACCACAATGGAGTGACCGTCCTCTACTGCACAACGAACTCGCTGAGCGACAGCCTGAATCCGCTCCACCGAGCCGACCGATGTACCACCATATTTCTGAACAATGAGCCCCATGGATTTTCTCTCCGCACTTCGCGCGATCGCGGTTGCAAAACCCCAATATCTTTAGCTGCCTAGTGTAACATCTGGAGCGATTGAGCGAACTGACGCTTAATGATCTGACTGAGGACGTTGACGACGACAGTAGAGAATCAACAAATAAAAGATGATGGCTCCCGCTAAATACTTGAGCGGGTCGGGGATCAGAGGGCTAGGAGAAAAGAAGCCTTCAATGGCACCCGCAATAAACAGGATGGGGATGATCCCAAAAACTAACTGAGCTGCCTGCCGGCCATAGTAAATCAGCGAGTCTGACCGTCGCAGAGCCCCTGGAAACAGAATCCCTCGTGCAAGCAACAGTCCAGCTCCTCCCGCAAAAAAGATAGCGGGCAGCTCTAGTGAACCGTGGGGAAAAACAAAGGCCCAGAAAGGCAGTGCCAGATGGTTTTGACCTACAAGGGTGGCGATCGCCCCGATATTCACCCCGTTGTAGAACAGGACATAAATGGTGAAGACTCCAGGGGGAGTGACAATCGGAGGAATCAGTTTAACGGGATAGGTGACACCGCCAAAAATCGCGCGCAGCGATACACCAATATTGTTGACCATGATGCTGCTAGAGGCCGTCGGCTCATTGCCTAAAATCGACCCCATCCAAAGTTGTCTCTCTTCGCGCACCATACGAATTAATTCTTCAGGCACAACGAGCGCCAGAAAAGACGGATCAGCCCAGGCATACCAGGCCGCGATGACACTGCCTAGCACAAACAAAACTGTGGCGATCGCAGTATAAGCCC
>CAKZMO010000193.1 GCA_937128595.1 uncultured cyanobacterium | reverse complement strand
CCGCGCGGCTTCTCCATCAATATCTGTCCTAACCTATCTGCGCATTGCTATATTTGGAACTGGTGTTTTCTGAAAGCTGCTTTTGACAGGAATAACTAATATTTACTTTCGGAAAAATTATAAGCATATTACAATCTTAAGGTTTAGTTAAGTTACATCAAAGCCGTATCCTTTGGTTTGATGATATATAAGAGAAGTAACGTAAGCAAATATACGAATTCTCCACAGCAAAATCAAAAAAAGCTTATCATCTGTGCTCAAGGACGTATTCGATACTAAAACGATCTTTGATGCTTGAAGGCCAGTTCCCCTATAGAATTCAGCCTTTTGTAATACCCAACCCTTAGAAAAAATCATTGCGGCTTGACGCTAGATGTTAGCTAGACGACAAGGTTTTCATTAATTTGTCAAAATTTAATGACAATTGCAACATTTATTAATATAATTATTTAGGAAGTAGCGTAAAAATAAGAAGCGTTCCGTATAGGGGACTACATCTCAATAGAACATGCTTTCAACTTTTACTGAATTCAGCTAGATGAAGTCTTTTCTACCAAGCCTTTTCTAGATTGTGGCTCAAAGCCTGTTCCCTGTTTCTAAGTTCCTATTCACTTCATTCCATTACGACGATATTGGTGCAGTCTGCATTCACGAGGACGAATCATGATTCAATCTATTCCCAACCCTTGCATTCACGCATTTACGATTGACTTTATTCGCGATGAAGCGCGGCAGTTGATCAATCGTGGAGTGATTAGCCGTAACCAACCACTCTATTGCCTCTGTCACTATGTTCCTGCCCGAGAATGGGCGGATGTTGAATCTGAACTTGAGCGCAATGACTATCTGTTGCGCGATCGCGTCGGCGATCTATTGAGTTATGAAGAGTGGTCAAACGACTAATCTACCTTGGGCTCATCCCAGTTTTGTATTTTTAGTGCGGGCATTTTGCCCGCCTTGGCAACGCATCTCCATTCGGAGAAATAAGACGCTCGCACTACGAACGTCGATAAATTTGCGAATGTGGGATGCTTTCTCTATCTTTAGTCCAAGCATCTAATGGTTTGTATCCATTAGAAAAAGAGCATGTCCAGGACAGACATGCTCTTTTTCTATAGTGCTACGCGCTGATATAAAACCAATCGTTGATGGAGAAGCCTCGCACCGCGCGGCTTCTCCATCAATATCTGTCCTAACCTATCTGCGCACTGCTATACAAAGCTCTCTTATTAGAGATTGAGGCAAAATTGTTTTAGGAAGCTCATGTATCTGATCGTTTCCTAGCGCACTGATGCCAGTAGGTCTACATCAGTTACACAAGATTAGTCTTGAGAATTAGACTTTTCAAGTTCTGTGCGAATCGCGGCAAGCTGATAGGTAAGATCTCTTAGATCTTGGTAGAGCGGGTTAGCAACATTGGGTGATGAGGAAGGAGTAGAAGAAAAGTTGGATGGATTAGAAAAGTTACCCGGAGAACCTGAGGGTTGACCTAAAACGGTTTCGACAAATTGCCGTGCCTCTAGTTCTTTTTGGGCTCCTTCTGCGGCCCACTCTTCCGACAAAACGGTGAAATCTCCACCCAGCTTTGCAACGTTTTCGTCGCGCTTTTGAGAATCCTGTATAGTTTCGACGAGGAAGCTCGTTGCGCCGAGAGTAACGTGAAATCCTTTCTGAACGAATTGAACGATGTTTTCAGAGTTCATTATGCTTTAAGGGCCGTGATCTATAGTACAGGTCTGCAATGCGAGGGCGAGAAGATGCCAGAGATGTCAGTTGTCATAGCAGCTTCTCCTAAATTCTATGTCGTGAGTTGGGCGATCGCAATTTCTACATTGCTAAGCCAGTGGCTTGATTGGAAATAACGAGAAAATGCGACAGCCGTCACGCCACAAGGAATTTGCCGTGCTAACAAAATAGGATATCCCTATCGTATTGAATAAGCCTTGCGCAATTCATTCAGCAGTTTGCTCAAGAAACTGATGAACGTCTTCCAAAATTCGGGTTAGTTCTGCCTCGGTGGTGAGACGGATGCGATCATCCCGAAGAGTAACGAGCACCTTGGCAGAAAAGGGCGTCGCCCAGATGTTGGGATTGCAGAATATTTCAAGAAAGACATCTCCAACATGGCGAAATTCCATACTTTCTTGAGGAGCCGGACGACTCTTGGTAGAACTGCTGGCGTGAGCCGCAACTGCTTTGAGACGATTTAAGAGTGCTGTCATTTCAGTTTGAAGCTGTTCAGCGGCTTCCCTTGTGAAACTAAACGATACTGATCCCTCAACAAGATTGAGACTGAGTGTTGAGTTTGCCATAGTTTTCATAATTTCTAACAACAGCCCGTGCAGATTTAGCTCATGGATGCAAGTTCATCGGTCGAACGTATGATTCGCAGACGTAGAACGGATGAAATTCTTCGCTCAACTATCTTACGGTGAATGCCATGGTTGTGAACTGTTTGCGATCGCGCTTTTTGTGAGCGATTGTTCCTGTGAATAGACCTGTAGATAAGAGACAATATAGAACAACCGCGAATCCATATTGAAGAAGGGACTTAGAACGAAGGCTGCAAAATTATCTTTATCGTCTAATCTCATCTTTGTGAATGTCAACAAACAACACACAAGATCGCTTATCTACATGACTTTCTCTGCATCTCTCCCTTAAACCATGATTGACAATCGAGCAACAGTTCAGAAAGTTTTAATTATCACACTCGTGCTCAATCTGGTTGTGCTGCTGTTAAAAGCATTCGTCGGATTTTTAACCGGATCGCTGAGCTTGTTTGCCGATGCGCTGCACAGCGTGACAGATAGTGCTAACAACATTTTGGGATTGCTTACAAACCGATTGTCGTCTCCAGAGCCGGATCGAAATCATCCCTATGGACATCACAAGTTTGAAGCGGTCGGAGCGCTGGGCATTGCAGCCTTTTTGGGAATTGCCTGCTTTGAAATTGTGCAAACGGCGATCGCCCGATTCTTCTCTCCAAGTTCAACAGTTACGATTTCGGGGTCTGAGCTGTGGCTTTTGCTCATTGTCTTGGGCGTCAATATTTTCGTGGCATTTTACGAGCGTCATGTGGGGCGTAGTGTCAGCAGCCCTTTGCTGCTTGCCGATGCTCACCATACGATGAGCGATGTATGGGTGACCATTTCTGTTTTGGCTGGACTCATCGGCATTTGGATTCTGGATTACCAATGGTTAGACGTGGTGCTGGCATTTCCGGTAGCTTTCATGGTGTTTTGGAGCGGCTGGTCAGTCGTGCGTGAAAACTTGCCGTGGCTTGTTGACGAAATGGCGATTGCCCCGGAGGCTATTCATGCCATCGTCATGCAAGTTCCCGGAGTTTTGAATTGTCATGACATTGCATCTCGCGGAATCGTTGGACGGCAAATTTTTATTGAAATGCACCTGATTGTAGCGGCCACTGACGTGGAAACCGCTCACCAAATTACCGAAGCGGTCGAAGAGCGGCTTGAGGAGCAATATAGTCCCGTTCGACTCAACATTCACATCGAGCCTCCACGCTATCAGTCTGATCACGTGAGCTATGCTCCAAGTCCGTCAGAGCAATCGGCTTCATCTTCGTAACCGTGTTTCACAGATTCATGATGATTAGATTCATGGCGATTTACTGATCTGGAGTAACCCAAGGCCAGCCGATTTGAGTGGGCTGCTCGTAGATTTTTTTGAGCGTATTGATATCTCTGGCAGAAATCGGTTGGGGCGATCGCACCTGGGCAAAATATAGGGCATCTGAAGCGGCTGGACTGTGACCCCAAATTCCTAGTGCATGACCGATTTCATGCCGTGCTGTAGCCGCGATGTGGTCATCCGACTGTCTCGGACTCAACCAAATTTCGCAGCGTGGCAAAAGTTGAGGAGGTTCAGCATCCAGATTTCCTCGCATTAAACCTGAGTTGAGATCAAGCTCGTAGCGAGTTTCAGCCGCACGGACGCGCTCAATCTCGCCTGTTGGAGCATAGCGGAGAGGCGGAGCTGAGGCCCAAATCTGAATGTCAGAATCTGATGCTGTAGTCGCGTATTGAATGGGCAAATAGGCAGACCAAGCCTCTATGCCTCGAATCACCGCGTCGTTCCATCGCTGGAGTGCAGTGGCAGAGAGCCGAGAAGTGGAGCCTTCTGTCAAAGCCGTCGATTCAACAAACACTCGAATCGGAAAACGAGACCAGATCAGATATCCGGCGGAAGTAGGAGAAATCTCTTGGAAGTAGTCACCACTTTGATGAGGATCTTGCCACTGAGCTAACGACTCCGGGAGCGGATGAACCTGAGCAGACGGCATAACCCAATCATCTCTTAGATCGTGAGATGTCGGCTCTATTGATTGAGCAATGCGATCGCCACTCACAGTTACAAGAGCGATCGCCATAGCGAAGAACATTGTGAGCGATCGCCCCTTGACCTGCGTGATAAAACCGCTTCCTGATCCCGTCCAGAGTCGTCCGAACTGATGGAATCGAAAACGTCTATGTCGCGGGCGATCGCTCTTTGGAGCATGCAATCGGCTTAGCCTATCCATCCCGCACTTAGCACAATCGTCAGCCCCATGAAGATAACTGTCAGCGTCCATGTCGCCCGATTGAGAGTCACTTCAGCGCTTTTGGTGCTAGTAAACAACTGAGCCTGTCCTCCCAGAGCACCAAGACCATCTCCTTTGGGACTATGGAGAAGCACGAGAATAATTAGCCCCAGGGCAGACAACGCCCAAATTGCTTTTGAAATGAGAACAATCGTCATGTGTTGTGTCTATCTCCGAAATTTTGTCGTTACCCAGACCCTTAGCTATTCTAAATCAGCATAGAGAAGTAAGGCGAACTGGAAGTATAGCTGTAGTCAGCTTAATTTAGGACATAGACATTTTTGTGGTCGCGCGCCGCGTGACCACAAAAATGTTCTAAGACTACTGTCTGTAGCTATAGCTCACGCCCAAAGTATTAGATTTCTGCTGAGAGAATCACCTGATTCTTAGCTCTGTTAACGTTGCAGATTCAGCTAGAGCTGAGAGAAACTCTCACAGGTGTACGATTGTGACGCAGTTCGACGTCAAGAGGAATGAACATCGATCGCCCTGTCATTTCCTGAGGCTTTGGAATTTGGAGAACTTGGAGAATAGTTGGAGCAATATCAGACAGTCGCCCATCTGTTCGAAGCGCCACATCAGTGCCGTAGCCGGGAATTTTACGACTTTCGCCCTCAACCAAAATAAACGGAACCGGATTGGTCGTATGAGCCGTCCAAGGGTTGCCATTTTCATCACGCATGGACTCAGCATTACCGTGATCCGCGATGATGATGCTGGTGCCTCCTGCTTGAGAAATACGCCCAAGTAGCTTTCCGAGACAGTGGTCTACTGTTTCGATCGCCGTCATCGATGCCTCGATATTTCCAGTATGCCCGACCATATCAGGATTCGCATAGTTGATGACGATCAAAGAATAGATACCGCGATCGACTGCCCGGATCGCCACATCAGTGACTTGCTCTGCCGACATAGATGGAGCCTTGTCATAGGTTGCCACCATGGGACTCGCTACCAGTTCGCGGTCTTCTCCCTCAAGAGGCTCTTCGATTCCACCATTAAAGAAGTAGGTCACATGCGCATACTTTTCAGTTTCTGCGGCGCGGAACTGCTTCAGACCTTCGTTGGCAATCACCTCGCCCAAGATATTGCTGAGGTTTTGGGGTTCGAAAGCCACCTTGACCTCTAGAGAGGAGTCGTACTGAGTAAAGGTCGCAAAGTTCAAAGATGTAATGCGATCGCGCTCAAACCCATCAAAATTGGGAGCTACAAATGCCTGAGTAAGTTGACGAGCGCGATCAGGGCGGAAGTTAAAGAAAATGACACCATCTCCAGGCTCAACAACGCCAGGAGCAATGCGCACAGGCTCGATAAATTCGTCAGTCGTTTCGTTTTCGTAGGATTCTTTCAGAATCTCTACAGCGGATTGCCCTGAGCCTTCGCCATCCTGGGTCATCACATCGTAAACTTTTTGGATTCGATCCCAGCGGCGATCGCGATCCATCGCATAGTATCGACCACTCAATGTGACGATGCGTCCCACACCAAAGTGGTCAATATAGTGGTCAATCTTTTGCAAACATTCCACACCGCTGTTAGGCGACGTATCACGACCATCCGTAATGGCATGAATGCAGACATCCTCAATCTGTTGCTCATTTGCCAGTTCAAGGAGACCTGACAGGTGAGAAAGATGGGAGTGTACGCCGCCATCCGAACACAAGCCGATCAAATGCAGTTTTCCGCCTGACTGTTTGACGGCCTGACAAAGCTTGACGAGGGCTGAGTTACTCAAGATGGTTCCATCTTCGACGGCGTCAGAGATACGAACCAGTTCTTGGGGAACGACTCGACCCGCCCCGATATTAAGATGTCCAACCTCAGAGTTGCCCATTTGGCCTTCGGGCAATCCCACATCTTTGCCTGATGTTCGAATCAATGTATGTGGATAAGCAGCCCACAAACTATCTGTCACCGGCGTGCTAGCGAGGGCAACAGCATTGTCTTGAGAATCTTCTCGATATCCCCAGCCATCCAAGATGACTAGCACAACGGGAGAGATTGGCCTCTGTGTCATGGGAACCAGCCCTGCTCGAAGTAAATAATTTTCAGCAATGATACCATTCAGCGTTTTGGCCTAGACGAAGAGTGTCATCCTCTATCTTAGGCATAGACAACTATGCAGCTGCTATTTCTCAAAGACAATAGCTAGCTAAGCTTAAGGTTTTTCCGGGCATCGTTAACCACGTCTAGTCCTTAGAGAAGGGTTGAAACGCTTTAGACGACGCGTCGGAATAATCTAAACCCATTCAAATCTTCCTTCAAAAAGAAGAGCCTTGAGGACTACTCCTCACTCTGTAAGGGGCTAAGAGGATGTTTGAAAAGTATTAGACAACACGCTGGAACAAGACTGATCCCCC
>CAKZMO010000192.1 GCA_937128595.1 uncultured cyanobacterium | reverse complement strand
CTCTTGTTATAGAAGCCTCAAAAGCGCCTCCCTGTATGCCTTTCAGCATTATAGCATTTCTGGCGATCGCCCACGACGACTACCAACTCATCCATATATCTGCACAAAACAAACCTATGCGTGTATACTATCCTCAACGTATGTATACACATAAAACATTCAAATCATTCTAGTGTATATATACAAAACACTATCTTATCCGTCTATGCCTATCAACAGAACCCTTACAACAAAAGGTTACAGCGCTCACCCCTGGACGCACCACACATAAGTACAGATACTATCCATTTATATTTATGCCTGTGTGCCATACAAATAAGTTTTTTCAATATCAATTAACACCGTATATATTGATATTTCAATCTATACGGGGTATACTGAAAATATAGAAAACACCGCAGGAGACACCTTATGCAGCACGTCCTTACCCTCGCCTTCAACACCGTTGCGATAATCGGCTTCTCATACACCATCTTCGCTTTCTATGAGTTCACAGGTCGCCGTCCCCTCCCTCTCTCCGCTCCGGTCGAACCCTGCACCGATACCGATGACCTCGAACCCGATACATCCGAGGTCGTTAGCGAACCCACCGATGACCAGGTCGATGGCGATGACTTCGAGGACTTGGAGGACTTGCTTGGCATCGGAACTGTCCCCTCAGTCACGCTCCGAGACTGCACGATCCGGCAACTGAAAGCTCTCGGTTCACTCTACGGAGTTCACAGGTTCAGCAAGCTTCGCAAAGACGAACTCACCCCCGCCGTCTGGGGCGCGATCTCGGCCTAGTTGCGGCTTCTAGGGGCACAGATAATCTGTGCCCCTAGTCCTAGAGTAGACGCGATTCCGACGATCAGGATGACGATCCGGATTGGGTTAATCGCCATCGAGGAATTGTTAGTTTTTGAAACTGACGATGATGAGACTGGAGAAACATCCTCAATCGTCTAGCTATTGTCTAGCTGTTGTAGTTTTAGGATTCTAATTCTTGCTCGTATGATTGCCGCAACAACTTGCTCAGAAATTTCAATGGGAATTTGTACTCCAAAGTCCCCAACCATAATATCGATACCATCACCTGACTCATCGCAATAGTAATCAATCGTTATGCCGTCAATTGTGACTGGAAAACTGGGGTTAGATAGATTCATTTTTTTGTATCTCTACTCTGTCTTGCTTCTGTGGTCTTGCTTCTGTGTTGGCAGTTAGACACTTGAAAGGGAGGGCTGGATAAACAAGCCCTCCCTTTCAAGATTTAGAACTCGTCGTACCCTGCAATATGGCTGTTGTCGTCGTAGCCAAAGGCAAATGCTTCAAGGTTTCTGACAGCGTAGGTAAACTCGGCTTTCCCCTTGGACTGGCGATCGCAAATCGCCTTTAGCTCACAAGCAACGTCTTCGATTCCCCATGTCTCGACCATCTCAGCCAATACTTGCATGTCGAACTCGTGAGTCGCTTCAGCCGCATCCGCCTGTTTCTCAGTCCGTTCCGCTTCAGCTTGGAGCGCGAGATTGAACGGTGTCATAGAATGTCCCCTTTGTGATGTCTCCTACTCTTTCATTATACCCCGTATAGATTGACATATCAATCTATACGGGGTAAATTGGAGGATGACTTCTGACTCAAGCGTTAGCTCCTGCCGGAAGTCGCCATAGGGAGCCGAGTTTAATCGGCTGATTCCATACTTCAAAGCTCAATGCCCGATCGATAATCGACTGGGCTTCAGCCCCAACCGACGCTGGAAACGGTTTAGCTCTGGCAATGCGTTCTCGAAGCGATCGACCCTTCCGGTCAATTCTCCAGCCAAACTCATCTTCAAGTTGACAGTGACGCTCTGTGCCCTCTGAATCCAATAAAGCCAGCGTTGCCCACGCCTCATCTTGATTAAAAATGCAAGCTCGACAACTACAGCGAGAAAAGCCTAGCTGATAGGCAGGATGAGGATTGATACCCCAGCGTTGAATAATGCGCCAAATCTGTTTTTCAGACCAGCAATGGACAGGTCTATATCGATCAATGTGGCGGCATTTTTTCGAGCTACGCAAATCGCTCTCGTGTGGCTCAAAAACCTCATAGCCTGATCGTGCTGCGCTTTCCTCTGCTCTCTCGCCAGAGAGGAATAGAGTGCGATTATGCTCGAATCTGGATTGATTGCAAAGCGCAGCACGGCTGACATCGATTTTGAGGCATCCACTGCACCAACGAGTCATCAAACTTGCACTCTGCTGTGGGTAACGTCGCCTAGTTGAAATTTTTCCTCTAGTGCCCCCAACCTGAGACAGTCCAGCAGGAGTCTCGAAGCAAATAGCCTGAGTTCGAGACTCCTGCTTCAGTAACTCTCCCTCAAATCCTCCTACGCGCCAGGACATATAGATAGGAATATCCAACGCTTCTGATACAGCACGGCAATAGGACTCCGTGCAAGGCCAGTCAAACAGTGTTGAATCTTGACCATCTACTAGATGATGCCAAAGCTCTATCTGACTTGGCTTGATGCCCTGCTCCAGAAGATAGAGCAAACAAGCCAACGAATCCTTGCCACCACTAAAGGCCACAATATAGCGATCGTAAGAATCCAGATTTAGGCTGAACAGAGATAGCTGTATTTTTTCTTCTACATTCGATCGCATGACCATTCCCCTGAACCATGATGGTGGTGATGACAAAGTAATGTGGGCGATCGCACTCAGGGGCGATCGCCCAACAGAACAAACTAGAGAGAAAACTTTCGCTGAGCAGAAATAAACAAAGTACTCGCAGCGCAACGGTGAGACTCTTCAGACTTGTCTGGTAGCTTTGACTCTGCGACCGTCCAGCAATAAGCCAGCAAGTCGGCTTGACCACGAACGTATTCAGCGATCGCAGTCTTCTGCTCAGAGGTCAGCCCTGACTCTTGAGGCTTCTGTTGAGCGATTTGAGACTCAATAACCTGTGTTGCGGTCGATGGAGCTTTAGATGCAGATGCGACTTCGGGCAGCAACTCAATATCCCAAGAGGGATTCCCCTTTTTGTTGGTTGTTGGAACCAAATAAACCTGCTGCCCCTTACTGAATTGCTCCGCCTCAGAGGGATTCATCGCTCTCCAGACTTTTGCTCCCTCGCCTTGTATATCTGTGCGCTTGAAAAGTACGGATCGATAGGGGCCGTAACTTCCCTCTTTTACAGCCGTAATTACTTCGACCTTTGCTGGAAAACGTTCTGCTACCGTGCGTACAACCATCGATCGACTCCCCGTTTAACTGACTCTTTCAGTATATCCCGTATAAATTGAAGCGTCAATAAGTGTGGGGTATACTGAGATTGAAAAGGCAGTCGATACGGGGTATATTGAAGCAGTCGCAATAAAAAAGGAGTCGCAGGAACCCATGCCAAGAAAGAAGCGTGAGTATGCGCCAGGGGAGAACCCGAACTCTCAGGAGAATTTACAGCCTCGTGAGCCGATCTTTGGAGAAAGGAAAAAGCGTCGCGAACTTACAGTGACAGAGGAAGGCTGGATAGGCGTAAAGTCCTTGGCTAAAGACTCTGGATGCACTGGAGTATCGGATCTGCTTGAGAAGTTGGGGCGAGGATTGATAGAGATTAAAAATCCAGCAGAAAAATAAATTCCATACGTGGCAAGCTTTTCAAGTATTGGTCAAACTTGCCACGTAACGTTTAAATCGGACATGATAGAAAAAATTGGTCGAGGATTACTAGAGGTCGTCAATGTCGATAACTAAAGCAATGATGTTTCTTGAAAATTCCGAATCCAGTCCAACACGATTCTAGAAAGCCAAAAAGCGAAAAACGCTCCAGAGACGGTTAAGGAGATCGGGACTCTCGCCCTCCGACCGCTATACCATGCGTAAGCTCCATAAATCAGAAAGGCAATTGCACAGATTTTGACAATAAACATTGTTGTTTTACTCTTCTAAAACAATAATTTTGATTTCATCGTTAGTCCTCAACCCCAGCGCCTCTGCTGTTCCGGCTGGAACCTCAAGCACCTGGTCAACAATTTCCCCGCTACTTACGAGAGAACAGGAATCAGATGAACATCCATCAACCGTTTCGATATTCTGGATAGCGCTATCTCGGATAAATATAATGTCGAGCGGAATTTGTACATTTTTCATCCAGAACTGAACCTCTTACTCAGGTTCAATTGGGAATAACATGCCGCGATCGCTCGGCATTTCAGAGCGAAACATCAGACCTTTGGCTTGTTGCTCTGGGGTTTCAGCAACTTCCAATAAAATCTCAGAATCACCAATTATCGCCTTTGCTGAGACTGGTAGTACTTGGGGAGTTTCTATCCCTCCGCCACTTGTTTCTACGAATATCTGGCTAGGACTAGAAAATCGTAGCAAGGCATAAACTACAGCTAGGAGAATCAAAATAGCGTAGGGGGCATTTTTCTTTTTCATCCCTACTCCTTAACTCAAAAGGAAAAATTCATTGCCGATAAAATTCGTAGCCCCAGTCCAGCGATCGCATAGTACATGCAGCGATCCTCAAATATCTCTTTTCGGCTCTTATCCCCACGACGATTGGCCTTAATCAGTCGATACAAGTAAGACAAGGAGATGCAATGGGCAATGACCTCCAACGTATCGAAAAGATACCCCCGCTTGGCTGGCAGCACTAGGTTTCGCTGGAACAGCCAAGGCCAAATCAGGATGCCCATGTAGATTAGGCCAAGGGCAACCATCACCAGAAGGAATCGCCTATCCTCTTTGTTCAAAGTTCGGCCTCCTGTGGTTGAGGTTGCCGCTTTGGTATCCTCTTTCCGATTTTGGCGTTGAGGTTTTCCCTAGAGCTAGACCCTAGCGTTGTCCATCTCTTTTGGTCGTCTTTGGTCAATCCTGATGCATGGATAATGCCGTCTTGATTGGCCGCAAACGTCCCTCCCGTCTCTCGATTGACAACACCAATCTCTCCTTTCTCTGAATTCTCGTGGACGGTATAGATATTGCCATTGACAACCCCAGTTCCGGCTTCGTCTCGCTCGACTAGCCCAAAGGATTCAAGGTTGCTGACAAAGCGACGGGCATCGTCTGCCATCGTCTCAGCAAAGCCCCTTTGCTCCCGATGTTCTTTGACTTCAGCGAGGTCTGAACCCATTTGTTCCGCATCCTTATCGCTGATGCGGGTCAGTCGGTTTTCTTTTGCCAACTCACCAAGGGTCTGAATCCGGCCAAGCTGGTTATCTTTGCCCAAGGATCGCGCTGCCCGATACCAGTCTCGGAACTCGTCTACCGAGGGAACAGGTTCCCCATCGGGCTTAGAGTCTACATCTTGAGTCGTGAGTTGAGCATCTAGTTCAGGGTTGTTTTGGGCGATCGCACTCGTGACCAGTTCCCCTGCTGTGACTGGCTCCGGTGATTCCTCCGGTTCCTGAGAGGAGTCTGGGGCGATCGCCTCCGGTTCTGGTGCTGAAACATCTTGCTGCTGCTCCATCTGCTCAACTTGCTGCACTGCCTTGAGCAAGGTGTCCCGTTGTGCTGCCGGGAGTTTTTCTGCGCTAGACCGTAGGCTCTTTAGGGTGTCAGCGTAGTCGAAGGGAGCCTCTGGCTTTGGCTCTGGCGAAGGCTGATTGGCTACATCATCATCCGCGATCGCATTACCTTCAGGTTCCGGCTGCTCTGGTTCCGGTTGGAGCTGATTGGCGGCATTGCCATCTGCGATCGATTCTGATTCCGGTTGCTCCGGTTCCTCATCAGTCGCTTCTTGAGTAGCTTGCTGCTGCTGTGATTGAGCTTCTAACTGAGCATCAAAGTCAGGCACTCGCACGAAGACATCCTCAAGCTGATTACCGGATGCATCGTATCCCACTTCGACCTCAACACTCGCCCCATCAGAACCGACTCGAATCTCATCCGAATCGAGAATCTGCACTTGCTCTGAACCATCGTTCTGCGTTCGAGTCGAGGTATAAACATCGTCCTGTTCAGGATCGAAGTTGGAATCAATGGTGAAGCTGAACGATTCACCCGAATCAATAGCGGCCTTAATTGCACCGTCCTTCTGAGTCGCGTCCTCAACGTGGAACGAATCAGTCTCAGGCTCATTAGGCTCAGGGGCGATCGCCCCTGCCGAGGGAGCCTCAGCCTGCTCCTGCCTCTGGGGTTTGGTTTGCTCATAATCATCTACGAGCTGTCCCGCA
>CAKZMO010000191.1 GCA_937128595.1 uncultured cyanobacterium | reverse complement strand
TTTAATACAGTGCTACGCGCTGATATAAAACCAATAGTTGATGGAGAAGCCGCGCACCGCGCGGCTTCTCCATCAATATCTGTCCTAACCTATCTGCGCATTGCTATAGATTCTAAAAGCCAAATATTACGAAAGTAAAAAGAGCAGAGGCGTGTTGTCCCTGCTCTTTTTATGTGTAGCTGTATCTGAACTTTCGCTGATCAGTCCTCTAAGTAGCCTAGATCTCGAAGTCGCTGCTGTACCTCTGGATCATCAAACCCAGGAGCCCGAGCCAGGGTTGCTGCCATCTCGTATCCAGAATGCTCTCCAACAAAGGCATCTAGACAGTCTTGTAGAACTTCGACATTCTCAGGAAAGACGCTGCTGAGGTTGAGATCTTCGCGAGGATCTTCGAGAAAATCATAGAGTTCAAGTACTTGTCCCCCAGTCTCAATCAGCTTATGGTTTCCTAACCAAATTGCACGTCGAGGTTGGTCACAAAAGCGATCGCGGATCAGCTCAGGCTGTCGCTTTTGCAGCAAGTTCACTACATTTTGCGGTGGGATTGCTTCCGAAAAGACTCGATTGCGATCGGGGTCGGTCGCTGGATCTTGAGCCAACGTCAGCGATCGCTCTTCTTCACTGGCTAATCCCGCCACATCCAGCACCGAATGAAACAGTCGTCGAGTAGACACGACATCGTCACGGATGCTGCTACGAAGAAAGCGATCGCTGGGGTCACGAATGATGAGGGGGACGCGTACCAACTCGTTGTACAGCGAAATAGAATGACCGATGAACTGCTTCTCCCCCAGATGTTCCCCGTGGTCAGAGCAGACCACAACTAACGTGTTATCTAAAGCACCACTAGATCTGAGCCGATCGAAGAATACTCCTAACTGCTCGTCTTGACAGGCAACTTCCGCATCATACATGCCGTCTAGCGTTGCCTTTTCATTTTCATCCAGTGCTCCGGCCAGCGGTGCCAGCCAGCCATAGACATCACTGTTGAACTGTCTTAGATAGTGCCGTGCTTTCTTATCCTTCAGCACATGGGGCGCAAACCGTTCCACATACTTACGAGGTGGATGGTACGGCATATGAGTGCCCATCAGATTGATGAAAGCAAAGACGGGTTGATCAGCGTCAGGGCCACGACGGTTGATCAGCAGATTAGCCGCATCGTCCAACGATTTAGCGGTATTCCCTTTAAAGCTCAGGGCAGTTTGCCATAGCGGCACCATCAGCGGAGAAAACGAGAGCGATAGCAACAGCTCAGAACGGGCAAACGAATCTTGTACCTGGTTCAGACCTTTTGCTAGCAGCTTCTTGAAAAGCTGGCGGTAGCGATCTAACAGTCCTTTGCGAGCCCCTGCTTGGTTGGGGTAAGAGTTTAGCAAGCCGCTGTAATTTAAGAAGCTGTAAAAGCCCCGACGGAGACCATTGTTAATCACTCCAACAAGGGGATTGTTACAGAAACCTGCTGTAAAATAGCCGCCTGCATTCAGTCGCTCCGCTAAGGTGGTGAGGTCATCGGGCAACACAGAGTAAGACTGCAACACCTGATGAGCAGAGGGATAGAGTCCCGTGAACATAGACGCGTGGGAGGGTACTGTCCACTGAGCCGCCGAGACAGCGCTGTTAAACCGGGTCGCATCGGCTGCAAGAGCGTCAAGATTGGGGGAAGTCTCAAGCGGATAGCCATAACAGGAGAGGCGATCGCACCTCTGAGTATCGAGTACGAGAAACAAAATATCGGGAGATTGACCGGAGCGCTTGTCTGCCATCGTTTGTTCTTCCACACAAATCGTTAGTCTATTGTCTCATTGTGTCGTGTTCTTTCGGGTTTAACAGGAATTATTCTCAGGAAGCTCTCAGAAATGCCTGAGAAGCAACGGCGGAACAGATGCCTTCGGAACTCCAGCAAGCCTCTGACTCAAGATCCTCAATCGCGATCGCAACCTGTCTTAAAAAGAACAAGGGTGTCGGAGGCACAACACAGCAACTGCCGAGATCAGTCAGCAATATCAACAGAACAATCCCAGGATATTTTGCGAATCTACACAGAACCTTGAAGATTTGAACTGAATAGAGCATGAAGCCGAGAAGTCTATCCTTAGGTTGGGCATAATGAGAGAACAGATAACTCTTAGAAAAAAAGAGTGTTGTTGAGTCAAGAAGGCTATCTAGCGTGAGTCAAGCTCGTCAGATCGTAATCGGAGATGTACATGGTCATTACGATGGCCTCATGCGGCTGTTGGAGGCGATCGCCCCATCTGGTGATGATCGGGTTTACTTTTTGGGTGACTTGATCGACCGTGGCCCCAAAAGCGCTCAGGTGCTTGACTTCGTTCAATGCAGTGGATACACCTGTCTTCTCGGCAATCATGAGCAACTGCTACTGGAATCGTTTCCAAACAGAAAAGCCTCTACACCTGCACTTCAAGCTTGGCTCTACAGTGGCGGCGAGTCCACGGTGTCAAGCTACGAAAATCCCAGCAAACTCATGGACAAACTGGACTGGATTCGTAGCTTTCCGTTGTATCTAGACTTAGGAAATATTTGGCTCGTTCACGCGGGGGTTCACCCTGGAATGGCGATCGCCGAGCAGACCCGACATGAGTTCTGCTGGATTCGCGATGTTTTTCACAGCTCTTCCAAACCTTACTTCCCCGACAAGCTGATCATCACCGGGCACACCATTACCTTTACGCTGCCCAATGTCGCCCCCGGAACTCTGGCCCGAGGACGAGGTTGGCTTGATGTTGACACAGGGGTCTATCATCCTCGCAGCGGCTGGCTCACAGGGTTTGATGTCACTCATCAAACGGTTTACCAGAGCAATGTGTTTCGAGATGAAAATCGCCAATTACCCTTGGATGAAGCCTGCACTGAAATTGACCCGTCCCAGATTCGCACTCGTCAACAGTTGATGCACCTATAATTATTTTCTGGCGACCAAAGTGCTGTTTTGAGTCTCTAGCGAAAGAGGCAACATTTGGACTTGACCCTTTTTGTCAGAAAATTGACCTGCTTCGCCACACCTTCTTGCGGATGACCTAAAAACTGTCATCTGAAGATTGAGGTCAAAATCCTCGGATATCATGAATAGGCATCAACAAGATTGTTGGTGTTTACCTCTTTTTTTGCGAAATCAAATACCGTGACGGATCATTTTTTTGAGAGACCTATTCTCAATTCTCCCTACAGCTACCCTTCGCAGCATTGGGAGCTTGATGCTGATGGTCAACCGACGAACCACATTGTTGATTCTAGACGGCAAGCTGAGTTTATTACTCCTATTCCTAAACCAAAGAAACGTCGTAAGGCTCAAGACGAGGGAGAACAGCAGGTTTTAGCGCTGTTTGATACCGAAGGGATCTCGGATGAGTCGCAGACCTATGACCTGTCGCTGTTTATCAACAGTGTTCGAGAAAAGGTCGGGGCATGGCGGCAACTGCCTAATCCTCAAGATTGGAACGTCACCCCTGAAACAGCACGATTGCTTCAGCATTGGCGACATCATTCCTTTCAATCCATTCGCCCTTTTTTCTGCCAAGTTGAGGCAGTAGAAACGGCGATATGGCTGGCAGAAGTTGCGCCTAAAAGCAGCAAAAAAGATCAGGCGTTTTTGGAGCATATTGCGACAGTCAATCGTGAAGCCAATCCAGAGTTGCTACGAACGGCGCTGAAGTTGGCGACAGGAGCCGGAAAGACAACCGTGATGGCGATGCTGATTGCGTGGCAGACGGTGAATGCGGTGCGTCGTCCTCAGAGTAGTCGTTTTACGCGGGGCTTTTTGATTGTGAGTCCGGGGATTACGATTCGCGATCGCCTTCGAGTACTACAGCCCAACGATACGGAGAGCTATTACGCTCAGCGAGAATTGGTGCCCAGTGATATGGTCGCTGACTTGCAGAAGGCGAAAATCGTCATCACCAACTACCACGCATTTAAGCTGCGAGAGCGGGTGCAGATGGCAGCCGGAACCCGCAAGCTCATTCAGGGACGAGGCCCAGACCTCGATACGTTGGAAACAGAAGGGCAAATGCTCCAGCGGGTAATGCCAGAACTGATGAGCATGAAGAATATTTTGGTGCTCAATGACGAGGCACACCACTGCTATCGAGAGAAACCAGACACCGATGATATCTCTGACTTGAAAGGAGATGACAAAGACGAGGCGAAGAAAAACAATGAAGCTGCCCGTCTCTGGATCTCTGGCATTGAGGTGGTCAAGCGAAAGTTAGGAGTTCAGAAGGTTTATGACCTATCCGCGACGCCTTTCTTCTTGCGTGGATCGGGCTATGCCGAGGGAACGCTGTTTCCCTGGACGGTGAGCGATTTTTCGCTGATGGACGCGATTGAGTGCGGCATTGTGAAGCTGCCGCGTGTTCCGGTGGCGGACAATGTGCCGGGG
>CAKZMO010000190.1 GCA_937128595.1 uncultured cyanobacterium | reverse complement strand
CAGGTCATCGACACCGTGCTGGTTACCCCCGTTGGCTGCACCACACCGCCAAACATGGCATCTGACGCCGGAGTTGTCCTGACCCAAGCCTCACTAGAGTTCGCCTGTTGAGACAGTGGGGTTGGCTCGATCAATGGCTCACTCCAGTAAGCACCCAACATAGATCGGAGCGCCTGCTGTACGCTCGGAGTAGACTGATACCCTATTGGCCCAGAGGCAATGAGCCGTCCTCCTCCATTCAGCCAACTACCGATCGCAATGACCTGCTCAGACGTAATGACCTCGATATTCGGCAAGAGCAATACATCAATACCGTCAATGTCTGACATATGGGCGATCGCCGTTTGCTCAATCACCTGGTACGGAATGTTCGATTGCTCAAACAGTTGAAGAATCATCTGCCAGTGATCAGCATTATCGGCGCTTTGCACCACGCCAATGGTGATGGGGGATGTCGTTCGCTGCGCGAGTTGGCGATCGGAGCGATCGGGCGATGTCGTTGCTGCGGTTGGCAGGGCCCAGACATTTTGCGGTAGCGCCATTCCCAATAGCAGCAGCCCAGATAATCCTATTGGCCATCGTTGCCGCTTCTGCACAGAGGATCGTGTATTCGGAAGACCGGGCTGAGTTTTTTGTGTGTCTTGCAGCGATCGCACCAGAGATAAGAACAGCATGACCTTTCATAACCTCTGAAGTAAACGTGAATCTTGAAACATTAGACCGTAAACCATTGGTGTGACACGGCGTTGTTGCATAGTTAAGATAAGGGACAGAGGTATCCCTCAAATCAGTTACAACGGTCTACGCCTCTACCAAGACACTCTCCGGCTTAGCAATTTGAATCATGCGGTTGAGCGCCGCACATTGAATCATTAATTCTGCCACCTGGTTTTCAAAGCGTCGAGACTTGAGCACTCCCCCAAAAATAGTCTTCAATCGAAACATTGTGGTCTCAGCCAGCGAACGTCGATGATAGCCTGAGTCCCGTTTCCACTTCTTACGTCCGTGTTTTCGGATGTAGCGCAGGGTCTCATCTCTCGGCTTAGGCGGTGTCTTACAATTGCCATGCTGCTGAATCACCGCATTTTTGCGCGGTGGAATCACAGGTTCGGCTTCTCGGCGAGTGATGGCATCGTAACACTGCTGTTGGTCGTAGGCACCATCAGCACTGACTTGCTCGATGACGCTGTCGATCTGTTCTAAAACGTCATCGAGTACCGTGCCATCATCGCTCGAGTTGGTCGTGATGACGGCACCGAGGATTTCTCCAGTTTGCTCATCGACACCAATGTGCAGTTTGCGCCAAGTGCGACGTTTACTGACTCCATGCTGACGGGTCTTCCATTCCCCTTCGCCATACACTTTGACCCCTGTGGAATCCACCACTACGTGCCGTGCTCCTGATTTGGGAACCACCGGCAGGTCTACCGATAGATGGCGCATCCGGCGCGACAGCGTACTGTGGTCGGGTACCGACAAGTCGATGCCCATCAACTCGAAGATGGATTCTAAAAAGCCTTGGCATTGCCGTCCGGCGAGGCGATAGACGGCTTTAAGGGTCGCCATCGTCAGGATAGCGATATCGCTGTAGTAGAGGGATGCCCCTTGACGACCGCTCAGGTGTGGGATGATCCAGCTATCGAGGACGGATTCATCCATCCAAAAGGTGAGACTGCCCCGTTGCTTGAGTCCTTGGTTATATTCAGACCAGTTTTGGATGCGGTAGGTGGATTTCATGGCTGAATGGCGATGCAGTATTGGAAATCTAGCATGGTTCGCGAGCAGGCAAAAGGCTTTATGCAACAAAGCCGGACGCTTTCAGTAAAATGCGATCGCCCACTTGAATAAAATTAGATAAAAATGCAAAGCCCAACCAGAGACTTTAGCGTGCCGCTTTGATCAAAACCTTGATTATTCTCAGCATTCGGTTCTGAACCCAAAGAGATATAATCAAGGCACATTTATGAACTATCGTCCAAGCTCACAATGTCACAAGCATTAGACTCCTCTCAAACCCTCTATCAACTGTTTCAATCCTTGCCAGATGACGCTCGCAAGGACTTCCTGAGTGCGTTAATTAAACATAATCGCGAAGAACTTGAAGCCGCTTTCTTCTATTGGGACTGTCAATCGGCTAGGGAGGAGGGGTTTCTATCGGACGAAGAGGCAACTAATTTTTTGTTGAGTTTGCCTGAATGAAATACAAAATCTCTAAAGCCTTCAAAAAGCAGGTTACCAAAATTAGAGATCCCAAAGTTTTGTCCAAAGTTAGAAAAACGATTGAACAGATTGATAGCGCAACTTCATTGGCGGACATTCAAAATCTGGAACCCTTGAAAGGCTTTCCGCACTACTATCGGATTCGATTCGACTATCGATATCGCATTGGCATCTACTGTGATAGCGATATTGTAGAGATTCTAGTCGTTGGCAGTCGTGAGGGATTTTACAAAGGATTTCCGTAGAAAATCGCGCCACCATCTAGTGATCATTTAACTTAACCCAACCGCTTCACCAATCCATCCACCACCTGATCCAACCCCACCGAACGGGACGCTTTCAGCAACACCCGATCGCCCGCTTGAATAAAATCAGATAAAAATGCGATCGCATCTTCGTGAGATTCACAAATTTGATGGGGTACGCTTCCGGCTCCGATCGCCAGCGCTTCGGCTTCCGCTGCGTCTGCCAAAATAAACAAATAATCAAGTCCCAACTTCGCCACAGTTTGACCCACTTGGAGATGTAGATCGGGCGATCGCTCCCCTAACTCTTTCATCGTACCCAGCATAGCGATGCGGCGCTGTCCGGGCGTGTCGGCTAATAATTGCAGCGCGGCCGTCATGGACTCCACCCCAGCATTGTAGGTTTCATCCAAAATCATGATGTCATTGGGTAACATCAACCGCTGCGATCGCCCCTTAGGTAACGATAGAATAACTCCAGACTGTAGCCACGCCCCTTCAATGCCGACCTGCTGCGCCACGGCCAGCGCCGCTAGATAATTCAGTGCATTATGGCGACCGGGCAGCGGCAGCGGTAGCGTTAACTCACCCATGCGTAACGTATCCGGCGCGATCCATTCCCCAGAAAAATCGCCTGCCTCCAAGGCATAGGTCACGGTTTTACCCGGCCACACCCGTTTTGCTGTTTCAATGAGGCGATCGCAATCGTGATTTAGAATCGCCACGCCCGCCGCATCCAGTTCCGCCAGCAGTTCACATTTGGCATTGGCGATCGCTTGCTCTGAACCCAGCCGCCCAATATGGGCCGTGCCCACGTTGGTAATCACCGCGATATCGGGCAGGGCAATCCGGGTCAGGTCAGCAATTTCGCCCGATGCCCGCATCCCCATTTCAATCACGGCAAAATCATGGCGATCGCGCAGTTCCAGCAGCGTCTTGGGTACGCCAATCTCATTGTTAAAATTTGCCTGGGTTTTTAGCACGGTGCCCTGGGTGGACAGCACCGCCGCGATCAGTTCCTTGGTGGTGGTTTTGCCGACGGAGCCGGTGACGGCACTCACCGGAATGGTGAACTG
>CAKZMO010000189.1 GCA_937128595.1 uncultured cyanobacterium | reverse complement strand
GCAGTTAGCCGCACTAGACGGCAATCGTCCAAATGAGAGGTTAACGATGGGGGGCGAAAACTGCTTCTTGGGGAGAGCCGCCATTTTTCCATCGTTCTAAGCAAATGACGTTGTTGGCTTCCGTTTGCCCTGCCCCAGACAGAGCCATGTCGTCAGTCGGATGATTGGCAGAATTGGAATGCAGATAATCTTCTCCAATGGCCGATCGCCATCCAGCTTCGTGCAACCGAACCGGGTTGCCGGACATGACCAGTTCATGACGTGGGCAATAAATTACCACCATGTTGTCATTGCTCATCCGAATCTGGCATAACCCCCAATCTACGCCATCGCAGACTACCTGTTGTCCAACATTCCATGTCATAAAGCTACCTTGATTCGTTCTGGACAGCATTGGGTGCGATCGCATTTGCGGACGCCGCGATTAAAAAGTCTGTATTGACCCCTGATGGACTGACAAACGATCCTGCATTAGTCCGCGGAAACCGCTCCCCTACAGGGTTTTAGTCTATGCAAGGGGCAGCAGGTCTCCTGACCTGCCTAGTGATTAGGGTTTTACAAGCTTTTGTCAGTCAACCAGGTATTAGCCCTATGGGCTAAACGAGCAGTCCCTCAAGTCTTTCATGATGAAAAGAACTGGGAATCCTCTTTGTCCGGTATCAAAGGGAGTGGGAAATCTACGAATTTAGACCGATGACCCCCTCACAGACATCCTCAAAAGTGTGCCGGTTTGGTGTTGTTCAGTTCTGATCGCCACCCCCAGTCGTGACAGAATAGCGATTTGCAGTGCAGCATCTTTGCTGATCATCGCTATTCCATCCCTTACACAATAAAAAGCATCCTACTGGTTGAGCAAGGATGCTTTTATCGATTGTCAAAGTGATGCCCGAACCTGTCAATGCTAATCGTGCCAATTCTGCACTAACTAAAACTAGAGTTAATGTTTCGCACGTAGCCGAACGGTTAAGTGCGGCTACCGATTGGCAGGATCGGGCAAGGGAGCTGTTAGTGCGATCGCGATCGACTCATCCCACGCGCTAGCAACGCAGGTTATGAATCGATGATAAATGCCTAAGCGTTGTGGAGTGTGTGAACTCCGCGATAAATCATGTCAAGCGTTGGCAATTGAATGAACCGGGGTGCTTGCTTACGGAATCGAATGTCTAATCCGCGATACTTACCCGCCGCTTCAGTTGTGTTGTAGTCTACTTGAGGAGCAGTGTAATCGTATTCAACGCCGCGATATACAAGTTTCATGAGGTTCGCCTCCATTAATTGTTTGTAGAGATACAAGAGGCGCGTTCCTTCAGGACATTTCCCTACTTCCGTCTGATTTCATTCATCGCTGATGTCTGTGTTGGTCAATCAATGATGTTGTGAAACCGAGATGAACGATTTGTTTCTGTATCTATCTTTACGGTTCTAGGCTGGACTGTCAACCTATTCGTGATTAAATCATGACATTTGCGAGTCGATCGCTGGCATCTTCGGTCGAGATGGACATAGCGCTAAGCAGATAGATTAAGGAGTTTTTTATGGGGCAGCGGTGCCGCCCCGTAAAAACTTTCCTGTCCTAACCAGAATAGCTACTGCCATAGCTGGCGGGTTGAGTGGATTGGCCGAACCGATTTCTGCCGCTGATTGAGTGGCGGACGTTTGCAAGTCCAATCTTGTGTAAACATAAGTTAAGATTTGCCACCTTTCCCGGTCATGGATTTAAAAATCACTCAAGCTCGCCGTATTGGTCACGATGGCTGTTGGGACATTGCGATCGCCAACGGTCAGATTCAAACCATTGCACCCACCATCGATGAACCGTGCGATCGCACCGTCGATGCTCAGGGCGGGTTGGTGATTCCGGGATTGGTAGATGCTCATATTCACTTGGACAAAGCGCTACTCCTCGATCGCTGTCCGGCCCAAGACGGTACGTTTACCGAAGCGCTGAGAGAGACATTGCGGCTGAAGCAGGGCTTCACGGTGGACGATATTCGCCAGCGGGCCCGCCATATCCTAGAAGGAGCGATCGCCCACGGTATCACGGCGATGCGGAGCCATGTTGAGGTGGATCCGGTGGTGCAGATGACGG
>CAKZMO010000188.1 GCA_937128595.1 uncultured cyanobacterium | reverse complement strand
GGTGGGGTAGCCGTGGCGGATTGGCCAGTGCAAGCAGCTTTACCCACATTGATGCACGGGGCTATAAAGCCCGCTGGCGATATTGAGCAATCAAAATCAGCAGCTACCAAAACGATGAGAAATAAACCATGAAAGAATGGTTTATTTCTCATATTTATCAGGGAACTCCAGACCTAGCTTCAGCTTACTCTGAACCCGTGCGATCACTTTCCTGACGTGTTCGGGCGTGGCTCGTGCGTAGCATGGCTGGCTGTTGGGATCTCGGAGCTGTCGAGATGTGGGCTTCGCTTTTTCCCCGCTAGACTTCCACGCATTCCAGTAGTCGCGCTCTCGTTCTGAGATTCGATATCGGGTTGCGGTTCCGGCTCTCCATCGATAGCCGCAGTCGTGACAAAGGAAAAACGGGCGATCGCTTTTTAGGTCACGCCCGTTTTTGACGGTATTGAGGGATTTACACTTGAGGCAATGCATAGTTTTCCGGCTTTTGACAAGATTCTGCGATGCCTTCTAGAAATAGGCATCTAGAATTATGCAACGCTGGAAAATCATCCCAATTGATGAAAAAGCTGGAAGCTTTTGAGGGAGTGAGGTGATCGCGTTGCAGGTGAATAAATTTGCCGTGTCCCTCTCTAAGCCTCTCAAAATTCAAATCTAGCGGATCTTCTGGATTGCCTTCCGACCACTCAATTCGTTCAAATTGCGATCCGCACCCATTGGGAACATTGAACCAATGAACGTAAACTTCATCGGGGTCGGGTGTCCCATCCGCCAAGAGCAGACGAACCAATCGCCCTTTTTGGCGATTGCAGCAATAGGAGAGCAAATCATTATGCCCTGGATGATCTTCATCAATAGCGTTCCACCAATACTCAATCCCTTTATTTGCTGGTAAAAGTCTGTTTTCTTCGGCGTACTTAAGCTCTCTGGTCGTAATCGTAATCATTTAAGTACCTTTTGAATCGTGTTCTCCCTACTTCTCTATAATCGCCTTCTACCCCACAAAAGTACTCCGTACAAATACGGATATTTTGCAACCATCTACAGGTAACACCGATGCTCTGCTTAATCCACGGCTGGCCTTATCCTTATCGCCTCTTCAAAACCACTCACGGGCTCGTTCTTAGGAAAGACGCCTTTCAAGCCTCGTTATTTGGTGGCGAGGCGGCTCCGGTTGCTCCGACAAGGAAAGCAAAGCAGCGGGCAAAGCAGCAGGCGCAATGGGGCGAGCAAGGTAGCCTCTTCAATCTGGGCAACTTCCAGAAACCCAAGGCATTGAAACCCAAAACGCCTAAAGCACCCAAGGCACCGAAGATGCTCCGACCCAAGGCAGAGACTGCCACGGGGCCAAAGGTGGGCGATCGCCAAACTAGAGCGGACGGCAGTCAGTGGGTGTTTGCGGATACTCGACGGTGGCGCAAGGTTAAAGGCTCATCACAGAAGGCGACTCCTAGTGCGATGCAGGCAAAGCCTGAGACGCCAGATCTAAAGCCTAAAGTAGGCATTTCTCTTGATGACTCAGATTCTTCTACCCAATCTGACGCTGATTTGTTGGCTGAATTGGGGGTGGATGAACCTGATAATGAGGCGATCGCGCAACCGTTACCCTACTCCAATCAAAATATTTACAGCGCGATCGTGAGGGCGATCGCTCGTGGGGAGTCTCCAAGCTACCGAACCCGTAGCCGCATCACACCTCTTGTTGGTGGGGAGTCTCCAAACTTTAAGCTCACTGACGATGGCCGGATTCAGGTTAGAGAAGGGAGCAAATGGTCTACGGTTCCGACAGGGGTGGAGCTGCACGATCTTGCTACTCAAGTCGGGGCTAAGGGGCCGATGTCTTGGATGGATGAACCGGACATAGAGGGAGATGCTGAGCCGATCGACATAGAAGCCGATCCTGACGCTGGGAATGTTGAGGAAAGGGATGGACGCTACAGCATCACAGACTATCGCATGAATCAGATCAGGGGGTTGCTTGATGGAATTCCGGTTCTTGTATCGCAAGTTCCAAACAGCGATAGTGATGAAAACTTTGGGTTTTTCTATCTAGAGTCAGACGATATCGGCGTTCTAAATCAGGCATTCAAAAAGCTGAGTCGAGCAGGGTTTGAGATTGATCCTGACTGGAATGAAGCACGAAAAACCGGGTTTGTTGAGAATGTTGGAATGCTGAACACGGTTCCGCCTGGCCCTGTCGTAGCGCCAAAGATGGAACCTGTTGAGGCTGAGCCCGATGAAGGGGCGATCGCTGCACCGCCAATTGAAGAACAGACTGAAACGCCAACTGAAGTATCGCCACAAACAGAAGTCAAGACTGAGCATTTAACTGACGATCCTGAACGCGCTGCGGTCATGCAAGAAATGGCGGTTAATGAATCAGTGATTGAGCCTGATGCTGCGCCTCCGCTGGGTCTGGATGCAGATTACAAAGCGGTGCGGGGCCAACGAAAACGAAAGAGCGTGAACAAAGATGTCAAATCGCTGCTAAATCGGGGTGGCCCATACTCTGAAGATGAGCAAGTGCTTTTGTCGGGATATTCGGGTAAGGGTGGCCTCAAAAATGATGGGGCAAGCCTAAGCGAATACTATACGCGGGCTGATGTGGCTCAATTTGCGGTGAGCATCTTGGATCAGATTGGGGGCGTTAGCGGCACAGTGCTAGAGCCTTCCTGCGGGTCGGGCGTGTTCCTCAATGCGTTCCGCGATCGCCCTGATATCCTCCCGGTCGGCGTTGAAATAGATGAAACATCAGCGGGCGTTGCGGCTGCACTCAATCCTCATGCTGACGTGTCTCCGGTCAGGCTAGAGCGGTTTTTGCTTGACAATCCAAACTTCACAGCAGATCACATTGTCGGCAATGTGCCGTTTGGAACTCGAACCGTAGACTCTGATATTGAGGCGTCTAGATACAAGCTGAGTAAATGGCGCGATAATGCTGACCTATTTGTGAATGAGTGTGCTGAACGGCTCAAGCCTGGGGGCAGCATGAGCCTGATCTTGCCGCATGGCGTGATGTCGGGAAAATCGCACCAGCGGCTGAGAGAAGAATTGGTCAAGCACGGGCGCGTCATTGGGGGATATCGCCTGCCTAGCGACACGTTTGAGCATTCTGGCACTCAGGTTGTCACTGATGTTTTGGTGTTCCAAAAGCATCCAGACGACATCGCAACGGCGATCGCCAATGGTGACCAGGACATCATTAACGCGACAGCGGATCATTCGTTTGTCGGTGGCGCGTACTTCGATGACAACCCTCAGCATGTACTCGGCAATGTGGAGTTTTTCATGAGGGGCGATCGCCCCTCAATGACCGTTAAAGGCAATATTGATGAGGCGATCGCCACTGCTGAAGCGCTTCAACCTGCGGTCACCTACGACGGATTACCGCGTGGGATGAATGATGACCTTGCAGCGAAAGAGGGCGATCGCAAAGTCATCGGGGGTCGCACCTATGAGCTGCGCGGTGGGCGCTGGCATCGGGTAGATGAGGAACCGGATGCGCTTACCGATGTGAGCCCTGATGTGTACGGGGTGGACTCGTTAGAAGCGGCTCATGCTGTACTAGACGATATAGGACAGCGGGTGAAGATAGACCCGGATCAATTAGAGTCCTATATCAACCTAGCGAAAGGGCATCTACACGGGCTAGATATCGCAATGATGCGTGATGCCCTGAATGCGCTTGATAGTGCCACTTCTCCGAGTGAGCGTGAAAAGCTGGCACGGGCAATGCTCTTAGCGGGACATCTCAAGCTATTGCAGAGGGATGATGCGTCAGCAGAGGATCTAGAGCTGGCGCTCGGAATGTTGCAGAGCTATCGAGAGGATTATGGGAATCCTGCCACTGATAAAAAGCTGCATGGGCTGACGCTCAAGCATCCTAGCTTGCTGGCACTCATGGGCGGATTTGATGAGACGGGCAATATCTCAGACCATTTTGCAAACCCTGAAATGATTCATCGACCGGGCGATCGCAGTCAATCAACCGTGGTCGGAGCTATGGAGGAAGCATTTAGATCAAGGGGCGCTGAACCCGTCATTATTGATGACATCAGCGAATATCTAGCGGCTGACATGGATGATTCAGATATCGCAGCAGCGCTCCTAGCTGAGCCCACTGTGGGCTTCATTGATGGTGCATACATGCCAATGAACCATTTAATGAACGGCAACGGGTACGAATTGATGGAACGGATGGAAGAAATCAAAGCTCTCCACGAGGATGATTCGCCCATTGCCCGCAAAATGACTGGGCAGATTGAGGAGGTGCTTTCAAAGCTTGATGCGCGATCGCTCGAAGATATGAGCGTTCATTTCTGGTCAGTTGGCTCGTGGATACCCGATGAAGCGTTGAATGACTTTTTCCGCGATCGCGACTTGGGCATGAAGCTGACGCGCCTAGAAGATGGTCGGGTTGCTGTGCGGGGTGGGGGTAAGATTGCCTCTGGTGTTGAGCGTGCCATGAATCAGGAAAAGATTCGAGGCAACGAAACGGCTTCGTACAATTACCTGATGAAAGATGCACTGCGGGATCTAGAGGGGGAGTTTAAGTCGTGGCTCGGCTCCTCTGAGCATAGGTTCGACGTTGAAGATAACTACAACCGGGCGTTTAGCGGCGATCTGCTGGGCGAGTTTTCTGATGCTCCACTGGAGATTGCGGGCTTTGATCAGAACGATGGTGATCCGGAAAACGGGGTTAGGGCAAAACGGCTGCATGGCTACCAGACTTCGACGATCCGCCAAATGGCTGAGTCGGGGCGGGGTATCAATGCGCTCGGCGTTGGGCTTGGCAAGGCTCAACCTCTGACAGCAAAAGTGCTTACTCCGAGTGGTTGGAAGTTAATGGGAGACATTCAGGTCGGGGACAAGGTTATCAATTCACAGGGAACCTCATCAACCGTTACAGGTGTTTTTCCTCAAGGTGAAAAAGACATTTATGAAGTTGTTTTCAAGGATGGTTCAAGCACAGAATCTTGCAAGGAGCATCTTTGGTCTGTCTGGGAATCTCACGATCTAGCACGGGGGAAATGTTTAAGGACGCTGCCCCTTGAAGAGATCGTAAATAAAGGGGTGCTCCGCAAAGTGAGCGCTCACTTTGCGTCAAAATGGGCTATCCCTAACGTAAAGCCCATTGAGTTTTCTGAGCAAGATTTACCTGTTGATCCGTACCTTCTAGGAGTACTGATTGGTGATGGCTCAATTGGCGGAAAGCAAGTAAGATTCAGCACTGCTGACATGGATATTGTGGGTGAAGTAGTTAAAGCAATGCCCGAGGGGTTAAATATTTATCAAGAGAGTGAATATGACTACAGGATTTCAACAGTTAAACCTGGCGAAAAACAAAATAGGCATGTTGTAAATCCATTGACAAAAGCGCTGAGAGAGATCTGCGTTATGGGGTGCCGCGCTCATGAGAAATTTATTCCTGACATCTACAAGTTCGCTCCAGTGCGCGATCGCATTGCCTTATTGCAAGGGTTGCTAGATACCGATGGTTCCACGTGGAAAGCAAAGAGAGGCGCTACAACGGTTGAATTTTGCAGTGCATCTGAGCAGCTTGCCCGAGATGTTGAATTTATTGTTCAATCCCTTGGAGGAATGGCTGTTTTCTCGTCCTCAGATACAAGCTACACCTACAAAGGAGAAAAAAAACATGGTAGAACTCGATACAGACTTCGGATAAAACTGCATTCTGAAATCAAACCATTTAGGCTTTCGAGAAAGGCCAAAGCCTATGTAGCGCCAAGCAAATACCCTCCTGTACGTTTCCTTAAAGAGGTTAATTTTGTTGGGCGCAAACCAGCACAGTGCATCATGGTTGATGCGCCAGATCATCTCTATGTCACCGATGACTGCATATTGACCCACAACACGGCGACTAGCATCGGGCTTGCGCTGTACCTGAAGCAGAAAGGTCAGGCTAAAAAGG
>CAKZMO010000187.1 GCA_937128595.1 uncultured cyanobacterium | reverse complement strand
GGAGGACAATTGGCGCTGTGGGCAATGCAGGCGGACTCGTTGCAGCTAGCAGATACTTTGGGATTGTCAGAGACAGATATCGGCGGAACGGTTGCTGTTTGCCCAAACCTGGACTCCAACCGCTCTCTCGATTTTTTGGTGCGATCGCCGTTAGGCCGCTGGCTTGAGCAATCCATTACAGCGGAACTGAAGCGACTGGCTCAGCGCCTGTATCATCACCATCCAGATGCATTTGATCCCAAGGCGATCGCACGAGCCAATAGCATTCTCCAGTTTGACCAAGAACTCGTCATTCCCCGACTAGGCTTCGAGACCGTCGCAGAATACTACACAGCGAGCAGCCCCCTACCTTGGCTGCACTCAGTAAAAAAGCCAACACTGGTTCTATACGCTGAAGATGACCCCATGTTTCATCCGGCTATTGTTGACGATCTCAAGCAAATTCAGGTACGAATTCGTCAGCACTCGTCTCCGCTTGATATTCAGCTGACTTCCTATGGGGGACATGTCGGCTACTTCGGCAATCAATCGGATCTCCAGAACGGAACGGACGCCGATCCGTGGTGGGCCTGGAATCGTGTTGTTGATTGGATCGCACAGTCTTGTCTACGCTGAAATGAGATCTCTGAGGGAACAAATGCAGATTCACCGATGAAATGGCGATCCACTGCCTGAGAGAGTGTGTTAATGTGGTAACAAATTTTTACGCTCTGTAAAGAGAGCTTTCGCAATGATGCGATTCAAAAATGTATTTTTTATTATTCATAAGGAGCTGTTGCAATCTCCAATCAATCGAATATTCGTATTTGCGCTTCTCCACCGGATCTAGATGTTGCAATGGTCATCTAGGAAAACCATGGCTTCTAAAACGTCGTTCAGCTGATTTGTGATGCCTCGGATACTTGTCATAGATGATGACCCCTCAATCTCGGAGTTGGTCGCTGTAAATTTAGAGATGGCTGGCTATGATGTGAGTCAGGCCGCTGATGGAATTAAGGGTCAAGCCTTGGCGCTACAACTCGTTCCAGACCTGATCATGTTGGATCTCATGCTGCCAAAAGTTGATGGGTTTACAGTGTGTCAGCGTCTGCGTCGAGATAGTCGCACCGCCGATATTCCAGTTTTAATGCTCACGGCGTTGGGACAGACTCAGGACAAGGTGGATGGCTTCAATGCAGGAGCAGACGACTACCTCACCAAACCTTTTGAGATCGAGGAAATGCTGGCTCGGGTGCGAGCGTTGTTGCGTCGAACGGATCGCATTCCTCAGGCGGCAAAAAGCTCAGAAATCTTGAACTATGGGCCGTTAACCCTGATTCCAGAAAGACTTGAAGCAATCTGGTTTGACCAAACTGTGAAGCTGACTCATTTAGAGTTTGAGCTGATTCACTGTCTTCTGCAGCGCCACGGTCAGACGGTGTCTCCTGGTGAGATTCTTAAAGAGGTTTGGGGCTATGATCCCGACGATGATATCGAAACGATTCGGGTGCATGTGAGACACCTCAGAACGAAGCTAGAGCCTGATCCGCGCCATCCAAAGTACATCAAGACGGTTTATGGTGCCGGGTACTGCTTGGAGTTGCCGGGAACGGAGCCGCTTGATGAGGACGGAGAACCCGCAATTCTCAGCGAAGAACCTTCCAAAGCTTCCTAACTTCTCTCTTATTGCTGGCTATTGAACGAGCGATCGCCCATTCCATGCTTTCTCAGTTCTTAGAATAAATGCGAAACGGACAGTGTCTTGAAGGTGCTGTCCGTTTCGCATTAGGTTGAACGGTTTGCTTGTTATGAATCATGAGTGGAATCTATCTATGTCTTCTCAGTCCTCACCCCTACCGAACTCAGACCATTCTTTAGAAGATTCTTCAGGGTCGGAGATCGCGTCTCAGTCTCGCGTAGATTCTCAAGTGGCTGGCGATCCAAAGAAAATAAGACAAAGTCTTGAGGCATTGCAATCACTCATCGAAATTGTGGCTCAACTGCGATCGCCCAATGGAGGATGCCCGTGGGATTTGGCTCAAACTCCCGAAAGCCTTATGCCTTATGTGATTGAAGAAGCTTATGAGGTCGTAGACGCCATTCGTCTGGGCGATCGCCATCAAATTGTGGATGAACTTGGAGATTTGCTGCTACAGGTGGTGCTGCAAGCCCAAGTCGCTCAGGATCAGGAACAGTTTTTCCTCAAAGATGTAGCGGAAGCGGTCGCCCAAAAACTAGTCCGCCGCCATCCTCATGTCTTTGGTTCTGTGCAGGTCGATAGCACCGATGCAGTTCACGCTAATTGGGAAGCCATCAAAGCAGCGGAAGACCGAGGGGATATGTCAGGTCAAGTTGCTGGTGACGGGCAGACATCTTCTACTCCTGTTGAATGGCTAACCCCTCGCCTGCAAAAATATGTGCGATCGCTGCCGCCGCTGATGGCTAGCCTAAAAGTATCGAAGAAAGCCGCTAGAGCTGGATTTGAATGGGACTCCATAGAAGGAGTCTGGGAAAAATTTCACGAAGAACTGGAAGAATTTCACCAGGCAATAGAGTCCGAAAGCAAAGCGCGTCAGCAGTCTGAGCTGGGAGACTTGCTCTTTACCCTGGTCAACATTGCTCGCTGGCATGGGCTTGACCCGTCAGAGGCTTTGCAAAGCACTAATCAACGGTTCATCGATCGCTTTGCCCATGTCGAAGCTGCCGCAGGGCGATCGCTCACAGAGTTCTCTCTCGAAGAGTTGGAAGCGCTGTGGCGAGCTGCAAAATCCGAACTTTCAGCGAAAGAACAGTCTCAAGAGCAAACGCAATTTCGAGAATAAAACATTGGGCTACGAAACTGGTTCTTATCTCTACCACTGGGAGTGGTTGAAGCGATGGCGATGGAAGCGATGTGAGAACGGTCTTCTATCGCCTCGGTCGTAAAAGTGTAGGCGTCCGTAGCCGAGAAATTGACCCTGGGGCACCTCGCCCGCCGGAAATGCCGTGACTCCAAACAAGTAGACTCCCGAGCGTCGAGGGTTGCGTCGAGGTTCGATGCGTAGAGTCACGTCAGTGCCGGGTTCGATCGGTGGATCGAACGAAATCGTAAGCTGATGCTCTGACTCGTTCCAATTCACCGCTCCTAGGGTCAAAGCTTCTCCGCGCTGACGTCGAGAACCTGAAAATGCTTCTATATCATCCGGGTCGAAGTCGATTTCTCCCAGAGGGCTGGTGCCCGTGTCTTGGGTGATGACAACAGTTTGGAGCGGTTCTCCAGCATTTTCGGGAACATCGAGACTGAAGTAGAAGATTGATCTAGCTGAACCTGCCGTATTTACCGTGGTTGATACGTTTACAAGGCTAGGTGGGCGATCAAAGTAGACCCGTCCACCGCTCAACTGTGCGGCCTGCCCAACGAAGCCGATACTGCTCAAACAAATGGCTGAAACAGTGGCGATCGCCCCCTGCTTGAGTCGGTTGGGGTTCACAGCGCTCAGCAGTGTGGGATGTGACTCTCGTGGGTGTGCCATGATTGTCTCCTGAGCCTTTGCTCTATACCTGTGTGAGGAAAACATGTGTAATGAAACGATATGCCGTCGATGATGCCGTCAATGGTGCCGTTTCGAATTGAGCCTCAGATTTAGATTGACACTCGGTCTTTCAAAAGATTTGCCGACGCAGTTTCAGCGTCTCTGGAACGATGAACTATTCCATCGGGTTCACATAGCCCTGGATGCTTTCGGGTTCAAACTGCTTCAGAATGCGAGTGGCCTTGTTTGTTAGATTCGATGCGCCTTTGACAACGATGAGATATTTGCCCGATTTGAGGCGATTGCGATAGGGAAGCTTGTCTCCGCCGCCCAAGCCGAGATCCACTCCTCCCCCCACAAAAAAGCTGCCCATTGCTCCAGCGATCGCCCCAAATAAGCCTCCTATGAAGTGATTGCCAAACCCGCCAAGGGAAGGAAACAGCATGTACTGAGTTGAGACATTAAAGGCATAACCCGCAATAAAGCCAAATGGCACCAGCCAAAATGACATGATCGTGGCTTGCTTTTTACTCGACTTGCTGGGATCGATGAAGCTAAACTCGTCAGCTATTTCATATCCTTTGCCAACAATGCTCATCGCTTCAGATGGAAGACTTTCGGTTTTGAGAGCTGAATAGGCTTCTTCTGCCTGGTTGCGATCGCCCAAAACAGCAATAACGTAGTTCATAGCACCAAGTCAGTTGAGAGTTTTCTAGTCCAAGACAGGACAGGGATAAGCGAGAAAGCTAAAACACATGTCGATGTGTGAGGTTGAGGCTTCTGTCTCTTATTTTGCGGGAAAATGTCTATTTCGACCTGAAAGAAACTGCAGGCGATCGCGCAAGGGAGTTGCAATGAGGCTTTGAAATACCTGACGGAGACCCATTCTAGCTCGTTGAGCGGAAACGGCTTTGCCAACGCGAGCAGGATGCTCGCACTCGTTTTGTTTCAATTCCTATCTCTCTGTGTGTGCTCTAGCTGAGACAATCTTTTCGCGCAGAGACTTTGCCAATGATTCGAGCTGATGTTGCTCAATTTGACTTTGTTCGCCGGATGACAGCCATTTGAGCTGAGCAGTACTATTCTCAGCTTCCTCA
>CAKZMO010000186.1 GCA_937128595.1 uncultured cyanobacterium | reverse complement strand
CTCCGTGATCCACGTATTCCTGCTCTGGAGACTGTTTAGAAGCGAAAGTCCTAACGGTGAACTTGGGCAACTTACGGAACAGCAGGGGGCATACACAGACAGGCATTGGGCTATTATAAACAATGTAAACAGATTGCTAAGGAGATCAGCAGCCCACCCAGTCTAGTCGAGGTGGCCGCCAACATGGGTTTCGTACACATACGATTAGAGAATTTTCAGGAGGCAGTCACTCTTATTCAGGCAAATCTTGATCGCAATCGACTACTTGAGAACCCGCTTATCAACCTGTCTTCCCTGATTACTTTGTTTGCGCTGTACATCCATGCACAGTCAGATGAGCCTCGAGAAATTATGCCTATTTTTTCGTTAATCTGGCTGAATCCAGGCTTGTCTACCTTTCTCAAAAAGGTGCGTATGGCATATATTCATGAAGTCCTACCCACAGACCACGACCCTCATGAGGCGACTATCAGGAGTGTAGAAGATGTTACGCAACACATCGCTGATCTGCTTTTCACTGACTAAATCTGTATCGTCTTGATGATATCAGCATGTAGATTCAAGGCGGTACTGAACACGTTCTTCGCAGTTCAATTCAACAATATGGCGACTATTCTGGATAGTATCCAATAATACTGAACCTTCTATTGCGCCGAGAACATTCCACTGGAATACACCTCCATCAAGGCCTACAGAGAAAGCGTGTTGCCCGTCTTGCCCAAATGTAACACCCGTCACGGCATCCACATGACCAGTAAATGTGCGAACGATTTCACCAGTTTCTACGAACCACATCAACAATCGACCATCTTCAGCACCTGACATCACAAACTCACCGGATGGATGCAGAGCAATATCAGTCACACCGGCTGAGTTGCCTGTGAATGTGCGGATTACCTGTCCGGTTTCGACATCCCAGAGGATAACCTGCCCATCAAGTGATCCGGTTAACATCTGTTCACCATCAGGGCTGAAAACAATCCCAAAAACAATCCCGGTATGGCCCTCATATATTCGCATCGTCTGCCCGGTTTCGACATCCCACAAGCGAATTTCACCACGGTCATCACCTGATGCTAACCAGAGATCATTTGGATGATAGGCAATATCAATTACAGGTCTTTCATGTCCTACAAGTGTACGAATTGTTTCTCCACTGGACATATCCAATATATGAACAAGTTCACCGAACGAAGCTACAGCAACGGTCCTTTGGTCTGAAGGCAGTGCCAGTGACATCAAAAAACCTGAGTTCAATGTAGTCTGCTGAATTTGCTCACCGGACTGTAAATCCCAGCGGATGATAGTACCATCAAAAGAACTCGTCAGAAGGGTATCATCATTCAGCAGAGCAACATCAGAAATTGCAAGGCCATGACCAGAAAACGTGCCTAAGACCTCACCAGAAGACGGATCTAACTCGACTAACTCAGGGCGTGTGTTAATGATAGAGTCCAGATTAGTTGGCCCAAGACTCGTGAAAACACGTCCATTTTCAGGGAATAATTTGATGCGGACTAAACCACGATCCTGAGTGATGAAACGCCCCCATACTTGTTCGACACTGGTCAGATCCCAACGGCGTACTGTCCCATCAATATAAGCACTTAGTAGCGCCATCTGATCAGGTATGAATATGCTACCAAAGGCATAGTTATCCGATGCCCGGAAACGTTCGATAACCTCCCCAGTACGGGTATTCCATACATTAATCGTAGAGTCTGCAGATGTAGACATGATGATCAGATCACGTGGTCCGAAATCAACATCATGTACTGTGCGCGAATGGCCCTGGAAGCTCTGAATACTCTCTCCTGTTTCAGCATCCCATAAGATAACCCGGTTGTCCTCAGCACCAGAAAGCATCAGCGAATAGTCTTGATTAAATACTACACGGCGAACAATACCAGTGTGACCTGAAAAAGTTGTTGTCACTGTATCATCAGCCATATTCCACAAGGCAATTCTGCTGTCCGAACCACCGATTAAGTATGAAAGTCCATCATTATAGGCTGCAATTGTAAAGATATCACCAACAGGGCTATTGAATCGATCAATAACCTCAGCGCTATCTACATCGATAATGGCAAGCTCACCGTCTTCTTGACCATTGCCACCACCAACCACCAGGTATCGACCATCATTTGAGAATATAAGAGATCTCACTATTTGTTCACTGACACTGACTTGATGAATAATTTCACCAGACTGGGTATCCCAAATAACCACTTCTCCATTTTCAGCACCAGATGCTAATATGGAGCCATCTGCGTTCAAATCAATATCACGAATATCAGCACGATGGCCTTCATATTGTTGAATCGGTGAAGCTGATGCTAGATCCCACCGCAAAATGATGCCATCCGCATCTGCTGTGAAAAATGTCTCACCATCATCTGTAACTATGATGCGACTAATACGACTGTCATGGCGGTCTTCTAACCAGCGCACTCCAGGTCCCAGACCAACTTCAGCCAATAAACTCTGTGCCTCCACTGGAATGTCAGGTTGTGTATTTGCGACAACTGCAAGTGCTAGCGCATTATCAATATTATCCTGAGCCAGGGCAGCGCGTGCATTAGCGACAATTGCCAGCGTATTTGAAATTGAAGCATTTGCATCGCTAGTCGCACGAGCATCAATGACCTGCTGATTTTCATTTTGAACACGGAGAAATAATGCAAACGTCACAATAACAGCGAGTGTCATTACCACGAGCAGAAAACGCAGGCGCATTCTAGCGCGTCGCTCAAGAGCAACTTGACGACGTTCTTGTGCCATTTCTGAGGCCTGGCGTGAGCTACGTGCCTGGATGCTGGCATCAAGATAGGCCTGTTCTACATCGGTAAGGGCAATTTTCGCATCGCCGTGCCATTGTTGGTATTGTTCTAAGCGTATACCCCGCAGCAGATAACTCTCATCTTGACTGGCCTTGTTCCATTCGTTTGCAAGCGTACCTAGATTTCGTTGTAGGCGTATGTCCTCGCGGCTTTCATCCAACCAACCGCGATAACGTGTCCACTCACGAATGATTGCTTCATGTGCAACTTCTATGGTCGGACTGCGTGTTGCTGGATCATGGTCAAACGTGAGCAAGCGCGATTTGCTGAACTTTTCGATGACGGCTTGCATAGTTGATACATCCGAAGCGGCTGACTGAATCTCTTGCAGTAGTACACGACGCCTTGTGTCTTCTGTACCTTCACCAAGGTTAACCAGTCGTACAAATAACTGTCGTGCGGCCTCTTGTTGATCTGGAGTTAGCTCTTCGTAAATAGCTTCTGCACGTCGGGCGAGTGCGCCCAATATGCCACCAATACTGCGGTACTTTTCCAGCGTGATGACGTTGTCTGTACGTTCATCGAATATTTCTGTTAGTCCATACTGCAATAAGGGTAGCGCGCCGAGTTGTCCACTAACTTCAGAAACAATAGTTGGCGCAAGCCCTTGTTCAAAGTTGACTCCAACTAACTGTGCTGGTGTTACGATAGCTCGGTCTAATTCTTCTGAGGTCATCGGTACCACTACCTCAGTACGCTCTCTCATCAACTGGCTAAATTTCTCGTAGAGCAAGGGGCGGTCATAAAAGTCGGCACGCAACGTCACAATTACGCGTAGGTTACCATGCGGAGCCATGATTGCATGATAAAGACTATCCAGAAAAAATTCCGTCTGTCTCTTGTCTTCAACCAGCGTGAATAGTTCTTCAAATTGATCAATATATAAGACAAGATCGCCATCTGTATTCGATAAGAGCAGCTTTACCACACGGGCTAATCCGCGCGTATCACGATGTAACTGCTCATCAATATTCAGATCCGCATCTGTAGCAAGTTGTAAAAGCGCGACCTCAAGCTCATCCAATGGATGTGTACCCGGTGTCATGCTTATAACAAACCAGTCTTTTGAACCGGGTATGGCATCATCACGTAAGGATGGAATAATACCGGCCTTCACAAGGCTTGATTTCCCGCTGCCGCTTGGGCCTACAACAGCCAAAAAGTGTACTATGCCTGCCGGATCAGTTTCGGCTAAACGGGTGATGATATGTTGCGTGAGTTGCTCTCTACCAAAAAAATAGATCGAGTCACTTTCCTGGAAGGCCCGTAATCCTCGGTAAGGATTTTGAATTTCCTCTGGCACAACATCTAAGATATGGTCTATGTAGGGAGAGCCATCAGAGGTTCGGATGGTACCGTCGGGCGTTCGGAACAGCGTATCATCATTGAGAAGGCTTGACTCCGCACGCTGAGAAGCTTTAAACGTATACACATCACGAAATGTTCTGGCGAAAGTCATGATATCTTCGTAGCGATCACGCTCTCTAAGGGATGTAGCACGTTCCAAGATAGCATTTAACCCTGGCGGCAAATCTGGCCGTACAAGGGTGATCTTGGGTAACACTTTGGTCAAGCGTTGCTCATATATTTTGCTATGTGGTAGAGGTAAGAGATCTTTAAAAGGATGTTCACCCGTCAGCAATTCATATACGAGAATTGCCATACTGTATTGATCAGTCTGTGGTGAACTGCCACTATCTTCAATCTGTTCAGGTGCGGCATACATAATAGAACCGACACCACCGATTATTTCAGCGTCCTGCTCTTTCTTCCCAAACATTTGAGCAATGCCAAAGTCAGATAGATAGGCGTTATTGTCCTCATCAAGTAGAATATTCTCAGGCTTAATGTCCCGGTGAACTACACCATAGCGATGTGCGAGCATTAAGGCACTTGCAAGTTGGTTCAAAAGGCGGACAACGTGTTCAGGTTCCCAACGCTTGTCCATCTTGGAGCGCAAATTTCCATGTCGAAGCAAACGCATCACCATGTATGCGCCATCCACATCACGCCAAAAATCATACAGTGGAACAATGCGAGGATGTTCGAGTGAAGCGATAATTTTGGCCTCAGTCTCAAAACGGCGAACAAAGTCAATATTATTGGCAAGTTCCGGCCAGATGACCTTGATAGCGACTGTACGCCCAACGATGGGTTGCTCGGCAAGATAAACGGCACCGAAACCGCCTTCTCCGATTAATTGCTTAATTCGGTATCCCTTTATCTCTCTACCAATTAATGTCATTAGCCACCATTTTCTTCGTTCGACTCACGTAGGCCTTCAGATAACCATTGAAATGCCCCCGCTTCCTCATAGAACATATCGTAGTGAACGCTTGGCAGTGGATTGCGGCCCTGCCGCGCCATGAACTGACCAACATAGCCTGAATGATAGCTATTGAAAAGCAGTGCCACTCTCGCATTAAATTCTTGCTTCTCGTCTAAGATTTGCTGCACTCTCTCAATAGCATCCGGGCGAATTGCAAGATTGAGCATATTAAATTTCACCTGTGCTGCATAGGACATACTCACACCTCGGTCAGATAAATCGTGCAGGGCCAGGTAAGGCTGGCTATCAGGCCATTCCTTGAGAACATCGATGACAGCCTGACTCCAAGTATCCAGTAATGTTGCATTTACAGCGGAGATCACATATTTCACGATACGGCCATCGCTGTACCAATATAGGTCCAGCCCTTTCATGACATTTTTGATCTCTATTGGTTCTGAATCCGCCATCAAGCGTTTGTCCTCGTCATATATCGTTGAGTTGACAGTATGCTCAAAATTAATTTGATGAATTGTAACATGGTACAGGTAAAATCGCAGCATACTTTAGGGCTATTAATCATGGTACTTTTCATTAACTTAACACATGGATATAATGCAAATGGTGCGTTCAGTTTTACAAAGGTGTGCTGACTTAGAGGTGTATTCTTGACAAATTTCTACAGAACATACTTAGCAGTTGTTATGTTGATCATGTTGTTTGTAATTTCCATTCCAGCACACACAGTTTCCCAAAACCAAACAGCAACAGTCAATCTACCCGAACTAACCGATACTGTTACCATTCATTTCGATGCATTTGATGTCCCACATATCTACGCTCATACCGCCGAAGATCTGTTCTTTGCACAGGGTTACATACATGCCTCAGCACGATGGTGGCAGATGGAATGGTCACGTCATACGGGTATGGGGCGGCTTTCCGAATTGGTTGGCACTGAAGCAGTAGCTGATGATACCCTAATACACACGCTGCAAATCCCACGCTACGCCGAACGTGATGCTTCCCAAGTAGCAGGACCAACAGCCCGAAAGCTAGACGCCTACGTACAGGGCATCAACGCATGGATTACCGAAAGATCTCTGGATGAACTTGCACCTGAATACGGACTGATCGGCTACGACCATGATACAGTCAGGCCGTGGCAACGTAGGGATTCACTTGTATTGCAATCCTTACAGGCCTTGTCATTCAACGAGAACAGTTTGTTGGCAGAAGTCGTAAGTGGTCTGATCGCGGAAGATGTCGGTGAGTTGTTTGTGAATGTTATCTTACCACCGTACCCATATGGTATATATCCGGTGACGATGGAACCGGGTGGAACCCAACCTGCTGATGAGCAAACCAGCAGTATGACCGATGAGGCATATGCAGCAATTGCAGGCTTAGATCTTGCATATCATACTGAGATTACTGGATCAAATGCGTGGGTCGTTAGCGGTGAGCGTAGTGAAACCGGGATGCCTCTGCTCGCAAATGACACCCATATGAGTATTCGTATGCCATCATACTGGTATCAGATTGGCCTTCACTGTGTGCAGATTACATCTGAGTGCCCTTACGATGTCAGTGGGTTTAGTATTCCCGGCAGCCCCGGTGTGATTATTGGGCACAATCAGCATGTTGCTTGGGGATTCACCAATGCCCAGACGGATATGATTGACCTCTACCAACTTGATCTCAATCCAGAGCAACCTAACCAGTATCTATTTAATGATGACTATCTTGATATGGATATAGAGACGGTCACACTGCAAGTTGCTGGATCAGACCCCGTAGAGATTACGATTAAAAATACGCGGTTTGGGCCTGTCATCGATATATTTGACGGTATAGTACTTCCTCATGCGTATGCGCTCCGTTGGACGGTTGCCGATGGTAACCGAGCCGTTGACGCTATATTTGCTGCTAACCAAGCAACTGACTGGGCAACTTTCCAAGCGGCATTTGAGCTATTCGATGCACCTGGGTTAAACGTATTGTATGCTGATACTGATGGCAACATCGGTTATTTGCTGAGTGGGCGAGTGCCCGTCCGAGCGGATGAACATGATGGTAAATTACCCGTAGATGGGAATACAAACCTCTACGATTGGCAAGGTTACGTTGACCCAGCGGAGTTACCACGTTTGTTTAATCCAGCAAAAGGATACATTCTTTCGGCAAACAATGCGATGGTTGATGCTGATGCATTTCCCCACACAATCGCTTACTTCTACGATTATGGTTTCCGTGCGGATCGTCTGGAGACATTGATACAAAATACTGCCGAACACACAATAAAATCCTTCACTAATATTCTTGCGGATACTCAGCATCCCGCTGCTGAATTCTTGATGCCCGCATTAAATGACTTAACTCTGCCGGACGAAAATTTACTGCGTCTCCGTGATTGGATGAACACCTGGGATCAGCAAAATGGTGTAGACAGCTCACATGCAGCTTTGTTTAATGTGTTTC
>CAKZMO010000185.1 GCA_937128595.1 uncultured cyanobacterium | reverse complement strand
GGGCATCGCATTGCGATGCCCCTACCAAAATCATTCTTCGAATGTGCAACGCCGATTTCACTGTTGTATAGCGATACTAAATCGCTTGTGAAGTGCTAGATGAGAGGAGGAGCGGGCTGCGATCGCACTTGATGCTTACGGTGCAAAGCTTTGTGTCTCTAGGTAAAAAACATTCACAGGACTTTATCCAAAGAATTGGGAATTCTATATCAAAGGTAGAATATTGCTGAGTGCAAAAGAGCGTAACGAATTAGTTAAACTGCTTAATCAAACTGCTCAATCAAGCCGCTTTAGCGATTGCTGCCACCACCACAATTTTTGCTATGACAGCTTTTAGTGTGGGTGCGATTTGACGAAGCGTTAAAAGAAGCGAGTCTTCACAGTTTGTTTGAGCCTCGCGTCTTACTGAGATATTTTTCGCAGATGCAGAAGCCACAGACCGGACGCCTCGACTTACCCCTAAAACGACTGTTAGACCAAGTTCATGACTTGGTTCAAGTCGTGGTTCCTTCCGGGGAAGTCCTCTATGTAAACGACACATGGCAAAAAGTATTAGGATATTCTGCTGATGAGGCACTGCACCTTCAGTGGCTCGATGTTGTCCATCCAGAAAGTCGCGATCGCCTGATCAACGCCTTGCAATCGCTTCAGGCGGGTAAAGCTGTTGCTCCTATCGACGTGACTCTCGTTTCTCGATCCGGACGGCTGACACCAGCGACAGGCATTCTTGACTATCACAATACGCCTCACCAGACTGAGCAAATCTGGTGTTTGTGGCAACCTTGTGAAAGCTCTGCTGACAATCCAGCACCGCGCATTCCTTTAGAACAATCTCAACCGCCCCAGACGGCTCTAGATACGGCTCCTGAGTTCCTGTCTAGCGATTCCGTCTTAGACTATCTGCCCATTGGTGTGGTGCAAAAAGATCTAGATGGCCGCATCACAGCCGCTAATGCTGCCGCCGCTCATCTTTACGGATATCTCAGTATTGGCGAACTCATTCAGGCTTCAACCCGTTCGCCGTCTTCTGACGAAGTAATAGTCCATTACGTTCAGCCGAATGCTTGGCAGACCTTTCTCTCTCAGCTTAAAGAAGAAGGAAAAGTACGCCATTTTAGAACCCAAATACAACGACCCGATGGGCAAATGCTGTGGGTGTCAGAAAGCGGACGGTTGGTGTGCGATCGCCACAATACTCCTCTCTATTACGAAGGTATTGTCGAAGATATTTCCCATGAGCAAAAGCTTCATTCCTATCTAGAACGTACAAATCAAGCTTTAGAGAGCCAGCAATATCTTGTATCATCCGATGCAACTGAACCAGATCCTTCGGACATGTCACTCTCATCGGAGTCGCTTGTATCTGCCCAACGAATTGCAGGGGTTGCTCGCGAAGCTCGATTTCAGGCAATTTTCGAAAATGCTTCCGTAGGCATTGTGACTCTTGATCCTTGCGGTCGTATTCTCGAAGCCAACACTGCCCTTGAAACTATGCTGGGCTACAGCCAAGCCGAGCTTCTTTGCAAGACTCTATTCCACTTCACTCTGGCGGAAGATCTGACGCAAGATGTCGCTAACTTTCAAGCCTTAATTGATGGAAATCAAGAGCAATATTCCATTGAGCGGCGATGTTTGCGGAAGGATGGGACGCATCTCTGGATCAAACTGACGACGGCAACCGTGCGGGATGAGTCTCGCTGTCCATGCTTAATCTTAGGCATCATTGAAAAAATTTCTGAGCAAAAAGATGCTCAAGCGGCTTTGCGAGACAGCAAAGTTCAATTTCAAAACCTGGTTGCGAATGTGCCGGGAATGATTTTTCGACTGACTCAGTTGCAGGGCGATACGGACTACGCCCAGGCAAGCCAACGCCAGTTCTCTTTTTCATATGTCAGTCCAGGCTGTCGCGATATCTTCGAGATGGAGGCTGAGGAAATTAGCGCTTCTGCGGCGTCTGTTTTTGAATGCATTTTTGAAGATGATCTTCAGACGTTTTACAGTTCTCTATCTCGGTCAGCGCATTCTCTAGCTCCTTGGTTGTGGGAAGGCCGAATTCTTCTCAAGTCTGGTGACCTCAAGTGGATTCAGGCGATCGCCCAACCTCAGCGTCGTCTCGATGGCAGTTCCCTCTGGGATGGGGTCTTGATGGATATCACATCTCGCAAACAGGTCGAAGACCGACTTAGACTTCTGGAGTCGGTGGTAACCAACGCCAATGATTCCATTATCATCACCGAAACGGAACCCCTTTCAGAACCTGGACCGCGCATCGTTTACGTCAATCCTGCGTTTACTCGCAACACGGGCTACCATCTCGATGAGGTTTTGGGAAAATCTCCGCGCCTGCTACAGGGGCCAAAAACTAATCGAAAGTCCCTCGATATTATTCGTGATGCGTTAGAACGGTGGACGACCGCAAAAGTAGAGCTGATCAACTATCGAAAAGATCGATCAGAATTCTGGGTCGATACGGTAATTGTTCCGATCACGGATGCCTCTGGACATACGACCCATTGGATGGCTATTCAGAGAGACGTTACCGAGCGCAAGCAGCTGGAAGAAGAAATTCTCAAAGCGCTAGCGAAAGAACGAGAGTTGAGTGACCTGAAATCGCGGTTTATTTCAACGACATCTCATGAGTTTCGAACTCCCCTGACAACAATCATGTCATCTGTCGAAATTCTCGATTACTTCAAGAATTCTGAGGAGGAAGAAAAGGAGTTATTTCAGCAGGTGTATGAGTCGATTCAGCATATGACCCGTCTGCTTGACGATGTTCTATTTATTGGAAGAGCCGAGCGCGATCGCCTTGAAATAGAATATATTGAGCTTGAGCTTGATACATTCTGCAAAGACACGGTCATTCAGGCTCAGCGAAGTTTCGGCAAAAGTCATGTGGTCACGTTTACTCAGAGCGGAACTCCAAGACCTGCGTTTCTCGACTCCAAACTGCTACGACAGATGCTCAATAATTTGCTGTCAAATGCGGTGAAATATTCTGAGCCCCACAGTCGTGTCGAATGCAACCTCACCTATGAAGATGGCACTTGTATTCTGCAGATTCGAGATGAGGGAATCGGTATACCTCTAGATGACCAAACACGGCTATTTGAGTTTTTTCACCGAGGCAGTAATGTTGGCGCTATTCAAGGCACCGGGTTAGGACTGGCGATCGTGAAGAAAAGTGTCGATTTGCATCACGGCACAATCAAAGTGGAAAGCGACTCCGGTAAAGGAACATGCATTACTATTACGCTCCCTTTGCGTCAGAGCTTTTCCAATGCAGATACTTCGGTCGCTAATTAATGCTATATCACAAAGGGGGACGCGCTACTGGGGCGATCGCTGCTTTGTGACGACAGACTTTATTCTGCTTTCTCATGACTTAGGAAGATTGAATGCTCTCAAGTTGAGCCATTATGCTGAGTACAAAACTGAAGAGATATTCTTCTTCGGGGCATACTCTAAATAGGTGCAAATATCAATACGTTGGCTACAAAGATTTAAGTAAGGGAGAGCTCGATTCTTCTTACTAACATTGAGCCGCCACCGATTTATTTTCAGCATATTTTAGATAACTGAGAACTATAGCTGTAGTCAGCTTATTTAGGACATAGACATTTTCGTGGCCGCGCGGCGCGCAGCTGCGAAAGTCTCCTGGCTGTAGCTATACATTGGTTTCTTGTTTTGTATTTGGGTATGTTCCCAAAGAGCACACGCTGGCCTTGGTTTCTGCTGAATCGTTGAAAACTTTGAATTGCTAGTTGAGAGTGCAGTTCATTTACACAGCGTGTCTAGTCAGAGACCTTAAATTTGTTTGGGATTCTACATCTACCCCTGACGAGAGTAAGCCCTAAATTGATTTAAGTTTTGATGCGTTTGTAATAAACGATAAATGCATTCCTATGGAGTCCGAGATCTCGCGGTAGGTGAAGTCAACAAGCGGAGCGTCTTTCAGGCAGCACTACTTTGATAGGCAGGACGCAATTCACTATCTCAAGACCGCCGCGACGGAGCTTAATTTTTTTGCCAAATATTCTCCGTTCTTGTTTCTCAATCAGGGTTAAATCGATTGCTTACTCATAAGTGTGGGGTCAAAACTAAAACGAACGAGAGCCCACCCCCAGATAGCATCGTTTACTGATGGCTACCTACTTAACATAGAGCCGACTTGTATGAACAGGCTAAAATAGTCTTTCAGAACGTCACTCATTTACTTTCACATCTCCTTACTTAAGCACCGTCAAAACTCGAGATCTAGCACATAACTCATGAAAACAGTTCTTGTAATCGAAGATGAGAAAGGCATTCGAAACAATATTGCGAAAATCCTCAAGCATCAGGGAATTCAGGTCATTGATGCGGGTGACGGGGAAGAAGGCATCGAAATGGCAAAGCACTACTTACCTGACTTAGTCATTTGCGACATCATGATGCCTAAGTGTAATGGATACGAGGTGCTTGAGGCTCTCCGACTTGATTCTAAGACCGCGTTTACTCCGTTTATTTTTCTAAGCGCGAAGGTAGACAAGCCCGATGTCAGGCAAGGCATGAATTTAGGAGCAGATGACTATCTGACTAAGCCTTTTACAAGTGCAGAGTTGATGGATGCTGTGAGTGCCCGTCTCGCTAGACAAGAGGCGATCGCCAACCCGTACAAAACCGAGATGAAGCGCGCAGCAGAAAACCTGAATCATCTGGCCTTTTACGATCCACTAACCAACTTGCCCAATCTGATTCTGTTGCACCAACGTCTGAGGGAGCTGCTAGATCAGAAGCAAAGCGAACCTGAATCTATCATTGCGATGATGCGTATTCATGTCGCTCCGTCGAACGCCCCAATTCAGCCGGATCAGCCTCTAGACGACGTTATTGTTCAGCAAGTCGCAGATCGTCTCAACCAATTCCTCCGACTTCAAGAAACCTCCACTGACAGCATTATTGCTCGTTTGAGTAACGACGAGTTTGGGGTGGTGGTCTCTAATGCGCTGGTCATGGAAGATGTTCTTGCTAAGCTACAAAGCCTCCTAAGTGTCCTTTCGCCTCCCTATGAACAGGCTCGTCAACTTCGTACCTTGTCAGTGCGAGTCGGTCTATCCTTTTCACCCGAACATGGCAATACTCCATCTGCATTGCTTCAAAATGCTCAGATCGCGATGGAATCTTGTGTCGAAGAGCAAAAGTCCTTTTTCTGTATATATTCTCCTGAGTTGGGTGCAGCCTATACTCAGCGACAAGAGCTGCAGCAAGACCTCATCCACGCAGTTGAACGCGGTCAGCTTGAGCTGTATTACCAACCTCAAATCAACCTCGTATCTGAGCGCATGGTGGGTGTAGAAGCACTGTTGCGTTGGCAGCATCCTACTCAGGGTTTGCTGTTGCCCGAAACATTTATTCCTATCGCAGAGCGGGCAAATTTGCTGCCAACATTGGGAGACTGGGTTCTGAAACAGGCTTGTGCTCAAGTACAAGCTTGGCGATCGCTCACGCTGATTCCGCTCCAAGTATCGGTAAATCTTTGGGCGCAGCAAATTCAGAGCGAAAACTTTACCTCAGTCGTTCTCCAGTCTGTCCGCGACAGCAAGCTTGACTCAAAACAGTTGGTGCTCGATATCAGCGAATCTTGCTTGATGAACCTGGATTTTGAGGCGATCGCTCAAATCTTAAGCGATCTTGCTGCCGCAGGGGTTTGCATCGCCATTGATGGTTTTGGGATGCGCTGTATGCCGCTTAAACACCTCAAGAGATTGCCTATTCATCAGCTCAAGCTCGACAAATCCTTCATTGATGATATCGCTGAAGATGACGAAGAAGCCATTCTGACTGAGACTGTGATCGCGATGGCACAAAACCTCAAGCTCAAAGTTGTTGCGAAAGGCATTGAGGCCGAGAACCAGCTCGTTGAACTGAAGAAACATGGCTGTCATATCATGCAGGGCTATTTTTATAGTCCGCCGCTCCCTGCACAGGAACTTAAAGCATGGATAGAGAATGGCAACTAAGTTCTTCTGTCGCAATTGTCTGCTATGTCCAAGTTCGAACTTTCAACTGCAAATCAACTGCTGTGGGCTGATGTGCATATCGTCTGGCCGGCTGCCGAAATGTCAGCAGTCAGCATGTGAGCAGTTATCGCATAGGGCTTTATGTGCCCAGCTAGATAGCTCGATACCCAGGTCACCAATCACAAAAGATTAGAGAACCTGGGTATCGATCGCCTATTCCATTCATCTTCACGTCTCCAGTTTTCATGCCTAGCTGAATTCAACATTCAGAAGGTTTGAGTGACGTTTTTCAGGATCATCCAGACAAACACGGATTGAATCAGAAAGAGGACTCTTGGCTTAAGTCGGTTCGAACCGACTCCGGCTACGAGCCTTGATTCTGACTAGCATTGAGTGGAAGGTAGTGACGATTTTCAGAACGGAAGACAAACAGGAATAAGCGAAACCTAGAAAAATGAACGCAACTATCAAGGCAATCCAACATTAGATAGAGTTGCTTTGATTCGGGAATCCAGGGCAATCCTTCAACAAAGATGGAGACTCCCAAATCTTCTTACATCATGTCTAATACGGGTTCGACTAATAGCGTGATGTTGTTGACCCCGACGACCAACACTTCGTCGCCTGGATTGAGCAGCACTCCACGATTGCACCGTGCAGGCCACCATGTTGCTTGAAACTTTACTCGACCTGCGCTGTCAGGGCCGATGCTCTGATCGACAACAGCTCGATTAGACCCGATTTTTAGCAAACTCATGGTGATGACACTCCAACTTGAACCTAATGTGACAAAAAGCCCCACGTTAGATAAGTCCAATACTTTCCTGCTTTGGCGATCGCGCTAATCGCTTGGAAATCTGCTTACGACTGTCTTGGAAAGTGCTCCTGCTGATCTAAGCATCAGGGTTTTGGCCTAAAAAATCCAGATCAGCTTAAGATCAGGGTTGGATTTGGCGATCGCCGTTCCCACGAGAGATTGAAGACTATCCCATAAACGCTGGAGTCGAAATGCCGAAGATCGCAAAAACACCAGAAATTTTACTCTCAAAACAAATTTTATTTTATTCTTACATCTTTCGTGAACAATAGCGAGGCTTTCCTGATTTTGAGCGCGCGTTAGGGTTAAATAAACGGGGTCGGATAACTGCCTGAAATCGCGTAAAAGCTGTTAACTCAGGTGGCGTGTCAACCCAAGTTGAACCCAGAATCAATATTTTGTGTTAGAACAAGGCTGATCCATTACTGATCTTGACAACACAGTTGCTTGATTGTCTGTCGTTTGGGTGCTTTCAATGATGGTCTTTGGGCTACGATGCAAGCTTTGTGAAATCGAGAGTTCTCAATGCGAGGCGTGATCAAGAAAATCCCAAAAATTCAAGATATCCATGCACAGTTCGATAAGTTGAAAGGGTATGGTTGAGTACGGGTCAGAGTAGAAAAAATGGAGTAGGCGATCGCCACATCATTGCCAAAAGTACCGAAGATTTTCTTGCCTGCACAGGATCTAGGTACGCGAAGCATATAACTGAGTTGACTTTCGTATATCTTTGCCGCTCTATCCCTGGTTATTTACGCGCTAAATCCTACATGCCCAAGCGTCATATGTTAAGTTTTTCCTCGACTATGTTTGAATTTGATGTGTGGCGCTGCACTCGCCGTTTTCGGGCATTCTGGGTGACAATTGCTTTAGAGACGCAGGGGTGAGCTATGCCAACCTTAATTGCTTCGCCAATTGGCCTGGAGCGAGTGCGACAGACCAGACGAGAGAAGGGTTGGGGCTGGAGCACTGACGACGATGACACTTGCCTCATCGAAGCCAGCAGAATTCTAGACCCAACCTATTCTTGCTTTCCAGGGGGGCCTTATGCCAACGGCATATCGAGTGGTACTTGGAAGCGGTTTTTGGCGGGTCGCCATCCTATTCGAGCCTCAGCGTTTAAGGCTTATTGCGAAGCTTTGGGACTGGATTGGCAAACGATCGTTGTGCGCGACAACATCTCGACCGATAGCCGCCATCAAGATTGGGGAGAAGCGCCTGAAGTTTTAGGGTTCTGTGGGCGATCGTCAGAACTGAGTACTCTGAGTAACTGGATGGTTGATAAAAGCTGTCGTCTCGTAGGCGTGTTGGGCATGGCGGGAATGGGCAAAACATCGCTTATGGTCAAAGCTGCCGAACAGGTGCAGTCTCAGTTTCAGACTTTGTTCTACCGTTCTCTACAGAGCGCGCCACCTGTCGAAGAATTGTTGGCCGAACTGCTTGAATTTCTTCACACTTCAAAGGACTCAGCAGACGAAACGGATAGAGTTACAGGTACGGAGTCTACAGAATCGTCCCAGCCAAATTCTTTGTCCGCAGAAGAGGAGTCGTCAGCAAGTGGAAGTAGGCTGGATCAGCTCTTGTCACAGCTGTTGGACGAATTGCGCGATCGCCGCTGCTTACTGTTGCTGGACGACGTAGAGACGGTGTTGCAAGAGGAACAATTGGCAGGCCAATATCGTGAGCAATATCAGGGCTATGGAGCTTTGCTGCGTCGCATTGGAAGCGAACGTCATCAAAGTTGTCTCGTTATTATTAGCCGCGAGCAACCCCGTGAAATTGCCGCGATGGCTGGAACAGGAGAACCTGTTCGAGAACTCCGCCTTCAAGGTGTTTCCGTCTCAGATGGTAAAGCCATTCTAGAGAACTCAGGATTGTCTAGCCAGGGAAGCGCATTTGATGCGTTGATTCAGCGCTATCGGGGAAACCCATCAGCTCTGAAGGTAGTTTCTAAGATTGTTCGAGAGTTCTTTGGTGGCGACATCATTCAATTCATGAGTCAGAGCACGGTGTTCGTGTCAGACGTGGTGTCGGAATTGCTTGCTCAGCAAATTGGTCGCCTCTCTAAGCTAGAGAGAGAAGTGATGTATTGGTTGGCGATCGCCTGTCAGCCCATTTCACTGGCTGAACTGAGGCAAAACCTGTGGCGGTCAGTATCACTAACAGAGTTGTTAGGAGCGCTTCAGTCACTTCAGCGGCGATCGCTCATCGAAAAAGATGCAATTGCAGATGGCGGCGAGACCATTTTTACGCTCCAGCCTGTGGTGATGAAATTTGTGACGACGCAATTTATCGAACGCACTTGTCGTGAATTGGCGCAACTGATTCAGCCACCGCACTCTGACAATCTCAACCTACTTCGGAGTCATGCACTTGTCAGCGATCGTGGCACGGATGACGACATGCTGCCGATTCAAGTTCGACTGATTCTCAATCGGGTGCGCGATCGCCTCTACAGCATGGTGCATCCAACCCAGGTGGAAGCGGGACTAAAACAGCTCCTAGAAGAGGTGCATAATCAACCTTCTGAGATTGTGGGCTACGCTGAGCGCAATATTCGGATTTTACTAGCGCCACCCGTTGCAAATGATACTTCTAAGCAAGTAGAAAATAATGTTTCATAGGGCTTGCTCGATCGCTACAACGTTTGCTAATGAGTAAAATTAAGCTAACTCTAGTCTGAAATGAGTTCCAGCGGTAATGGATCTATTGAAGTGATGATGTGTGATCAATATTGTCTAGGATCTCAAGCTGGAATGCTACTATTTCTGAGCGTTCTTAGATGATCGGCATCATTTCGAGGTCTGTTATTCCTGGGAGTATAGATGTGTATCTGTTCCCAACTCTGACTTAGCTTCGGATCTCATGCAATTTTGCATCACAATTTGAATCACATTATAGAAGTGAACCCAGTTAGCTAGGAGTACCGTCGTGACCGCCTGGGGGCAGGAATCAGCATCTTTAATTGAATCAGGGATTCTGCTACACGACCGCTATCGAGTTCGGCGATCGCTCAGTTCAGGTGGCTTTGGAGAAACCTTCGAGGTCGCGGATGAAGCGGCTCTGCGTCCCAACGGTAAGCCTACGACGAAAGTCTTAAAGGTTCTGAATCTAGGACGCTTTTACGATCCAGGTAGCCAGCGCAAGTCCATTGATCTGTTTCAGCGAGAAGCCCGTGTTCTCAGTCGTCTCGACCATCCGGGTATTCCTAAAGTCGAGCAAGACAGCTATTTTACGTGGCCTGATGACATTACCACCCCTCTCCACTGCTTAGTCATGGAATATATCGAGGGGGTCTCTCTCGACCAGTGGCTCAGGCGGCGCAACAATCAGCCTGTAGATGAGCTTTTAGCGGTCAAGTGGCTAGTTCAGCTGCTTGCGATTCTAGATGTAATTCACCAGCAAGGGTTGATTCACCGTGACATCAAGCCCTCGAACATTATGTTGACTCCTGCGGGGCAGCTTGTGCTGATTGACTTTGGAGCAGTGCGAGATGCCACAGCAACCTATCTGCAAGGTCACAGTGGCAGTCTTACCGGAACTCGTATTTTTGCGGCGGGCTACACCCCCAACGAGCAGGCCGAAGGGCGGGCTCGTCCTGAGTCTGACTTCTTTGCCTTAGGTCGTACCTTTGTTCACTTGATGACAGGCATCCATCCTATGGGCTTGTCTATCGATGAGCAGAGCAATCGGCTGGTGTGGCGAGAGTTTGCGGCACATATCTCGCCATCTCTGGTGCGAGTACTAGAAGATTTGATGGAGCCGTTTCCGGGCAATCGGCCTCGCACGGCTAAGCTCATCATTCAGCAGCTTTACGGTGAAGGCATCATCTTAAGCTTGCCGGATACTGTTGCTCCGGTTCCTGAGAAACCTAAGTTTGAACCTGCACCTTGGCCGCCTTTACCTGCTCCGGTAACGCCTGCATTGTGGGCAACGCCTGCCTGGAAAATGATGCTCAGAGAGCATACTGATCAGGTGCGTGCGATCGCCGTTCATCCTTCCAATAGCTTGTTGGCGAGTGCCAGTTACGATTGTTTAGTGAAGCTTTGGAGCTTGCCAGATGGTCGGTTGATTCAATCTTTGCAGGGACACAATGGGCGGCTCACGGCGATCGCCATCAGTCCAGACGGAATGCTTTTAGCGAGTGGTGGCTACGATCGCCAAATCCGTCTCTGGTCTCTACCCGACGGAGATCTGCTGCACACGCTGCCCCGTCAGCCTGATACCATTCAAGCTCTTGCGTTCAGCTCGCAAAAGCCGATTTTGGCCAGTGCCACAGGAACAACACTGCAGCTTTGGGCCACCCAATCGGGCAGCTTGATGCACTCATTGCCCACCCAATTTCGCTCTATCCGTTCTATGTCATTCCATCCTGATGGACGCACCCTTGCCTTGGGTAGCCTCAACGGCACAGTCGATTTGTGGAATATTTCTAGCCGCCGCTCGATCTGGCAGAACAACCGGCAGCTTGAAGGGATGACTGTGGTTCAGTTTAGTCCTGAGGGTACGCTTTTAGCTCAGGCGGAAGGCTCAACCGTGGAGCTAACTAACCTGGCGCGCAAAAAATCGATCGCCATTGCGACACGCCAAGCAAGTTCGTTAACGGCGATCGCCTTTAGTCCCGATGGTCAAATTCTAGCTACGGCATCTGGAATGACTATTACGATGTGGAACGTTTCGAAGCGAAAACGACTGGGTGTACCCATAACTCGACATCAGCAACCAATTCGGGCGCTGGCGTTTACTCCCAACGGACGCATGCTCATTTCTGGAGGAAGCGATCGCCTCCTCAATCTTTGGCAGTGTTCTTAGCAACCTGAGTAAGATAAAGTCTCCTGCACTTTTTTTCTTGGGTGATATAGCAGTGCGCAGATAGGTTAGGACAGATATTGATGGAGAAGCCGCGCACCGCGCGGCTTCTCCATCAACTATTGGTTTTATATCAGCGCGTAGCACCACATAGCTGTAGTCAGCTTATTTAGGACATAGACGTTTTTGTGTCCGCGCACTGCGCGGACACAAAAACGTCCTAAGGCTAATGGCTGTAGCTATACTTGAAAATCTCCTGCATCAACCTGTCTCAATATGTCAGGATCTAGGCGTAAATTCTTGCATGGTGTTATATTGCCTGGGTAATTGGTAGGCTATGGGGAGCTCTATCCTGTGTTTCTGAAACGCGCTGGCGTCCGTTGCTAGCTCTATTGCAATGAATTCCGAACGAGATAATATGGCTGATCAGCGTGGATTCTCAAAGCGTTCGCGGCGTTCGTCGTCGCGTCCTCCTCAAAAACGAGGACGCGCTTTTCAACGGAAGACGGACGGCAAGCCGCAATCGCGCTCCTCCAATCGCCAGTCTCAGCCATCGAGTGAAGAGGGGTTTTTCAGCCCCAAGTATCCTCAGCCCAAGGTGCCTACCGACCCATACGCCTACGCGGCATCGATGGGCGTTTCTGGCAAAGCTTCCGGTGGCAGTCCGGCATCGACTCAGCCGCGTCATCACGACGACCTAAAACCCGATTCCCCACCGCCTCGCAAGAAGGGTGGTATTTTCAAAAGCTGGATCTTTTGGACTACTTTTGCGATCGCCGTCTTGGGGGGAGTCTCAGGATTTTCGTTTGCGCTGCTCTACAAAATTCCAGCGCTGCCAAACTGTCCTTCGATTTTCTGGCCAACGGCTTCTGCTTCCCTGCGAGTTTACTGTGCAGAATTAGCAGCCAACAAGAAGACCGTGGATGACTTGCTGACGGCAATTGACCTCGTCGATGGCTTGCCGTCTGACCACCCGATGCGTCCTGATGCGGATGCATTAATCGATGACTGGTCTTTTCAGATTCTCGAACTCGCTGAAGCCGAATTTCAGCGGGGTGAACTGGGAAATGCCGTAGAAATGGCAGAGAAAATTCCCGTTCAGGGAGCGGCACACGAGCAGGTCGAAGACCGCATTGATCAGTGGCAGTCTGTTTGGTCTAAGGCGGAAGACATGTATGCGGAGGCAGAATCGGCAATTAAATCTGATGACATGCGAAAAGCCTTTTCCATTGCTGTGGGACTGCTCGATATTGGCAACGAGTATTGGGCTACTGTCAAACACAAACAGCTCAATGACTTGATTGAGACCTCTCGTGAAATTAGCGCAAGGCTGGCAGAGGCTCGAAGTCTATCTCAACGGGGAGGACTGAACAACTTGCTGGAGGCCATCGAGAAGGTCGAAACGATTGAAGAAGATAGCCTCCTTTATACTGCTGCTCGACGGCTCCTAGTTGAACTTTGGGATGACGTGTTGGAGCAAGGCAAAGCTGCCCTCGATCGAGGTGAAGTCGATAGTGTTTCCAAAATTGCGGATCGGTTGCCGCCAAGTACTGAATATCAGGCTCAGGCCGATGATTTGCGAGAGTTAGCGATCGCAGTTAAGCGGGCTCAATCTGGGACAGTTTCGGACTTAGAATCCGCGATCATTCTGGCGGACGGGTTGCCTCCTAGTCGTCCGCTCTACAACAAAGCTCAGCAGCTTGCTCGTCGTTGGCAGCTTGAAGTCCAAGATTTGCGGCGGCTTGACACGGCACGGGCAATGGCTGCTCCTGGAACGGTTGAAGCGTTGAGGGAGGCGATCGCCGAAGCGAAGCTGGTTCCGAACAGCAATCCTCGGTCTGCAGAAGCCCAGCGACTTGTCAACGAGTGGCTCAATCGAGTTTACACAATGGAAGATCGGCCTGTACTCAATCGGGCTGAAGAATTGGCAAGCCGAGGCGATGTCTTTTCACTGCAAGCTGCGATTTCGGAGGCTCGACGCATCGGCGAAAATCGACCTTTGCACAGCGAAGCCCGTCGCCAGATCCGCAACTGGACAGCTCAGGTGGAGCGAATTCAAGATCGGCCTACCCTGAATGAAGCGAACCAAATTGCTCAATCTGGGAATTTACAACAGACGATCGCCGTTGCCGAACGGATTGGGTCAGGACGGGCACTTTACGAGGAAGCTCAAACCAATATTCGCAACTGGCGGCGGCAGATTAACCAGTCAGCTCAAGCACAGCAAGCCCGAGCACAGCTTCAGCAAGCAACCAGCACGGCGAGTCTGGGAACGCCCTCAGCCCTTGCGTCAGCGATTCGAGTTGCAAATCAGATTGCCCGAAATTCTCCTCAGCGTTCTGAGGCCGACCGCTATATTAACCAGTGGAGCGAAGCACTGTTAAGAATTGCTCAAAACGAGGCTGCACGAGATATCCGACGCGCTATCACTGTTGCAGAGATGATTCCTCCTCAAACGACTGCGTTTGCGCCAGCTCAGCTCCAGCTGCGAGAGTGGCGATCGCTTCTCAACCCAGGAGGAACTGAGACTCCCCGAAATACCGAATCCGGTACGGAGTCTCAGATGTAATCCTCTAGGTCATCAATCCTTGAATCAACCCATTCTTGACGATTAGGTTTCGCCACCTTGGCAGTAGCTGTTGACTTCATCCACTAGGGGACCTTCTTGCTGAGTCGCAGACTGGAGGCGGTTGTAGGCATCTGTCGCTTCCTGCGGGTTTTGCTGCTCAACTGCATCAACAAGAGATTGGGTTGCCGCACTGGTCTCAACGTAGAGCGTGATGAACCGCTGTTTGAAGTCTTCTAAGGTAGAGTCTGATAGGTCAATGGATTCTAAGTTTTCAGCCGCCTGATCTGCCGTTCTAGCTACGGTGCGAAAAGCTTCCGTATCTTCGGCACTGGCAGACTGCGTCACCGATTCGACTTCCATTGCTGCTTGATTGGCAATCTCAATCAAGCGATTGCATTGAGCAACTTTGCCTTCGCTACAGCCCATAATGAATCCAATGGCAGAAACAACAACAAACCCGGCTCTGATGCGGCGAGATGGCCTGCGTTGAGACTTGGCTGATGTATGTGCAAACGACCTAGCGCTGATTCTCTTCAAATTCGTTACCTCCAAATCTTGCTTGGGATATCCCAAATATTTTTCTGCCCGAATGCTTTTTCTGATCGAGTGATTCGACTTGGCATCACAATCATCGAGATAAAAAATTCATTCTCTAGAAACGGATGCGCTGTGCATGTTTCTTAAACACTTTTGGCTTGTCCTGTCTTCGACGATTAGGTGAGCCAAGATGGGTCTCAAAGGCTTGATGTCTATTTGTCGAAGATATCTGCCAAAGACGAAATCAATCAAAACGCCTTCAGTCTACCGACTTTTCGGAGACCCTTGATGAGAACGTGACAAATTTCAAATGTTTCTGAAGAATAGCTTTGAGCAGACCGACTTCTCTACTGCGAATGGGCGATCGCCACGTTGCCCTATCCGCATCTCTAACTGTCGGCTTCGTGGGTCTCTCCATGGTATTGAATTCGATAGATACGCTGATTCATTTCCTCGGTGAACAAAAGGCTACCATCTGGGAGCACTAATAGTCCCACGGGTCTGCCCCATGCGGTGGGGCCAGCCGGATCGAGCAAAAAACCTGTCAGAAAATCTTCGTAGTGTCCTAAGGGACGGCCTGTCTCATCAAAGGGGACAAACACAAGTTTGTATCCTGTTCCTGGGTTACGGTTCCAGGAGCCACGAAACGCTACAAAGGCACCGTTTTGATATCGGTCTGGAAAAGTGCTGCCGTCGTAAAACTGGAGACCTAAAGCGGCAGAGTGAGCCTGAAAGAGGACGTCTGGAGTGTGGGTTTGGGCCGCGAGGTCAGGGTTACGGCTGCGATCGCCCGCCATCTGCCGAGGATCGAGGAAATCGGGCTTGATGTATGCATAGGGCCAGCCGTAGAACTCTCCTGATTGAAGGTGGGCGAGATAATCGGGGACGAGGTCGTTGCCCATCCCATCTCGCTCGTTGACGGTGGTATAGAGTTCTCCGGTTTCGGGATGAATATCTAACCCGACTGGGTTTCGCAGTCCCCATGCTACTGTCGTCTGATTAGAGCCTGCGAGGTCCACTTGTTGTACCGAAGCGCGGGGCAGTGGTTCTTCGCTGACGTTAGAGCGAGAGCCCACAGAGACATAGAGATGCTGTCCGTCGGCACTAGGAATGACATTGCGAGTCCAGTGCTGGTTGTACCCCCCTCCAGGCAAAGCCATAATTTTTTCGCCCCGACCCTGAAGTTGGTTTTGGCTGGAACTGTAGGGGAACCGCAGTACCGCATCGGTATTGCCCAAGAAGAAGAAATTTTCGACAAAGGCCATGCCAAAGGGGATGTTGAGGCCATTGCTGCTGTCGGCAAAGGTTTGGCGATCGTCTGCGACTCCATCTCCGTCTGTGTCTCTGAGCAGTCGAATGCGATTTTGGCGAGTTTCTGTGACGAGCACGTCTCCTGTGGGCGTTAGAGCTAGCCAGCGAGGACGATCCAGATCTTCTGCAAACACGTTGACCGTAAATCCTTCTGGAACCTGGAGTACCGGATTTTCGGGAATGTCAATGACGGAAGGTGACATTGAAGCACTCGGAGTCGCAAAAGGAGGCGGCAAATCGTCTGGAGTAATGCGAATAGGCTGAGGAGTTAACGTTTCTGTAGCAACTCGGCTTTCAGCAGGCGGAAGCAATAGGGATTGCTCAGACTGGGCGTTTTCTTTCTGAGAAACGCTAGTGGCCTGTTCCGTTTCAGAGGCGTCAGTGCTGACGGTACTTTCTAGAGGGGGAGCTTCTGAAGGAGATGTGCAGCCGGCGATCGCCCCTATACATCCTCCAACAATCAGCAGTCTGGCGAATGGTTTGGTCAGAAATTGCATAGGCGATAAAGCTGTATTAACGGGCGCATATTGGATGGGTATGTCTCAGATCTAGTTTGTCTCAAAGGTCGATTTAAAGACGCCAAAGATCCCAGTATTCAAAAGCCTAGGGCGCTGGGCTTTTGGGAACTCAGCAAAGTCTCTTCACCCAAACATGCTAGATCATGATTGCTGTGAAAGGTTCCTTTACAATGTGCTTAATACTTCGCAAACAAAGCGGTTAGGGCAAGGAGCGTATCAGTCGTGTCACAAGTCGGAGAACAATTAAGAGAATTTCTAGAACCCATTGCCAACGCTTTTGGTTCTTTGGGAACGCCAGAACCTATTGTCCATTGGGGGCATCCTCTCATGATGGGGATTGTGGTCTTTGTGATGGGCAGCTTTGTAGGACTGACCGGATGGCGCATCCGTAAATTAGGAGGCGGTGAAGCTGTTGTCAAAAGCCGAAAGGATCATAAAGTCATGGCTCCTCTGATGACGACTTTTATTGCATTGGGATACACCGGAGGTCTTTTATCTCTGGTGATGCAGGGTCAGCCGATTCTCAATAGCCCTCATTTTTGGACAGGTTCCGTAGTGCTAATTTTGCTGGCTGCAAATGGAGCGATCGCCACCTTTGGCTTTGGCAAAGCGAATCCTGGATTCCGTAGCGCCCATGCCTATTTAGGCAGTGCTGCTCTGTGCGTCATGTTTTTACACGCTCTCTTTGGGCTCAAGTTAGGTCTGGCAATTTAATCCGCAATCTTGGGAATGTCACAATCATCGTTAGATACAGCGAGAAATCCCTGAACTTGCGGCGAAAGGCGCTATTTTTTGAGTAGAATCCGTATTTGATTTGATGAATTGCTTTAGTTTAATGCAGTTGAGGTGTTCAACAACATCATTCAACATCAGGGTGCATTGAAACAATGAAGGCAAATGGACTATTGCTCCTTTGTCTGACCTACATTCTAGGTGCGTTGCTCACGGGATTACCCCAAACGGTTTTGGGGCTACCCGTGAGCATTCTCATCATGCTGGTTTTGGCAGGAGCCACAGCGGCGATCGCTCCTCGATACTGGCGTGTCGGTTCAAAGGTCAGACTGTGGCTGCTTGCAGGATTATTTGGGTGCTGTGCCATCCTCTACTGCGAGATGCGGGTTCCTTATCCGCTCGATTCAGATATCAGCAGGTTCCAAGCTAAATATGCTGACACAGAGATTGAGGTGTGGGGCAAGTTGCTCAATGAGCCTCGACTGACACGCAATCAAAAACTCAAGTTCGACCTACAGGTTGAGCAAGTTGCTCCATCTAAAAGCCCAGTCGAGACATCTGGCGAACCGCACTCGTCAGACTCAGTCGAGTCCAGCCCAGAGACATCAGAATCTCAAAAACAGGCTCAGCCCCCTCAACCAACAGGCAAGCTCTATGTTACGATTCCACTCTCAAAAGCTGATGTGGAGCTGTATCCAGGGCAAATACTCAAGGTCAAAGGCCGACTGTATGAACCTCAGCCTGCTCAAAATCCGGGTGGTTTCGACTTCAAACAATATCTGGCTCGGCAGGGCATATTTGTAGGGCTAAGTGGTCAGGAGATAGAAGTGCAGGAGGAGCGATCGCCCTCTCTATTTTGGCGACTGCGACATCGAATTGTGGGCGCATTCATTCTTGCGCTGGGCAGCTCTGAAGGCTCTCTTCTGAGCGCAATGGTGTTGGGGCGAAATGCCGTAGATTTGCCTTTCGAAATTCGTGATGCGTTTAATCAAGCGGGTTTAGCTCATACTATTGCGGCTAGTGGATTCCACGTCTCGCTTTTGTTAGGAGCAGTTCTGGCTTTTGCTAAAACCTGGCCAGCCAAGCCTCGTTTAGCGATAGGAATCTCGGCTCTGCTGCTGTATATCGGACTAACAGGGGTTCAGCCCTCCATTATCCGGGCGGCTTTGATGGGCGGTGCAGCTTTGGTCGGAGCGAGTCTGGAGCGCAAGACCCGACCTGTAGCGTTGCTAGTGGCGATCGCCACCCTCATGCTGATCTGGAACCCGATGTGGATTTGGGATCTCGGATTTCAGCTCAGTTTCTTAGCAACATTGGGATTGCTCGTCACCACCCCGGTGCTTATGAAGTGGCTCGACTGGATACCGACTGGAATCGCGACCCTAGTGGCGATCCCCATCGCTGCTTATGTGTGGACTGTTCCCCTACAGCTCTATGTCTTCGGAACAATGCCGACGTACAGCATCGTCCTAAATGCGATCGCGACGCCTGTTGTCGTGCTGTTGAGTCTTGGCGGCATGGGATGTGCAGCGATCGCCCTAGCGTCGCCTTTTCTAGCGAGTATTGTGACGTTGAGCCTCTCTCCTGCTCTCTGGGTTTTGATGTCACTGGTGAACCTCTTCAATGGTCTCCCTGGCAGCGTTTTGACAACGGGGACGATTGCACTCTGGCAAGTGGGCTTGCTGTATAGCATCTACGGACTGATTTGGTGGCAGACTCGTCATCGCAAACTATGGTGGATAGCCGGGTTTGGTGCGCTTGCTCTAGTCGTGATCCCCGTTGGATATGCCCAAACTCAAATGGTTCAGGTGACGGTGTTAGCGGCCGACCGTGCTCCTGCTATTGTGGTTCAGAATCGAGGCAACACAGGACTGATCTATGACGGCACAGTTCAGGATGCAGAATACGCGGTGCTCCCTTTTTTGCGACAGCAAGGCATTGCAAAATTGACTTGGGCGATCGCCCCTTCCGTAGCGACAGTCGATAGTGGCTGGGAGCAAATTGTGCAAACGGTTCCGATTCAAACGCTCTACTCTCGTTCATCTGCTCAGCGTATCCAAACGACAGTGGCGACTCAGTCTCAACCGGCTCGCCTTCGAACAGCAGTGTTTGAACCCGGACAGCAGATTCAGCTTGGGTTGGAGCAAGTACAATTTTTGTCCGACAGTCCCTGCGTGTTGCGGCTTGTAGTGGAAGATGAATCTTGGTTGGTGGTTGCTTCTGGCTCAGCAGAGTTATTGCATCGGTTTTGGAAGGAGAAGCCCGAACTGGCTCAGTGGTTGTCTTCAGACGTGCTGTGGTGGCCTGGAACCGAATTGGATGCAGACCTGCTTCAACACATTGCTCCCCAGACGGCGATCGCCCCTCATTACAAAGCGGTTTTGGATATAAATCATCCACTTCGAACCCTGAAAACGCAGGTTTATCGGACTGACCAGGATGGAGCGGTGCAGTGGCTACCTCGTCGAGGTTTTGTGCAAAATCGCCAGGTTGCAGATTCTCGACTCTAGCTCTTGTTCAATTTACAGCGAACTACAGCTACGAGTTCCTGGATGGCTATAGATTCGTTGAGATAGCTTGTACAGGACAAGTTGGGATGCACTGTTCGCAGACAATGCAACGAGATCGCGTAAAGGTGAGGCGAAAGGTTTCAGGATTAAGAGAAAGCGCTTGAGTCGGGCAAACTCCCGTACACAAGCCGCAGTGAACACACTCCTCTTCGTCGATTAAAATTTCGTGGGTTGCCTGAGATACCTCAATGTTTTGGGTTTCCATCCATTCCACGGCAGCATCAATTTGGTCGATGTCACCTTGCAATTCGACCACCAGAGTCCCGACCTGATTGGGTGTAACCTGTGCCCGAATGATGTTGGCGGCCACATTGAAATCTTTAGCTAGCCGATAGGTTACGGGCATATGAACCGTTCGTTTTGGAAAGGTAAGCGTAATGCGTTTTTTCACAAGCCCCAAACATAAAGTGTCTTCTTTACAATAAATTGTAATGGTGGAGCCAATAACGTTCCGAAACACTCGTTCAGACAGGTTCAATTTAATCTCATTTCAAGACAAAGTTCGTATATAACCTTTGTAATCCTATGGCTACTGACGCTTCCGAAGCACAGAATTCCAATCCTCAATCTTCCCCGAAGCCCGCATCTTCTTTAGTAAACCGATTCCGCAATTTTCTTGTCGTGTTGGTGGCAGTGGTGCTGGTGGCTTCAGTCTTCGTAGGCACTCAAACTGCTACAGGTAGCGAATCGCTGACGTCCTTAGCTCAGTCTGCAACATCTTATGAAGTCGCGACCACCAACGAAAAGCCTAGCCTGGTTGAGTTTTACGCTAATTGGTGTACGAGCTGTCAAGCAATGGCAGACGATATGGCGCAGCTTCGAACCGAATATGGCGATCGCGTCAATTTTGTGATGCTAAATGTCGATAATTCAAAGTGGCTGCCCGAAATGTTGAAGTATCGGGTAGATGGCATTCCCCACTTTCTGTTCATGGATGCAGAGGGAATGGCGATCGCTAGCGCTATAGGAGAGCAGCCTAAGACTATTTTGTCTGATAATTTGATTGCTTTGTCCCAAGGCGAGACCTTGCCTCACCAAAGATTATCGGGACGTCAGTCTGAGGTGGAAGATGCAATGTTTAGCCCGAGTTCCGATGATCCCCGCAGTCATGGTGCTCAGGTTGTCCCCCAGTAAGACATATTTTGGCAAACCTTTGCGGTTCCGCATACTACCCTTGAGTTGGATACTAATCTCGAACGGTGCCATCGGGCATGGTGGCATTGCTGAGGTTGGCATCGTTGAGATTTGCCCCTCGTAGATTTGCGTCGGTCAAATTTGCGCCGCTGAGGTTTGTATCTCGTAGGTTGATCCCACTGAGAGTGGCACGATTGAGGCGCGCTCCTAGTAGAGTCGTGCCACTAAACCAGGCACCAATCAAGAGTGTATCGCTCAGATTGGCGCGATTGAGTCGGGCTCCTCTCAAGTCCACATTTGTCATATCGGCTTCGCTCATTTCCGCACCAATCAAACGAGCCTCGTTTAATATCGCGCCAGTGAAGTCTGCACGGGTCAGTTTAGACCGTCCTAGTTCAGAGCGACTGAGGTCGGCCTCACTGAGATCTGCTCCAGTCAGATCAGCGCGGTTCAGATCGCTTCCAATCAAAACAGCTTTGACAAGGATCGCGCTAGTCAGATTAGCTCCAGTCAGGTCGGCGCGCTGTAGGGTGGCATGACTGAGATTGGCTTGGGTAAAGTTTGCTCCACTCAGATAGGCTCCCAAAAGATTGGCTTGGGTGAGATTAGCTCGAGATAAATCTGCATCCTTTAAATCAATGCCGCTCATGTTGGCATTGACTAGACTGGCTTCTATAAGATTGGCAAAGTCGAGTTCTGTTCCAATCAGCGAGGCATGGTTGAGGTTTACGTCCTGAAAGTTGATCGAGTTGAGAGACATTTGGTTGAGATTAGCTCCCTCCAAGTCAGGCAGGGTATCGGGTGTTGCCTCTCTCCACTGATTCCAGGCGTCTACCCCTTCTTTCAGTTGTAAGAGATGTGCCTCATTTGCCATAACCAATACCTCTTTTTTGACTCGAATGCGATTGCGGGTGTTCAGGATGGGAGAACCTGTCGGGATGGGAGTAATGATTGGGACGATCGCCAATAGGTGAAGCGAATCTATGAAGTCGTTACTCCAAGGCAATCGCTTTTGCAATGCACTGATTCAGGATTGATACGAATCAGTTGACGGCTCCACTTTAGATTATGATAGATAGGCGTTGAAGTGATTCATATTCAGCCATTTGATATCAAGAGTTACGGGTTAAAGCATGGATATTCTGACTTTAGGATGGGTTTCATTACTCGTCGTGTTCACATTCTCTATCTCAATGGTGGTCTGGGGACGAAACGGCTTTTAGATGCTGCCAGAAAATATCTGACAGCATTGCTATCTAGCAGACTCAATCACTCTCAGTAAAAAAACGGATCTAAGCTAAGTTAAGCGTAGGTCTTATTCAAAGTACTCAGAATCAAAAAGCAATTGCTTTTTGTCTGAATTTTTTCCAGAATCAAATCTGGGCAAAGCCAAATCTAGATCAGGTCATGTTAGGGATTGGATATGGACATTGATGTATCAGCCCTAGGGATCTTGGCGACGTTAGCATTAGGGCTGTTGGTCGCGGTCACTGGAGGGGTTGCCTACTTGACTGCGATTGAGTGGCGCGATCGCCGTCGTCGAGAGCGAGATAGTCGCGGGCAGAAGTAGAATAGCCCTTGATCAAGCTGCTGAGGAGTCTTTGGTTGTCGAAGCTCTCAGCAGTTTTGTTTTGGACAATTTCTACAGGCAAGAGTAGGGATTTCCGAGCAAGGAGCTTCCATCGCTACAGATATAGAATAGGCTTCACAGAATTCCCCTGTTTATGGAGAAGCACAATGGCGCGATATTCTGGCATCGAAGACATTGACTTGGCGAAATTCATCGATCATGCACTTCTCACTCCGTTTGCTACGCCTGAACAAGTTGTCCATTGCTGTGGGGAGGCCGAGCGATTTAATTTTCCAGCAGTATGTGTTTACCCTACCCATGTCAAACAGGCCGCAGAACTTTTGCACAATCGACCGACAGCTGTGTGTACGGTGATTGGATTCCCCTCTGGGGCAACGACTTCGGCGGTAAAACTGTATGAGGCACAGGAAGCAACCGAACACGGTGCAACAGAATTAGATGTCGTGATCAATCTGGGTTGGTTAAGATCAGGAAGGACAGATGAATTGCACCGAGAGTTGGCTGAAATTTCTGACGCAACGGGGCAGACGGTCAAGGCAATTTTAGAAATGTCGCTGCTCACCGAGACCGAAAAGCGACTTGCTGCTGAAATCTGTATGGATGCGGGCGTTGCTTATTTGAAGACCAACACGGGTTGGACTGGGGGAGCCACTGTTGAAGATGTGAAGCTACTGTATGAGCTAACGCGCGATCGCCTCGGTATCAAAGCGTCGGGGGGAATTCGTACGGCTGGACAAGCGGCCGAGCTGATTTTGGCTGGAGCCACCCGGTTGGGCACATCGCGAGGCCCAGAGTTGGTGCGTCAGTTTGAACAATTAGGAGAACCTGAGTTTGAAGCTTGAGGCTTTTCTCTCAATGCAGAAAGTGTCTGGATGCAGGAAGTTATTGAGAAAACGCGCGATCGCATGAGCAAAACCTACACTGCGACTGGCATCAACCTGAAGAGTGTTCCATTTGGAGAGAACGATCGCCTACTGACCATTCTCACCCCAGAATTTGGCCTTGTTCGTGCAGTTGCGCCAGGAGCCCGAAAGCACAAGTCGAGTCTACGGGGACGCAGCGGTCTATTTGTGGTCAACAATCTGCTGATTATTCGGGGGCGATCGCTCGATAAGGTCATTCAAGCGGACAGCATCACATCGTTTGTGAACCTCAGCAAAGACTTAGGAAAGCTCACGGCAGGGCAATATCTCGCCGAACTCGCCTTATTTCAGGCTCTCTCCCAACATCCTCAAGACGAACTTTATGAACTTATATGTCGCTCTTTAGCTGAGTTAGAGGCGGAGCCTTCATCAGCGACCCTAGCGACCCTGGTACGGTCTATCTACGCCATGCTTGCTTATGGAGGACTCGCGCCCCAAGTGTTTCGGTGCTGTGCAACTCAGCGAGCGGTTCAGCCTGATTTGAACGATTCTCAGTGGCGGGTCGAGTTTGACACGACGGCAGGAGGCATAGTGGCTCCGGTTTCATCTAAGATTGAACCCCGCACTGACGTTGGTGTGTCTGATCGTCCAGTTTGTCCAGGGTTCAAGGCTGTAAGCTCATTGGATTCAGATTCAGATAGGAAACTCGCTCGAAACCTATATACAGAGCAAGACGAGGGGAATGAGGCGGGTGTCAATGAAAGCCTCGAAAGGGCTGACACGGAACTCGGATACTCGAGCATGACAGTCGTGACGGATGAGCAAGACTATCGAGCGATTGTGCGATCGCCTGCTTCTACCTATGCAGGTTTATCCCCAGTCGATGTTCAGTCTCGTCATAACCAGTCACAAGAGGACTTATCCAAGAATCTATCGAATGTTTCTCACATTAATCGGTCATCATCCCGCAAAATAGAATTAACGACCCAGCTCACGGCTGCGGAGCTTGCGGCGCTTCAGTGGATTGCTCAAATCGATCAACAGCGCGAGACAATGCAAAGTCTCGACGCGCAGCAGATAGAAGAGTCTCCTTCTGAACAAATCGAAGGCGATCGTCCTATCTCTTGCCAGACATGGCTTTCCTTAGAGCGAGTGTTGAGGCACTATGCCCAATATCACTTCGATCAGTCCATTCGGTCGGCAGCGCTCATTGAAGTTTGTTTTCTCTTGCCATCTCCGAGCCGTTAGGTTTTCAAGGGTGGGCTCCCGAAATGCTCCGTCGAGCTGACCGAGCTGTTCATTGCTCTTTTTCTACAATGCAAGCTCAAGAACCGTTCATAATGCCGTTTTCTGATTCAGACTTAGATTCTACGTCCTTCACTGATACGCCCTCCGAGCAGGCGTCAGTTTCGTCAAAGGTACATCAGAAATCGGTTGAAGAGGAGGCGTCTCCGGTTGGCTCATCAGCAGAGTCAGACCCTTCAGCCAATCAGAAGGATGTGCAAAGTCAGGGCGATCGCTCTTCCCTCCCTCCGAATCGAGCAATCAATCAAGCCATGGAAGCTGAGCATCAGAGCGACGACTCAACAGGCTTAGGCAAGGCATCTACAATCGACCCAAAAATCGCTGCCGATGGAAAACAAGCCAACTCCCAAGCCGATCAAGCGACGAATCACAGGAATGGAAAGACAATCTTTACTGAACCTGTCACACCCAATGGCAGCAATTCAGAGCTAGAAGTCGGGTTTTTGCCAGTTCTGAAGAACCTCAACTTTCTCTCGCTATGGAGTGGTCAGGTCTTTTCTCAAATTGCGGATAAAGTGTATTTGGTCTTGATGATTGCGCTGATTTCTAGTCGTTTTCAGGCCAGTGGTCAGAGCATCAGCGGCTGGGTGTCGGCGCTCATGATCGTCTTTACCATTCCCGCAGTACTGTTTGGGTTTGCGGCTGGAGTCTTTGTAGATCGCTGGCAGAAAAAAGCGGTCTTGGTTTCTACGAATCTGCTCCGGGGAGGTTTGGTTTTTCTGTTGCCAATCCTCATTTGGCTCAGCGCTGACTGGAAACCGCTCTATGGTCTTCCTGTTGGCTTTTTTGCTTTGTTGAGCATTACGTTTTTAGTGTCAACGCTGACCCAGTTTTTTGCTCCAGCAGAGCAAGCTGTGATTCCATTGTTGGTTGAGAAAAAGCACCTGCTGTCTGCCAATTCCCTCTATACAACGACGATGATGGCTTCGGTCATTGTTGGATTTGCCTTAGGCGAGCCTTTGCTAGAACTGGCTGATATCATCGCGACTCGTCTGCTAGGTAGTCTCGATATCGGCAAAGAACTTTTGGTTGGCAGTTGCTATGTTGTGGCTGGCTTCATCCTGCTGCTTATTCATCCAAAGGAAAGACAGAAACCGTCTTCTCAGGAACAGCCTCACATTTGGGCGGACATGAAGGATGGTCTGCGATATTTGCGCGACCATGAAAAGGTGCGAGCTGCTTTGATTCAGTTGGTGATCCTGTTTTCCGTATTTGCTGCGCTAGCGGTCTTAGCAGTGCGCTTAGCAGAACTTATTCCGACCATCGATTCTGATCAGTTTGGATTCTTGCTCGCAGCAGCAGGCGGCGGTATGGCGATTGGTGCGGCTCTTGTGGGTCAATTTGGTCAACGGTTCCAGCGATCGCACCTGAGTCTCATCGGCTCAGCTGGAATGTCAATCTGTCTTGCCGTGCTCTCTTTTCAGACCCAGAGTCTTTGGCTTACGCTGATTTTGATTGGCTTGCTTGGAATCTTTGCCGCACTGGTCGGCATTCCGATGCAGACAACCATTCAGTCTGAGACTCCTGAAGAAATGAGAGGCAAAGTCTTTGGTCTTCAAAACAATACTGTTAACATTGCCTTAAGCTTGCCACTTGCCTTAGCCGGAATTGCGGAAACTTTGTTTGGCCTGTCTGCAGTTTTGGGCGGTCTATCAGTCATCATTCTCGCTGGTGGACTCTTAACCTGGTATAGTTCCCCTATGAGATCGAGTCGCACAACTTCGCCGTCCGACTAGCGTCTCTACTCATTGCTTAACGATGGTACGTAGTCACTTGAATGCACATTGCATGGCTTGGAAAAAAGTCGCCCTTCTGTGGGAATGTAACCTACAGCCGCGAGATTACAAACTCACTCCTTGATCGCGGCTACCGAGTTAGCTTTTTTCATTTTGATCCTCCAGAAAAGTCGGGCGATCGCCCACATTCCCAACCAGACATTCAAGAGGTGCCAATTCCATTTCTCTACAAATCTCAGATTTATACCATTCCTTCTTTGCGGTCGAGCAAAGTCTTGGTAGAGTCGCTTCAGAAGCTAAAGCCTGATCTTGTTCATGCGTCTTTGACGCTCTCTCCTCTGGATTTTAAGCTGCCAGAGATCTGTGAAGAGCTTGGGCTTCCTTTGGTTGCAACCTTTCATCCTCCCTTTGACAATAAGCGGCTTAGCCTTACGTCTGGAACTCAGCATCTGATGTACCAGGTCTATGCTCCTTGTCTCTCGCACTACGACCGAGTGATCGTTTTTTCATTTTTGCAGCGAGATTTGTTGCTTCGATTGGGGATTCCCGACAAAAAAATTGCTGTGATTCCCAACGGTGTCGATACAGAAAAATATTTCCCAAGTTCCTCTAACCTGAAGGCTCAGCTGCGTGCTAATCGGCTCTTTGTCTACCAGGGGCGCATTGCTCCAGAGAAAAATGTAGAGGCGCTGCTACGCGCTTGGCGCAATTGTAATATGGGCAACGATTGCAAACTGCTGATTGTCGGTAATGGGCTGCTTGCAGCGTCGCTAAAACATGCCTATAGCACTGAGTCCAACATCATATGGATGGGATTTGTTGCCGATGAGCACCAGCGTATCAATATCTTGCAGGGAGCAGACGTGTTTGTCTTGCCTTCCTTGGTCGAAGGGCTTTCAATCTCTCTACTAGAAGCTATGGCTTGTGGAATGACCTGCATTGCTACTAATGCTGGAGCCGATGGTGAAGTGTTAGAAAACGGTTCTGGCATCACGCTGAGTACTCACCGTGTGACGTCTCAGCTTCGGACGCTATTGCCCTTGTGCCGAGATCAGCCTGAGTTGACCGCGCTGCTGGGTCAAAAAGCACGCCAGCGGGTGCTCGATCGCTACACCCTCAGTCAGAATGTGACACAGCTTGAACATCTCTACCAGCAACTCTTAAATCGTCGAAATATTCGCGTTGGTAACTTCGCTTAGCGTTATCTGATGAGAGCTTGTCGCTTGATGTATGTCTTGAGAATGTAGTTTTTCAAGCGATTTAGTATCGCTGTAGGCCATTCTGGAATTTGGATGATCGCGGCTCCGAATCGAAAGTGGATAGGCTGGAGCTACCAGAACCAATCTGGATCTATTCGCCAAAAAGGAGTTGGACATCCCAATCTACCCTTTGGTGAATTGACTTGAATTGACCTCGTAATTCTGTTAGTAGCGACTCAGGCCGAATGAACGCAACAAAATCTGATACGCCATTTTTTCATCTGTTTGCCCAGCATGGTTGGGCAGACGGAAACAAAGATATGGTCATCTTGGCAAATCGGCTCACAAGGAACAAACATCCCTACAGTGCGCCAGATTTGGGATACGTTCCGACTTGGTTGCGGATTGAGCCGCTGATTCAAAGAGTGGAGGCGATCGCCATTCAAACTGCCGCAGCCTATCCCCATCGTCCCTGGAGAATCGTCGGTCATTCTATGGGCGGATTGATTTGGCTGGAGGTGCTGCACCGTCATCCAGAATGGTGGAGTCGGGTGCATTCTCTCGTGCTGGTAGCATCGCCTGTGGGCGGAGCCGACTTGGGTCGTCTTCTAGATCCGCTGGGGTGGGGAATTGGCATTGCGACTGATCTAGGAACTAATCGGCGGGCGATGGCCGAATCAATTGCGGCTCGGATTCCAACACTGGTGATTGCGGGCGATATTGACGGAGGTCGTGATGGCACCATTCCGGTCATGTCTACTTTTGTTTCCCATGCTCGCTTCGTGTGTTTGCCTGATATAGACCATGCCCGTCTCAAGACTCATCCTGAAGTGGTGAGGCTGATTCATCAGTTTTGGCGAGATGATTCTGTGGGAGCGGCGATCGCCCCTGACTTTGTCATTCAGCAGGTGAGAGCTATTCCTGGTATCACGGACAGCCATCCACGTAACCTTGAACAGGCTAGGATCTGGCACACCTTTGAAGACGGTCGAACCCTACGTCTGTGGAAAAATGACTTTGGCATTCATTATGTTTATCTGGTTTCGACTCGAGACGTCTGTCTGTATGCAGGATTTGTTGGCTGGCTACACACCCTAGAGCTTTGGAAAGTGCTGGTATTGCTAAAACAGGGCGATCGCCCGTTTGGGGCTGCCCCTACTGTAGATTAACTCGTCCAGGCCACTGATCTTGTGCCAAAAATGCTCGATCCATGGGAAGGGGCGCGACAGGTTCGCTCAGAAAAAATTGGCCTGCCTCAATCCGATGTTTGAGTTCAAGAGCCACTTGATTGGCAAGATAGATGCTAGCGAGAGGGGCGGTGCGAACTGTTCGGGTGTCGATGGTGATGCGGCCCGACTTCAGCTGAGCATAGCTGACCAAGCCAAACGTCGGACGAACGCGTCGAGGAATTGAGAAATCGACTACTGGAGCTACGATGTCTTCATCCATCACCGAACAGCGCAAGATCACCTCTTCGTGAAGAACAGGCAGCGGCACACCAACCCCCAGCATTAAAGACGGCCCATATCCCCGCAGATAGCACCCTTTGATCCAACGAGTATCCATTTTTTTTGCATCTCCAATCAGCGCTAGGGTCGCGGCTGGCCCGATAGGGGTGCTGTTAGGTAAACGCTTTTGCAGTGGAAAATGCTGGGTTCCTTCCCAGGCCACATAGCCTTCTCCTCCGCCCAGAAAAATCCGAGTGCCAATGCCGATGAGCTGTAGTCCTGGATCATTCCACAGAGGTGAAATTGCCCCAGGATTGGAATAGATCGCATTGCCAAGACGGGGCAGGAGTGGGCCCAAATAAGTATAGAGGGGGCGATCGCCGCCATTGACGCCTACGACAAAGTTTTGATAAAGATTGCGCGGATTGAACAGATAAAACTGGTTGATGGTGTCGCGGGTCAGGGTCGTTTCAAAAGATGAACGCGGATAGCAGTCGGTGACTTGCCCAATGGCTCGTAAGTGGATCGACTTACCCGCGATCAAATCAGAGATGACATGACCGCCGCCGCGATCGCGCAAGTCGTCTGATTCAGCCCCTTCTCCGCTGACGGCCTCGGCCATCTGGGTCGCCCCTAGATACAAATCGACGGCTCCAAATCCAGCATAGGCAGGCACTCCATCGAGCCAGCACTGGCGAATTTTGATTGGAGGATCGGTATGCCCCAGATTGATCACGGCTCCAGATGACTCCATCGGTTCGAAGGTGCCAGTGGTCACTACATCTACCTGTCGCGCCACCTCAGCAACGCCTAATTCAGGAACTCGCTGTTTGACCTCTTCAACCGTCCAAATGACCGCTTTCTGATCCTGGATTTTGGCATTGATGTTGGCGATCGTTCGCATAATAGTCGGCTCAGATGAATAACTCTAGAGCGAACAGAACTGCTCGCTCTTCCATTCCATCTGAACAGTACCTCAGAGTTTTGAATTCCCAAACCATGAACTATAGATGTAGTCAGCTCATTTAGGACATTGTTGTGGCGAGGCCACAACAATGTCCTATAACTGCCGGCTATAGCTATAAAAATGGGGTTTGGGAAGGTGTTTAGAATCGTTCGCCGATGCCGAAATGAATCCGACCATCGCCATCGTCGTTGATGCCATAGTCAACCCGAATGGGGCCAAGAGGTGACTGAACACGAACGCCGATGCCGTAGCCAAAGCCCGTTCCCGGCTTGTCTCGTACTTCTGCGGGCTCACCAGGGACATCACTCGCTGTCCCCAAATCGGTGCCAAAGTCTACAAACAGAGCGCCCCCAATGATTGAAAACACGGGGAAACGATATTCGGCTGTGGCTTGGAGGAAGCTCCGACCGCTACCCAACTCGCCTGCATCATAGCCCCGCACGGAGTCTGTTCCGCCTAACGAGAAGGCTTCATAGGGAGGTAAGTCGCCTAGAACTGTTCCCCCCTGGAAGTTAAACGCGAGAGCCTCGGCCCCGTCAGTAAAATCGGTGAACTCAACTGGGATGTAGTAGCTGTAGCTCGCTCGCAGTCGATTGAACAGAATACTGCCCTGTCCGAAAGGCAGCGACTGCTCGGTTCCAAATCGGAGGAGGGAGCCGCTGGTTGGCTGAGTTGGGTTGTTTCTGCGATCGCGCACTGCTGCCAGTTGCAGCGTAATAATGTCATCGGTGCCATCGCCACTGAAGCTCAGATCGTTGCCTTCTTCATCTTCTGGGGTCAGGTCTCCGTCTGCGTCTCGAATGGATACGCGCTGGAACTGGAACCCTGTGGAGGCTCGCCAGCCTTCCCACCCCAACCATTCATCCAACGGGCGACTAAAGCTGACACCGCCGCCCAATCGCTGGACTCGGGGGCGATCGCCATTGTCTAATTCCACTTCATTTTCGCCGCCGTCAAAAATGAGTGAAATTGAGCGACGACTGAAGGCATTGACCGTGTATGAGGTTTGGTACGGATCTGTAGCAATCCAGGGATCGGTGAAACGTATGTCAAATAAGAGTTCGCGCTGTCCAAACTGCACCTCGGCTCCAAGGCGCTGGTTGTTTCCTCCGAGGTTTTGCTGCTGATAGCTGAGGCTGCCAAAAACCCCAGATGCAGAACTAAATCCCACACCTGCGGCAACTGAGCCTGTGTTTCCTTCAATCACATTGACTATGACATCGACCTTGCGCGGGTCATCACCCGGATCAAGCGCAACCCTAACATCATCAAAAATTCCTAAAGCAAATGCCCGCCGCAAGTCGGCCTGAATCTGCGACTGATTAAAGACATCTCCAGGCTCGGACTCAAATTGACGGGTAATGATGAAGTCGCGAGTGCGTCCTTCAACAGGTTCACCGTCTTCATCAACCGCCTGACCATCTTCGTCCAAAAAGGTGATTTCGATATCTTCAATTACGCCTTCTGCGACTTCGAGCTGAACAACACCATTTTGTGGAGGGGGGGCATCAATCACCTGAGCAAGAACGTACCCATTATTTTGGTAGATCTCATTCAGCCGTTCGACCCCATCTTGGAACTCAAGTAAATTCAAGGTCGAGCCATATTGAGGCGAAAAGACGCGGTCGGCGGTCTCCTGCACCGTCAACTGATCGGGGGTAATGTCGATTCCAGGTTCATCACTGGGAACGGTCAACAGAATGCCCTGTTCTTGCAGCGCACTACCTGTGATTTGCACGTCAGACAACACAGGATTTGGGTCTACTGCAAAGGTGATTCGAACTCCCAAGGGCGTATCTTCAGGAACGGCTTCAACGTTTGAGAAAAAGCCTGTAGAAAAAACAGCATTGATATCATCTTGAAGCTGCGATCGCGTCGTTGTTCGTCCGGCTTGGGTGTCAATGCTCTGGTAAACAATCGTTTCGAGTTCGGGGCGACTTTCTGCTCCAATCACCAACACTTCTGCGACTAGAACTCGAGGCTCTTCTTCCCCTGTTTCAAATTCTGCATCGGTGTCAGAAGGCAGAGGAAGATTGATGGTGCCTGGGGTGACAGGTTCTTCTTCGGGTTCTACCTCAGGGACCTCGGGGTTTTCGGGTACCTCAATGGGAAAGTCTTCAGGATTATCCTCATTGAGCTCAATGTTTAAGGTGTCATCATCGTCAGAGTCATTAATTTGAGCCATCAGGTCAGAGCTAGCCGATGGACTGCTGATGGTGACTGTGTCCTGGGGAGAGGGAATCACGGTTGAGGAGGAAGCGCCTGCATCGGCAGGACTGAACTGGAGATTCAAAGACTCAGCAGGTGGGCTGATGTCTGATCCGAGCAGCGACATGAAGGGCAGTGCCGAGCCAATTTTCCACGAAGCTGAAGATCCGGGGCGATCGCCCTCTATGGCTTCAAATTCGGTTTCTAATTCTGATTGACCTGATTGATCTGAGGTTGGGTAGCTTCGCTCTGAAGATTCTCGCTCTGCGTTTACGAGAGAAATATCCTGAGCTAACACCGGACTAAATGAGCCGAGCCCTGCGGACACGGTAAACGATGCCAATAAGACAGACGAGAATCGCATAGTATTAACGAGCTTGTACTCCACACACACCTTGTTATACCGTTCTGACGAACTAGATATAAACCACACTCTTTTTTGGGACTATCTGGAAGGGCTAATCGGTGGGTTTTCCCATTCAGCCTGATGACATCTGGCATAAAAGGGCGCTGCTTCTACGTGATCGGCCCAGTTTTCTTCCCTTCCAGCTATTTAACCAGCTATTTCATCGAACTTTGTAATTTTTTTTATAAAGTCGCGATACATCATTCTTACCATCTTTGAAGCCGTGCTCAGTAGTGGTTTTGTTCCTGATAAGCCAAAGGACACAATACTGTAGCACGAACTGCTCTTTTTTCTGAGCTGTTTTAGTTCACTTGAAAAGCTCTTGTGTCCAATAGCATGTTTTTGTCTTTGCCTCCCCGCAGGTCACCATGCCACGATTTGCATCAAGGCGATCGCACCTCTCAAACAGCATGTCTGCTCTCCCTTGGATAGAAACGGGCATCCTGTGAAAAGTGATTTAGGAGAACGCCCATGGGATTGACTGAAAAGTTTCAAGATCAACAGAACCGAGAAAGTGTTGTTGCTGACTGTGTGACTTTAATCGACCAGCAAGTGGCGGCCAAAAAAGGGATGGGTGGCATGGCGATGAAAGCAGCCTACGGTACAGTGAAAAACATTGGTGCAGGTTACATTTCTGGAGCAGTGGAGCGACTACTGCCAGAGGTTTTGACTGCGCTAGAGCCGATGTGGGCAGAAGGTCTTGCCGCAGGTGATCCGGTTGCGCATTTATCTCAAAATCAGTCACAGGCCGCTGATCGGGTTCTCAGCGTTACCGATAGTCGAGCCGAGAAAACCAGCAACGGAGTCATTCGCTCGGTCTACGGCAATTTTCGCAAGTCGGTGAAAGGAGATGTGGAGTCCGCAGTTCCTGGATTGGCTCAGATCATCGGCAAGCATCTACAATAGGCGATCGCCCTCGAAATGGTGAGACAGCTTGATTTTGATGGCGTTGCATTCTCTAGGTGCAGAAGTAGTAGTGCTACGCCATCACAGCAGGTCGTTCCTCGCGGGTGTATCGGATCAGCTAAGCGGGATTGCAGCGGATTTCGAGCAAAAATCCGTCTGGATCATAGAAATAGATTCCTCGTCCCGTGGGTCGGCTGACAGGGCCATGATCGATCAGAACTTGATGCTGATGCAAGACTTCAACCGCTTGGTCGAATAGATCAGGAGCGATATCGAACGCGAGATGTCCGGCTCGGGTAAATTCGGTTTTGGGGTCATCTGCTGGGGGCTGGAGGTCGGGTTTCCAGAAGAGATCTAATATGGTGTTATCGGGCAGTCGGAAGTTCGTGACTTCTCCAGCCGCTACTAGGTCTTTTAGGGTAGAAGGAACTTCGTCTCCAGTCAGCTCGTGAAGTCCCAATATCTTGCCATAGAAATTTCGAGATGCATCCATATCTTTGACGTGAAGAGCGATATGGTGCACTCCTTGCAATGGTCCAAGAGTTAAAGCTGGAGTGGTGATCTGAGACGATGAAGCTGGTGTCATAGGAACTCTCCACTGAAAATCAGGGTAGGCTGCTCACGGATGAACCGACTGGACTGACCAAGAATCAAGAGCATTTCGTTCATACACAGTTCGATCTTGAGGATCGCCTCGTAGTTCTAGATGGTCAACCCAAACGGGTTCTAGCATCAATATACAAAATGTATCAGGTGGAGATTTAGGATCGAGTGGCTGAACCTCAAAACTGCTGTGTTCAGAACGAGGAGTTCCGGGATGAGGCCAGCCAAACTGCGATCGCGCATTGTCTGACAAGCTTTGCCAGATCTGCGATCGCCTCTCCTGAGCCTCGTCTTCTGGCTCATCCGGTCTCACCAAAATCAGAGAACCGTTGAGTCGAAACTGTTCGCGGGTCTTGGGGAAATACCAACAAATCTCACTCCAGCCCAGATTCCCAATCTGATCAACCTTCTGACTGCGGGTATCGGTGACCATTTGGAGGCGATCGCTGTCTGAGGCAAATCCTCGAAAAACCACAGTGCGATTAGCGGGGTGACCATTTGAGCGCACAGTTGCGAGTTGAAAATAGCGGGCATTAGGGAGCGATCGGTTGCGATGTAGAGCACGGGATAGTGGCGATCGCCAAGGAGCTAAAAGCATGCGGACGAAGCTAAAGTCAATTAATCCAGGAATGGGTCAATGATAACCGGATCTTGATAGAGAGGAACCGTGAAGGTCACTGTCGATCCGAGACCTTCTCCCATACTAAAGAAATTGACAACGCCGCCCATCGCCTCAACCAATTTCTGAGAAATAACGAGCCCTAATCCTGAACCTCCGAAGCGTCGAGTTCGAGACCCATCCACTTGACTAAACGACTGGAAGAGTTTGTCCTGGTCTTCCAAAGAAACGCCAATGCCAGTATCGGCCACACTGAGCTTCACCATACCCGTATTGGATTCATCTCCCGCTTTTTCGCGCTCTTCAATCTCCGCTGTGATGACAATACTGCCATGAACCGTGAATTTAATAGCGTTCCAAATCAGATTGAGCAGTACCTGCAAGAGCCGTTGATAGTTGCCATAGAGCAATACTGAGTCATGGGTGGCAGGCAACCGAATCTCGTAGATCAAATTCTTTTGTTCGGCCTGAGTTCGTGTGAAGTTTTCGACATCAGTTAACAGACCTTCCAAATTGACAGGGTTCATCTCCAACTGCATTTTGCCGGCTTCAATCCGAGCAATGTCGAGAATGTCGTTGATGATGTTGAGCAGGTGAACTGCTGAACGATGGGCTTCACCAATGAACTCATCTCGTTCTTCAGGATCATCGGCCATGCCGTCTAGCACCAATTTCAGAAAACCAATCATGGCATTCAGAGGCGTGCGGAGTTCATGAGACGTATTGGCCAAAAACTCACTCTTTAAGCGAGAGGCTTCTTCTGCTTGCTTGTGGGCTTCCTCTAACTCGTGGTGCTTTTGAATGAGGCGATCGTTAGCTTGCTGTAGCTCGATCGCAAGGTCGCGGCTCTCAGCAAATAGGCTAGCGTGGGCAATGCCCGTTCCAACCTGATCGGCAAATTCTTGAATGAGATCGACTTCACGTTCATTCAGAATCAAGAATTGCTCAGGCTGGCAGATGATGATCAGTGCGTTGGGATCATCCTGGTAGCAAGTCGTTAGCGCTAGTACAGTTTTTGATGAGGTGCCTTCTTCAGAGTTGAAAATGACTGGACGCGCAGTTCGGATCGCCTGCTCAAGATAGGGATGCTTGTTGACCTCTAAAACATGACTCAACAACGTTCCGGTGTTGGGATTCCTAGCATATTCAGCGACTCCTTTGATGGAGCGATCGCCTGGTTTGTAGGGATAGATTAAACACCGATCAGCGCCTAGTGCCTCTCCTAGTCCATCGACCGTCTGCTGCCAGATGGTTTCCAGGTCAAGCGTACGACGAATATTCCAAGCGACCTGTGTCAACAGCTCTTGATAGCGATTGAGCAAGATCGACGGCTGTAACGGAGGTAGTTCGTTGACAAAATTTGTGGCTTCTTGAGGAGAAATTTCGCGGAGTAAATTACCAACAACAATGACCTGAGTCGCATGCCCCTCTGTAACGAGAATGGGGCTAACGGCCAAATCGAGCAGCAATAAAATGTCGCAGCAGCTAAATGGATAGGTGAACCGTTGTGCAACTTGGGTGTTGAGGACGTAACGAATCCGACCCATGTAGGTTTCAACTGAGACAGGCAAAAAGTCTGACTCAGATCCCTGAGCGATGACATGTTCTGGCTTTAGCCCATAGGTTTCACTGTCACTGCAGTAGAAAGAGAGGTACATCCCTGTCTCATCTTGTGTAAAGACCACATCGGCACAGGGCAAAAATCGAGCAGAAGGTTCAGCAACAGGCTTACTTGTTGCTAGGGAAGTAGCTAGTCTAGAAGACTGATGAGGCAACGACATCGGCTAGGAACGAGAAACAACACGGGAGTGTATCAATCCTAATTCAAAAACCTGAAAGAGCGACTGCAACGTGGTTAATGATGCACAAAGGCTTGAGGCGAGTGGAGGAAAGTTGCCAATAAGATGCAATCAGGACTGCCTTTCTATGGTTCCCGTCGTTCTCTAAAAGGCTACAGCTATTCCGAGGAAAACCTCTCCAAACCTTCGTTCCTGTGTATTTGATATTCTACGGTCAACCCAATTTCAGACTCCAAAGGTACTTTTATTTCAATACCTAGTGAATGTTTTGACGCAGATAGTTAGGTTTATCTCGGGTCTAGCGAAAGGGATTATTCAGCGCATCATCCCTTTTGCCCAGTGTCTGTCTTAATCGTTCCACTCGCCCCGTGCTGGAACCGGAGGATTGCGTTCTAGGTTGCGAGTTAAGTCATCATCACGACGTGCACCACCTCTGAGCCATTGTCTGACTGCAACCTCAATGACTTTGCTGGGGTCTTCTGTCAAATATCGAACTTGGCGGAGCAGATCAGCATCCAGTTGGATCGATACCTCTACCTTGTTTTCTGGCAAATCATACTCGGACGGCGAATGCGAAGACATACTCAGAAAGCCTACTGACCTTAACAACTAGAGCATGATGCGAAGAACCAGCATCATGGTGCGCAATTATAGATTGCCACCAGCATAGCTTATAACTGACAGCTCACTTGATAGCAAGCGAGTATAGGATCAGAGACTATTCTTTACTTTGCAATAGAGAAAAGCAGACCTAGAGCCTTCCAGATCTGCTTCTGTATGGATTTCCGCTGAACGTATGGTTATGTGACTGTAAAGAAATTCCATTTGTTCCGGAAGAACTAGATTGATCTCGATCAATCACTGTCAGTCAATGAATAGTCAGTTCAACAACCCGTCCATCTAGCCTCCATTGGTTTCAGTAGCCTGTCGCGCCAATAAGCGATCTGTTAATTTTTCGGGGACTTTCTGTAAATGGTCATATTCCCACTGGAAAAAGCCGACGCCTATGGTGAGCGATCGCAGTTTTATAGTGCTACGCGCTGATATAAAACCAATAGTTGATGGAGAAGCCGCGCA
>CAKZMO010000184.1 GCA_937128595.1 uncultured cyanobacterium | reverse complement strand
AGCGCACGATGTTTGAGAGGAACTCGATCTGCGCGTCGGTGAAATCACGGTGCGCCCGGTCAAGCTGGCGGTAGATGCTGCGAGCATCGATGAACAGCACGGTATCTTCGCGGTCCGTGCCATGCTTGCCCTTATCCAGGAACCACAACGTACACGGCAGCGTCACCGTGTAGAAGAAGTTGCTCCCCACCGCCACCATCACATCCACCGCATTGGCCTCGATCAGATCTTTGCGGAGTTCCATCTCACTGTGGCGAGCATCGCTGGCGCTGTTCGCCATAACGAACCCGGCACGTTCGTGATCGTTCAACGCGCTGTAGAACTGCTGAATCCAGATGTAATTGGCGTTATCCACATTGGGCATCCCAAAGGGGAAACGGCGGGTGTTATCCTTGATCTTCTCTTTATCCACACCATTAATGTTAAACGGCGGATTTGCCATCACGAAGTCAAATCTGCCGGGGCTGCGGTGGATGTCGTCGTAATAGCTGTTGCCTTCGCGAATGTCGCCGCTTAGTCCATGCACGGCCAGGTTCATCTTAGCAAGGCGCACCGTTTCGGTCACGCGCTCCTGCCCATAAACGCTCAATTGCGCGGTCGGGTTCTGCTGATGCTCCTCAACAAAGCGGGCACTCTGTACGAACATACCGCCTGATCCGCAAGCCGGGTCAAAGATGCGCCCGTGATACGGTTCGATGATCTCCACAATGAGGCGCACAATCGCCGTCGGCGTGAAGAACTCGCCGCCTTTCTGTCCTTCCGTCATGGCAAAGTTGCCGAGAAAATACTCGTAAATCTTGCCGAACACGTCGCCATCCATGCCTTCCATCTGGAAGTTCAACGCCTTCATCAGCGAAACAAGCAGATCATTACCAAAGCGGTGATATTGCTTGGGCAGCACACCGCGCAGGTCTTCGTTATCCTGCATAATCAGGTCCATCGCGTTGTTGATGGCCTTGCCGATGTTCTCACTCTCTGGCAATTCCATCAGGTAATCCCAGCGGGCCTGGGGTTGCAGGTACATCACCCCCATCGCCTGATAGTCCACTTTATCATATTTGCGCCGCCGTGATGATTTACTTGATAGCTCTTTGTATACCAGATCGAACTTGTAATCGGCATAACGCAGAAAGATCAATCCCAGCACGGGGACGGAATATTCAGAAGAACGTAGTTTGGAGTTGGCCCGAAGCTGATCGGCAGCTTCCCACAGCCCTTTTTCAATCTCAGTGGTATTGGCAACCATGCGAACGATATTGCTCCTTTGTAGCCATACCTAGTTTAACTTAAAATTAACATTGGCACGATTGAGAATAATTAATACTCTAAAGTTTACACTGCAGCAACAAATAACGGTACTTATAGCCGTTTTTCTGGATCAACCAATACGGAAGGCTGGGAGCATGTTAGCACGCTTGGGTCAATCCATACTCAACCGCTTGAACAAGTTCAACGCGGCATTTCTGCTGCTTGTTTTTGGAACACTGATTCTGGCATCAGGGTTCACTTATGTCTACGAAGACGAGGCCCGAAATATCAAGCAATTTGTTGAGGACCTATACGCAAACGGTGGCGCGGAACTCTGGAGCATTGCGATCACTGTCTTTGTGATTGAGTTTCTCAATGACCGTCGCTCCCGTTTAGAACGACTCGAACGTGAGGAACAAGCACGACTTGAAGAAATCGAACGCGAACAGCAAATCAAAAGTGAAGCTGAAGCCCAGGAAAAAGCGGATCTCGTTCTGCAAATGGGCAGTCCCAATAATGCCTTTGCCCGCGAAGCAGTCCGTAAACTGCGTGCGCGTGGCTGGTTACAGGATGGCACTATCTGTGGCGCAGATCTTAGCGGTGCTAACTTACAAAATGCCAATCTCAAAGAGGCCAATCTACGCGGTGTGAGACTAAAGAAGGCTAACTTGAGAGGGGCTGTTCTCACCGAGGTCAATCTAGAAGCGGCATGGCTCACCGAATGCCGATTAGAAGCCGCCAATTTGTTCAATGCCAATCTCAATGGGATACGCAACATTGAGACAGTCCTATGCAAAGAAACAACCATACTTCCAGATGGTGTCAGTTGGGAAAGCGGGACTGACTTAAGGTGTTTCACTGATGAATTGCACCCCGAATTCTGGCGTCCAAGCATTGATCCACGGCATAAATTCGCTCCTGCATGGTGGAGGGAAAAGCACAGGTCAAGCCAATAGTGCATTTCTGCATTCTGCACACTGCAAAATTCGACTATTACAACGTCGCTTCACCCTACAATCAAGGCACCGACCCGACCACGATACTGTGAGGTGCCATGTCCAAGAAATCCGTCCGGCGCAGCCTGTCGATGACACCCGCGATGGCTGACCGACTCAACCATATTGCCAGAACCAAACCCCGCAACGTCACCGAAGCTCATCTTATCCGCGAGGCGATTCGCCGCTACCTAGATGAACAAGACGACCTCGTCGGTAGTCGCAAGCACTTTCAACGCGCATTTCGTCAACGCATCGACCTGCTTGAAGAAGCAGTCACATTTCAGCTCAATGTGCTGATCTATCTGCTTGGTTTTGATGATGAGACTTTGCGTGAGGCAATCATCCGCGCACGCGAAAACGGCAAGACGCTGCTCGCTCAAATGCAGGCTGTGCGTGAGTATG
>CAKZMO010000183.1 GCA_937128595.1 uncultured cyanobacterium | reverse complement strand
TCCTACGAGTCTTATGCGATTAATGGCTTGCCGATTTGGCAAACGGTGACTCAGGCGATGGCAGAACTGCGTCGCTCGACTCCTTCTACGGTGACTCTATTTACAGCGGGTGCTTTAGAGCAAGGTCGCAACGGTTGGACGCACCAGCGCCCCGAAATCGAAGCCTACTTTGCGGCAATGATGCGCAACGGCAATGTGTTTCCGCTGTTTCCACCCGATGCCAATAGTATTCAGGTGTGCTACGAATGGGCACTAACCACTAAAAACAAGGGCATTGTGATCACCGCTAGCAAGTCTCCTCTGCCGATTCGCACCACCTTTGAGCACACCCGAGAAGCCCTTCGGGACGGTGCCGTGGTGCTTCAAGAAAAATCTGGCAAGGGCACAGTGATACTCGCCGTCATTGGTGACATGACGCTGATTCCGGCTTTTGAAGCAGCAGCAGCTCTGGAGACAGCAGGAATTGGGTCTCGAATTGTCTCGATTGTCAGTCCGCGTCGTCTCTATCGCCCTACGGACACTGCTTGGGACACCTGCTCTGAGGCCGATGGCGGTTTCTTGAGTGATACAGGATTCGAGGCAATCTTTGGGGGTGATGTCCTGTTGGGAATCACAGGTGGTGCGCCAGCGATGTTGGAACCGATTATGCTGCGCAGCCCGGCTAAGCGGGACACGTTCTCTTGGAAACGAGGCGAAACAACCAATAGCCCCACCTTGCTGATGGAGCTAAATGGCATTACAGCTAGCGCCATTAAAGAACGCGCAGTTGAGTTGTTGGGGTAAAGGCTTTTCCTGGTCTGAACTTAGGCAACACCTGCAGGTGAGGCTGTGGCGAGAAAACATTCCATCGAATCGTCCATAGCCTCTGCCCACGGGGTGTGATGAATGGGAGCGACAGTCCCTGTGCAGGGAGAACGAAAGGCGCGATCGCGATAGCCCGTAATGCTTTCCTCTTTGTGGTGCTCCCATTCCTTGAACATTTCAGCGATCAAGTTCAAATCAATGGGCGGATAGTCCGTCATGACGCAAAGATCTTTGACGTAGTCAGTTTGGAAGTCGATGTCTTCAAAGGGGTTGCTAGATGCAGCCTCCTTTTCCCGCCAATCGGCAATGTCTGTGGCTCGCTCAGCCGCCGATGGAAGGGCGATCGCCCCTAGTACCACATCACGGGCATACCAGGCTTGAGCATCAAACATGTTGAAGGTGTAGTACTGGTCTTGCATGCCCAAGTACATTAATTTTGGGTTGTCTTGCCAAACTACACCTTTGTAGAGCTGGTCGGGATAGAGGCGATTGTTAGTTTTCAATCGGAGACTGTCTGCCATAAACGGGAAATGGTGCTGATAGCCCGTGCAAAGAATAATGGCATCGACTTCTTTGCAGGTGCCGTCTTTGAAGTGTGCCGTTTTTCCATCCAGCTTCATCAGCAACGGTACTTCTTCAATTCCCGCAGGCCAAGCAAAGCCCATTGGGCTGGTGCGGTAGCTGATGGTGACAGAGTTGGCTCCATATTTGTGAGTTTGTAGCGCAATATCTTCTGCTGAGTAGCTGCTGCCTACGATCAGCAGATTTTTGCCTTCAAACTCGCGGGCTTCTCGAAAATCGTGGCCGTGCAGCACTCGCCCTGGAAATTTCTGAATGCCCTCAAACATAGGGACATTTGGAACTGAAAAATGTCCAGTGCCGACGATGACGTAATCGAAAATCTCAGTGCGATCGCCATCGGCTACCAAATCTTTGACTTTTAGGTTGAACTGGTTGGCTGCTTCATCGTAAATAACCTGTTTGACGACTGTATTGAATTGAATGTATTTGCGGAGGTTGGACTGCTTTGCCCGTCCCGCAATGTAGTCGTAGAGGACTTCGCGGGGGGGAAATGACGGAATCGGCTGCTGGAAATGCTCGTCGAAGGTGTAGTCAGCAAACTCCAGGCATTCCTTAGGCCCATTTGACCAAAGATATCGATACATGCTGCCGTGCACCGTTTCACCATATTGGTCGAGTCCCGTGCGCCACGTATAGTTCCACAGTCCGCCCCAGTCGCTCTGCTTTTCAAAGCATACAAGTTCAGGTATTTCCGAACCCTCTGTTTGAGCCTGTACGAAGGCTCGCAGTTGTGATAATCCACAGGGGCCTGCTCCAATAACGGCGACACGAGAGGTCATGACTTCTTCCAACTCCAACTCACAGCAGTGGGCGATATCGCTCACATCTTGATTGGAGATATATCGGTTTTCACAAAAGAATGTTGCTAGACCTGATACGAAGTGTGGGACTGAGTCAAAAATTATGCAGCCTGAAGCTGTTTTAGAGTTATGTAGATTCAGTTTAAGATTGCTTTGGCTCGATGGCTTGAAGAGCTTGTAACAGAGTGTTGGCGGCTTCTACTGGATCGTAAGCAGCCCAAGCTGGTGTTGAAGAAGCTGACTCTGCTGGCGGTGTTTCGGTCTGAGCCAAATCGGTGATGAGAAATTGGAGAACTTGGAACTTATCTGCACGGTTTAGCTCTTGCAGGGCTGCTATTAACTCTGGTGAAACCATGCAAGTCGCTCCAATTGTTTTGGTAGATACATTGAGAGAGGCGCGATCGCCATCCGTTTCGCCCTTTTGCGATCGCGCGTCATCGTAGAGGTTCGCTGCAACTAGTCATCGCAAACCCTACGGGCTAAAACCTGGTGTATGAAGACATAACGGAGTCGGATCAATCTGTTGAGTAGCCCAGATGCTTTAGTTTTCTTCAATTTGAGAAAAGTCAAACAGAGGCTCGTTGAGTGATAGCGCAAGCTGCTCACCCGAGGCAATATTCTCTCCTCGCTGGGTCATGTCATCAACCCCTACCATATTGCTTTGAACTAAGGACTCATTCAGTGAAAGAGCCAGAGTGTCGCCGGTTGAGCTTCCTGCAACGTCGATAGCAGAGGGATTGTTTGCATGCTGAGGAATAGACACGGTGCTGGAGAAGAAGGCACAGAACAACGCAGCTACGGCTGCAGTGCCCCCCCAAATATAGGGCCGACGAGATCGGCGATCGAGTTGCTTGCATACCCCTTTAGCAATGTCGTCAGCAGAAGACGCAGCGGCGGGAACAGGCATTGACCGCATTCGCTGACGCAGCTGCAGAAGACGAGCATAGAGGCACTGCATAGACTCATCCGCGCGCAACCAGCTCTCAACCTGACGGCGCTCTTGAGGAGTGACTTCACCGTCTAGATAAGCACTCAACAATTCAAAGCGATCGCGCTTGAGATTGTTGAGTGATGCCGCAGCACAATCTTCTGACTTGAATTGATGATGGGGGTCGAACTCTGAAAACATGGAGCCGTTGCATCCGTTGGATTGGGAAGTCATATCGCATTCCACTCAAGCACTTAATGTTGAGCTAGATCAAAATGTGAATCATCGTGACAAACGCACTAGCATTGATTGATCATATCGAAAGCGAACTAAAAAGTCAGCCGTATAAGCCCAACCGATCCAACTGCTTTCTTTCAATCGGCTCAAAACCCTTTTTCAAGGGGAAATTCAGCTTCTAATGAAAGATCGGAAAGAAAGCGTAATTTTGGCACACGTTAGCTTGCTTTCGATCCTTGCTTTGAAAAGCTTGCGAACCCAAGTAGAGTCGTAACACGAAGATTCTGCGCTTTGATCCACCTCTGATCTTTTTGACGAAGAGAGAACCAAAAAGCTCCTGCTCTGCATGTCTTTGTTGACAGAATTACGAAGGTTTTAAATCTCTCAGGACTGCTCGCCTCCACTTTGTCTAAAAGAATGGGTAGCGAAATCTCTAAAGAGAGAACTTAACGATTCTAAGCCAACGTCTAGAAAAGCAAAGCGCGTTTGCAGCCTTTCTCACCTTCTTTCAACGCTAATGATCCGAACTGGAGAGTGGATCTGTCTTTCGAAATGAACTTTTAGAAAGCACATCAAATCGCCTAAACCTTTTGACAAGAATCTTGCAGGCACGAGCCATACACAACTCTTGTAATCAGATGTCTTTCCATGTTTGATACGGTCGCTATCCGTGCGCTTCGAAGGGAAAAACGGAGAATTATGCCTCGATATATCGTTCGAGCTGGCTCTGAAGTCTCTGTCTAGCCCGTGCGATGCGCGACTTAACTGTGCCCAGAGAGACACCCGTGATGTCGGCAATCTCTTCGTAGGCTAAACCTTGGATCTCTCGCAACACGATGGTGGTGCGGAAGACTTCTGGCAGGTCAGCGATCGCCTCATGAAGCTGATCGTAGAATTCGCGAGTCAACAGGTCTTGATCTGGCCCTGGATCAGCATCTGCGATATCCCAGTCCATCTCGCCATCTTCGGCTTGACGGGGCGCATCTAATGAGAGAGGGTGCTGAATTCGCTTACGCTTGCGCAGCTCGTCGTAAAACAGATTCGTCGCAATGCGAGCGAGCCAACTGCGAAACTTAGCAGGCTCCTGTAGGCGACGCAGGTTGCGATAAACTCGAATCCAGACTTCTTGAGCTAGATCTGCGCGATCGCTCCAGTCGGGGGCTAAGTGATAGAGCACTTTTTCTAGGTGGGATTGGTATCGTCGTAAAAGCTCGGAAAAAGCTGCTTTTTCGGGACGTAGCCCAATCTGGCATCTCGCGATTAAATCATAGTTGGAAAGTTCCTCTGGAGGCAGCTTCGTAATATCGTTCGAGGCGGCCTGAGAGATTTGATTGAAAATAGAGATGTTAGACGCTGCAAACGGCATGGTACAACTCTGATAATAAATTTACAACAAATAAATCCGCACAATCTGCGGTCATAGGAACTAAGAATAAGCTCCTCAAAACAGAATCAGCAAAGGCCAAAGGTTTTGATTTTTCTGGTCTCTGGCCTGTGTTCCGTTTCGATGCCAATAATTTACCCTTTGAAACGAACCTCTTCCGGGGCAATGTATGACAGTTTTTTTATCATCAGCAGACTGTCACAGCCCCTCGTCTATCAAGGCGTAAAGCAATTGATCCACATCAGCCGTTAATCTGATCTAGCCTGATCCAAAAAGGATAAGATTCCATCAAATTCCTGATCTTTTTTACTGCGATTAGAAAAAATGAAGGGGCAGGAATCTTAAAGTCAATAGCTCAAATAGTTCTACTTTTACGTTTAGAGGTCTGCCGCTTCAGAGAAATCTAGATCGAAGTCAACTGTTTCAGCTTCGTCTTCTTCATAGTGTTGAACGGGTTCGACGATGAAGGGCAGTGATGCTCCATGTAAACCCCGTTTGATCCGCTCTGGTGTGTCGTCCAACAAAACAAACAGAGCAAAGGTTGCCTCCGCTCCCTCGCTGAAGATGTGCTTGTAACGAGGAGGCATAAGCCATTCGTAATCTTTGTCAATCCGAATTTGAGTCTGTCGCCAACGGCTGAGCAAATCGGAGAAGTCTTCGTGGGGATGATGGATAAAGACAAAAATTTCTACACCAGTCTTAATTTTCCATTCTGGATCACACATGAGCACCGCAATGTCGCACGGAACCTGCACAATATCTCCTGCGGATAGGCTAGGGCCATGAAAAGAAGCTGGTGGATTTGCTTCACGCACCCTGACCAATGGCAGAGGAATCGTGATCAGACTTTCATCTGGACGCCGCATACTGGGCAGCATTTCTAGATAGGGACGAAACCGCTTGAGAAGGCCAATCATGCCTCGGCGATCGCTGTAGTTAGCCAGCAAGGTCTCGTATTGTTTTTTCTGAGCGGCCATTGACAATGCCCAATGCTAGACGACCGAATGAAACTAAATAAATTAGTTTTGTAATCTCTTATTGGTGTCGTGTATCAGTTCACCATGCGATGAAATCCAACTAATTCCACGACAAATTCTCCCCGTATTCTAACGATAAAAAAGAACAACGTCAGGATTCTATCTATGCAAAGTCAAGCTACGGGCTATGGGTAAAGAATGTTTGGAGGAATACATTCTAGATAGCTCGTGGTGCGTGAAGCTTGTCTTTTTATTTCGCTACCAATTTGATGAGTGATGTGACGAGCAAAAATCTCTAAGATTGAACGCGCACGACGTATTCCTCTGCAATGGCATCGTGCAAAATTTCCAAGAGCATGGTCTCAACTCGCGAAAGAGTTTTTTGGAGCGTTAGAGCTTGGATTTCTGTTTCTAAATGGTGTGGCAGTTGCCGCGATGTGAGGACTTGACGAATACAATACTCCAAACTGTTCGACTGAAGAGTCCGAGTTGCAGGTGTCAGCAATTCAAGTTTAGACATGGCAGTAGCTTCAATATTAAAGATGAACTGCCATCACAGGCAGCGCGTATTACATGTTCAAAACGATTTTCAGAAACAGAGAGGTTTGAAGTCATTGTGAAAGCATTTTTTGCCCTTCAGCGGAATCTTTAGTTTCTTTTATGCTGAAATCTACATGCCGGAGTCATTTTGTATGAGTGTTCTTGGCGCTGAGAGCTTCAAGCCAAACTAGATTTGCTGACATGCTTTGCTGTGACTACGTTTCGTTGCCAACGATTTTGATTCAAACGAAGCTATAGCAATCTCAAATGATTTGTGAGAAGAGGGGCAGGCTCAGCCTGCCCCTCTTCTCACCTAGCAGTTCACAAGCTGTATGTTAATTGATGTTAACAACTGGCTGGAACAGAACTTCTACCGATTCGCTGCGGCGTTGTTTTGAGGAACATTAGGCTCTAAGTCCATCGGCAATCCGTAGAAGTACGATAGACAATGACTAAATTCTGCGTCAGTCAGTTCTTTTATCACCTCAGGCGCTAAATTTGTCCCATTTGGACACGCCACAGCGACGCATAGATTCCTTGCTGCTCCAGCAAGTCTTCGTGGCGGCCTTGTTCCACCAGCTTTCCTTCGTCCATGACGTAAATACGATCGGCGTTGCGAATGGTCGATAGCCGATGAGCGATCGCAATTGTGGTGCGGTTTTGTGTGATGACTTCTAAGGCTTGTTGAATCGCGAGTTCAGTTTCGTTGTCTACTGCCGATGTCGCCTCATCAAGAATGAGAATGGGCGGATCTTTGAGCAAAGCTCGTGCGATCGCCAGTCGCTGACGCTGCCCCCCGGATAACTTTTGGCCTCGTTCGCCCACAACCGTTTCATAGCCTTGAGGGAGGCGCTCAACGAATTCGTGAGCTTCTGCGAGTTTAGCCGCATGACGAATTTCAGGATCAGTGGCTCCGGGAGTGCCATAGGCGACGTTTTCAGCTACGGTTCCATGAAACAAAAACACGTCTTGACTGACTAGACCGATGGCACGCCGCAAATCTTGTAGACGAATCTCTTGAATATCGATGCCATCCAGTGTGATTGTGCCTGACTGAATTTCGTATAGGCGCAGCAGCAGCTTGACTAGAGTACTTTTGCCTGACCCCGTTGCACCTACGATTCCGATGGTTTCTCCTGCTGAGATATCGAGAGTTAAATGCTCGACTACTGGCGTGCGATCGCGATAGGCAAAGGTAATATCGTGGAGCTTGACTTCGCCTTTGACGGATGATAGCGGCAGAGCTAGACGTCCGGGGTGAGCTGCAATCGGTGTGTCGAGCAGGTTCATCACCCGCGTCACAGAGGCCATGGCTCGCTGATATTGATCTAGGGTTTCTCCCAGTCGCGTCAGGGGCCATAGCAGTCGCTGAGTCAGAAACACCAGCACACTATAGGTTCCCACCGATAAATTGCCTGCAGCAGCTTCCATGCCGCCGTATAGCAGGGTGGCACTAAAGCCAATCAAAATGACAATCCGAATTAGGGGAACGAAAGCTGCACTGAGGGCGATCGCTCGTCGATTGCTACGACGATAGGCATGACTGTCTAGGTTTACCCGATCAAGCTCAAACGCCTCTGTGGTGAAGCTTTTAATCGTCGTGATGCCGCTAATGTTGTTGGACAATCGGCCATTCAAGAGGCTTACCTTCTCACGAACATCGGCATAGAGGGGAGCCAGCTTTTTCTGAAAGATAATAGAACCCCAGAGAATAAATGGCATGGGCAACATCGCCATCCAGGCCACACTCGGAGCCAAAATAAAGAAGGCTCCTCCGATGACGATGACCGTTGTGGTCACCTGCAAAATCTCGGTTGCTCCTCGATCTAAAAACCGCTCAAGCTGGTTGATGTCATCGTTGAGAATCGACATGAGTCCGCCTGTGCTGCGGGACTCGAAATAGGCCATCTCCAAGTCTTGAAGATGTCCGTAGGTATCGAGGCGGAGGTCGTGCTGGATGGTTTGTGCAAGATTGCGCCAAAGTCGAGCGTAGGCGTATTCAAAGATAGATTCCAGACACCAAACGATGAACGTAAGAACCGTTAAGACGACGAGTTGACCTAAGGTATCGCGAATTCCAAAGGAAGCGATGAACGACTCATCTTGCTGCACGACCACATCTACGGCCATGCCGATAAGTGCTGGCGGAGCCAGATCAAAAAGCCTGTTGAGCACTGAGCAGGTCGATGCCAGCCAAATTTGCTTGCGGTAGTGGCGTCCATATCGCAAAAGCCGCTTTAGAGGAGGTTTTGGATCGACGGACTCAGAACGAGATAAAGGCGGAGCAGATGGGTGCGATCGCCCCTGGTTTGGCATTCCCATGATGATGGCTTCGTTGGATCGTCGTAGAGGAGTTCGTCCCAGATTCAGACAGAAGGGAAGACTCAGGAAAACTGTTCTTTTGCAGAAAATAAAAAAGGCGATCGCCAGAATACTCTCTAGCGTCGCCCGAAACTAGCTCCCATAGGATGAATTCAGGGATGAATGTGTTCGATGATTTTGGCAATCAGCGTTTGGGACTGGAGCTTTCCACCGCAGACTGTCCTGTCCTAGATGGCTTCATCTGATTAGCGTTTGGAGCCAATTAAATGATCAATAACAGCATGAACGGCGCTACGGCTCAGCTTGTCTTCGCCGTGGGTCAAAACGTCGAGAGTCGCGTGAGCTAATGCCAATGGAATTTGGCAAAAATCTCGGGCTGGCCCCTTGGGCAGAGACTGAGTATAGGCATCTGCTAGAGTCAGATTCCGCTTGGCATAGGCGCGGATGTCGTCGGCAGTCCATCCGTCTGGGAAAAAGCTGACGCCCCGCTGCAGGTCTTCCCCGTGGTTGCGGGCAATGTTGACAGCTTGGAGGCCACGTCCAAAGCCCAGCGCCTGCATTCGATTTGTTTGTGTGCCGTCATGCCAAGCCCACAAATCGGATAGCATTAATCCGACCGCACCGGCCACGCTAAAGGTGTAGCGATCGAGGTCAGCTTCTGTATGAATTTCCCAATTGCACTCAGCCCAAACAGCCATGCGATCGCCCATCGCAGCAGTGGCATCCCAAATGCGAGGGGCGATGTCGGGAGGGGCGAGCAATGCCCATTCGCCAATTCGGAGCGTCACTTCAGGTAGGCGATCGCCATAAGCTTCTAGGCCTTTTGCAAAGTCATCTGGTGTTGACTGTTCTGTTCCACCCTGGAGATTAAGGCTCATGATGCGCAAAATCTGGGCTTTTGTCGCGTTGTCGAGCTGAGCGTGGTCTTCTACTTCATCGATTGCCCTCATCAGCAAATAGCCCGAGGCCACCGCTTCGAGCAGCCCTGATGGCAATCGGCTAATAGGAATATAAAACGTTCGACTTGTTTCTTTCAGAATGTCTAGCGCATTTTTACGAAAATCCATCCAGTCAACTCCTCACACCAAATCTTGTGCCATAGCATATAACGGGGATGCCCAGAAAACCAGTGCAGCAGTGGCATCCTATAAGTTGGAAAATACCGCACACCTCACACCATAGACTTATGAAATGAGAAGAATCTGATTTTTCCCAACGTTCCTTAGGGTTGTGCGGCGACTAAAATTGTCTGAAAATAGAGAATTTTCCCACGAGGGGCTGGTCTACAGTTACAGCTTTGCAAAACCATATTCCAGATTTTTTGTTCGAATCCGAATGGTCTAAGCGGATGTACTAAAGAAAAGGCGTTGCACATTCGAAGAATGATTTTGGTAGGGGCATCGCATTGCGATGCCCC
>CAKZMO010000182.1 GCA_937128595.1 uncultured cyanobacterium | reverse complement strand
TTTTATATCAGCGCGTAGCACTATAGTCGTCAGGAAGGTCATCTTTTACAAATGCCTCAAGTCTCATGTTCAGAACTCGTGGCGATCGCCCGCGAAGGAACCGGATTGGTGAGTTTCCCAACCGACACCGTTCCCGCTCTAGCGACCCGCCCCAACTGCGCCGAAATGATTTTTGAAACCAAGCAGCGCAGCAAGACAAAACCGCTGATTCTCATGGGAGCCACTGCCGAAGACCTGTGGCCCTACGTCAAAGGCAACTCCGAAGAAATTGCGATCTGGTCTAGTCTAGTGCAGCAGCATTGGCCGGGAGCACTGACATTGGTGCTGCCCGCGAGCGATCGCATTCCCACAGCAATGAATCCGCTCAGTCCGGATACGCTCGGCATTCGCGTCCCCAATAGTGCGATCGCCCGTCACATTTTGGCGCAAACTGGGCCGTTAGCCACCACTAGCGTCAACCGTTCTGGCGAACCTGCATTAACAACTCTGGAAGCCATCAACGAGACGTTTCCATCTATCTTCACGCTAACATCAGATGAGCTGGAAGCATTGACCCTCGCACTCCCGGACTCTAGCCAACCTGCTCCTTCATCAGGGGTTCCTTCGACGGTGGTGAAATGGACTGGAAAGACCTGGGAAGTGCGGCGTCAGGGAAGTGTTCGACTGTGACTGATATTGATGGGCATCAACAACCCGCATTACCGTTGGCCCCAATTCTTTGCGGTGCTGACGAATGCGAGCCTGGTCTTCAGCATAAACGGCGATAAGGCGAGTTCCATTGGAGAAAATCCGCTCTAGGGCTTCATCTTGATTCACTAGCAATGGCCCATGCATCGAGCCCATGAAAATTTTGATGCCTGGGGTGGGATTGGCTGCATTCAGCTCATCGACGTTATCAACAGTTGCCCCAATAAAAAAGCTGTAGTTCACTAAGCATTTGGTGGAAGCGAGAGCTAGTTTTGCGGTCAATGCAGTCTGATCCGACGTGAGGGGACTGGTGTTAGGCATCTCCAAAAACGAGGTGACACCACCTCTCGCACAGGCACTGCTAGCCGTGAACAGATCTTCTTTGTATTCCAACCCTGGCTCCCGAAAGTGAACTTTGGGGGTCAATCACTCCTGGCAAGACCGTCAGTCCTTGGGCATCAATTTGGCGATCGCCCGATTCTACCGGAGACGCAATCGATGGAGCGACCTCAGCAATCGTGCCATTGCGAGTGAGAATATCTCCCTGCGTAAACGAACCGTCGGGCAAAAGAATGCGAGCATTGCGGATCAAGACAGAAGGAGCCTGAATCATAGTAGAAGCCGACTCGTTCATCGGCAAAATGCATCAGGGTTAACTTATCAGGCTGTGGTATCACAACAGGCAGAATTTAACAGAGACTTTGGTCTCAGTTGTGCCGCAAGCAAGCTTGGATAGAGCGTGGCGATCGCCCAAAACTACTGAAACATCGTGCTTTCAGTCTCTGGACAAACCGTCACATCGGTATTTCATCTTCTCTAAATGCCGCTCTAAAATAGAACGCAGTACAATCTAAAAGGTGATGCAGTCGATCCGTGAAGCCACAGATTGATTCATCGGGTGATGCTTCAGCAAACGGCGAATTTGAGAAGCTTGATTCGCAACAACTTATTCGCAACAACTTATTAGTAGCGTGGTTGATGACAGAGTGACTGACAATAAAAGGAATGACGGCACCGTGGGTGATCCTAGCGCTAATAACCACAATCACAACGCCTCTTCCAACAACGGTTCAAAGAAAGAGGTCAACGTCCACTCAAAAAATCTTCAGGCTCAGCCAGGACACGATCCCGAGCCTGAAAACTTCTTCGTTGAGTTTGCTAAGATTCTCCTTCTTTCAATTTTCTTAGCCCTCGGAATTCGACACTTTGTAGCAGAGGCTCGATTTATTCCCTCTGGCTCAATGTTGCCAACTCTCGAAATTGACGATCGCCTGATTGTCGAGAAGATGACCTACCGCTTTCGAGATCCCGAACGGGGCGACGTCGTGGTGTTTCATCCTACAGATTGCGCCGTTAAAGGACAGCTAAGCTTTAATCGCAATGCTGTCAGCGCCCTAGAAAACTCTGACGATCCGGTAGCCGAGCGGGTAAGGCAAATTGAACGAGCAAGACGTGATGCGTTCATCAAGCGAATCGTTGGCTTACCTGGAGAGACCGTCGAAGTACGCGACACCCATGTTTACATCAACGGCAAGAAGCTTGTCGAAACATATATTGACGAGGCTCCGAACTATACGCTGCAACCTACGGTGGTGCCAGAAGACTCGTATCTGGTGTTGGGCGACAACCGCAACAATAGTTACGACGGTCATATGTGGGGATTTCTGCCCCGTGAAGATTTTATTGGTCGAGCCTCCGTTCGAATCTGGCCTTTCGACCGTTTAGGATCGCTGAACGACGAGCCTCTGTTCTCTTTCGACGAGCAGAACACCAGCGAAGTCACCCCTGTCAACGCTTCTGATCCTGAAGCCGCATGGAGAGAGGCATTTCCCTTGTGCGAAGAAGTCGAATAAATGGCTAGCAACACATAGAACGCAATACTGCTGAAACTGAGATCAGGCCCCCATGAGAATTTGCATTCTCATGGGGGTTAATTTTTTGGAGAGGGAAAGCGTCATTGCTTGACTCAACGACAACCCGCGATCGAACAGGAGAGTTCAAAACGAGGGAAACTGCCATCCGGAAAAGTGATTGACACTTCTGCAAGTGGAACTCCAGCTCGTTCAGGGGTTAGACGGAGCAATGACCCTATAAGAGCCTAAACGACAGGCTTTTCAGTAGATTTGCGCAGGCTGGTGATGGAGCACAATTGTTGCCGATCGCATGACAATCACGGAACTCCAACGAATCAAGCCAACATTCACAGCATTTTCGAAAACAATGAAATCAGTCCAGACCTGCACCTCTCGTCAATTAGAGAGCCAGACAAAAAAGGAGCCAGACAAAAAAGGAGCCAAGACTCGCCCTGTTGCTTATCGTCATCAATCACACACCATTCATAGTTATGAGTTGTTGATGCAACTAACTACAGGAACTTGAAACTCGTCTCCGAAATTCTGGTCAAACACTGTCTCGGTCTGGCTAAACCGATAACCCACCTACCTTTGACTATTCAGAGGCTTCAAAAATGATGACTTTTTCAATTCGTCGTTTCCTCGGCGCGATCGCCACTACTTCTTTTGCAGCAATGGGAGCCGTCTCTGCTCTCACTCCAGCAACAGCCGCCATCTTCGGGGAGAAAATCGTTGACCAAAACAAATTCGTCGCAGTTGCGGCTCCCTATGGTGTTGATTCTCACCAACTTTTGATTTTGGAACAAATTGCAGACAGTCAAGCGTGCTGGCGCGAATTTGGTAATGCTCCTGTGCAGGTTGATCCATTACTCGTCAACTTCGACTTTACTGGCATTTGCGGACGCAGCACCGACAGCAATGGTTACTCTGTCCGAGTCGATGGCGAAGACCTCGGTCTGAGATATCGCTTGCGCGTAGTAGAGCGCGACAACAAAATGGTTTTGCTTGGAGCGCCCGATGATCCGGCATTACCCGAGCTAGAGATCGGTCAGGCGGACGGTATTGGCGACGATTTCGTCAAACTCGATCTCAACTCCGGTTGGCGCTTTGCCAAACGCACCTACAACGATTCCACCCTTGGACACGTCTACCTCAGCTACAACAGCTCCATCCCAGGCATCGAAAATCCTAACTCTGGTGGTCAACCTGGCAACACGTTCACCTTCCCCGACGTTCGCGGTGACATCTACGCGATGGAAATTGAAGAAGCGGTTTCCATGGGATTCGTTGCCGGGTTCTTTGAGGACAATACGTTCCGTCCCCGTGAATCTCTCACCCGCGAGCAACTTGTATCCATGGTGCTAGAGTCCCTGAACCAGTTGCCCGATGCTGACCTCGACATTGAAACCAACGTTTCATCTAATCCTTATCCAGACGTACAAGCCTCTCGCTGGAGCGCAGCAAAAATCGCGTTTGCTCGTGACAACAACATTGTCAGTGGCTACCAAGATGGTCGCTTCCGCCCCAATCAGCAGGTCACCCGTGCTGAGATGATGGCAGTGCTTCGTCGCGCCGCAGAATATGGCAAGACGTTGCGTCAGCTCGACCCCACCCTCATGCCCCAGCAAGAAGTCCTCACCTTTGCAGACACTCAAACCCACTGGGCAAACCGCGTCATTGATCAAATGTCATCTTACTGTGGCGTTGCTTCTCCACTTAATGAAGTTGGAAACAACTTCGCACCCGATGGCATCACTCAGCGTAACTATGCGGCGGCTGCAACCTTGAGAATGCTCAACTGTGTGGGATCAGAAGACAGCGCTATCGAAGAAGCGGAAGAAATGCCCGCAGAAGATCCAGGCGCAGTTCAAGGTTAGTCTGTATTTTGATACCCTCACTGAATCCCATGAGGGCCACTGCTTCGTACTTTCTTTGTGAATCAGTCGGGGTGTTGTGTCTTTTGTAGATTCATTCCTGTAGACAGCCACAACACTCAATGATTCTCTGTTGATCAGTCGTTTAGATTCCCTGTTGATTGAGAGGGCTGTCCTAAAAAAGGGCAGCTCTTTTTTTATAGTAAATCGCAGTCAGGTTGAGACCACTTGGAGAGCCACATCTCTTACGCAGCCAGACTAGACCTCTGGCAAAATCCAAAGTGTATTGCTGTGACAGGCTATTGGGACATCCCCTCTAGCCAATGCCCCCAAACATTGCCTAAACCCTGAGCGCCTCTCACTTTAAGCAGCGCTTTGGAGTAAACGCCAAACTTTCAACTGTATGGTTCATGCCGTCACCTAACAGCCCCCTAAACCTTCCAAAGTCGGTCATCCCGCGTTATTCCCACCCGCTCAAGTGCTTGTGACTCTGGAATATTCGAAAACCAAGTTTACCGACACTGGGTGGAAAGGCTTGTTATCTAGGTTCACTTGTCTGTTAGGATGACAACAGATAACGAATCTGTAGTTTCCAACACATTTATTGCTTCTTCTTTGTGTATGCGAAGCTTCTTCTTTCTGTATGAGAACCAGCCAGTTAGGCTGTTTGGATATCACTCTTTGTAAATTTGCCTCTACAAATTTGAGAGATATTCCTTGAGCATTCATCTTAATCTTAAAAGTAAGAATATCTTAAAAGTAACAATCAGCGGGTTTCGTTTGAGCCTAATTGCCGTTCAGTTCAATGGATCATCACGTGAACGATCATACTATTTCAGATTCTAAGCCAAAAATTCACGTTGAAAAGTTAGTCAAAATCTATGGCCCAAGTCCTCATCACGCGCTGGCTCTGTTGCGTCAGGGGGGCGATCGCCACAGCATTCAGCAGGAAACAGGCAACATTTTAGGCATTACAGACGTAACCTTCTCCGTTGCAGAAGGAGAACTATTCGTCATCATGGGGCTGTCGGGTTCAGGCAAATCGACCCTTGTACGATGCATCAACGGCCTCATTCAACCCACGAGCGGCCATGTTTTGATTGACGGTGAAGATGTCGCTCACGCGAACGAAAAGCGAATTCGCGATATCCGGCGCTCAAAAGTGGCAATGGTCTTTCAAAGATTCGGCCTGTTTCCTCACAAAACCGTAGCCGAGAATGTGGAGTATGGTCTCAAGGTTCAAGGGTTAGCGACAGACGAGAGGCGACAGAAAGCGCTGGATACCCTTGAAGTTGTGGGGTTGCGTCAGTGGGCTGATTATGCGCCCTCTTCCCTAAGTGGTGGAATGCAGCAGCGAGTCGGATTGGCTCGTGCCCTAGCGACGGATGCCCCGATTTTGCTGATGGATGAGGCATTTGGTGCCCTCGATCCCCTCATTCGTCGGGATATGCAAGACGAGTTAATTCGGCTACAAAGTGAGCTGAAGAAAACAGTCGTGTTCATCAGCCATGACATCCAGGAGGCGCTGAGAATTGGCGATCGCGTCGCCATCATGAAAGACGGATATATCGTGCAAATCGGCACACCAGAAGAAGTGGTCACCCAACCTGTCAACTCTTACATTCGCGATTTTGTAAAAGATGTGAATCGGGCTCAGGTCTTGAAGACGGGCACCATTATGCGGAAAACTATGCCGCTTATTTTAGGTGAAGTTAATGCTTCTGGGGCTCTAGATCTGCTGCGAAATCATCAGCGCGAACGAGCATACGTGGTCAATCGTCAGCGTCAGCCTGTGGGCTGGGTAATGCGATCGCAGCTCGAACATTGTGTTGAGCAAGGCAATGACGACATCACTCAGATGATGCACAGTCAATTTCCGCAAGTTTCACCAGACGTAAGCCTAGAGTCGGTTTTTCACCTCTGTCAAGACGGAGTACCCCTGGCTGTCGTCGGTGACGATCAGACCTTGAAAGGTGTAGTCGAGCAAGCCGATATCTTTGCCAACATTGGCATGATTGCAGCCGAGACCAATAGTGATAGAGCGATCGCCCCCCCTGCAACCGCAGAGTCAGCTGATTCATCGTCTCCACCTACACCTAATGAATTATCGGGCGCGTCCTCATCGGAAGCATCTGACTCTGATCATTCTCAGCAAGCGGTCGTATAGGTATAGGCCATGAACGAGTTTTTCACCACTTTCATCAACTGGCTCATCTACAACGAGTCCAGTGAAATGATCCCGCTTGGAACCTGGGTTGAAGCTGCCGTCGAGTGGGTCGTCAGCAATTTTCGCTGGTTTTTCAATGACTTGATTAGCTGGCCCATTACCCAAGTTCTGAATGGAATCGAAGATTTCTTGCTAGCCACTCCGCCGATTATATTCCTGCTTGTTCTCATCTTGATTGCGTGGCAAGTTGCAGGCCGGGGGCTCGCCCTGTTTAGCCTCATTGCCATGACCTTCGTGGGGATGATTGGGGCTTGGCGCGAATCAATGATAACGCTGGCGTTGGTCGTCACAGCAGTTGTCCTATGTATCATAGTGGGCCTTCCCTTGGGCATTGCTGCCGCCCGAAGCGATCGCATGGAAGGCATACTGCGTCCTGTGCTTGATGCCATGCAGACCCTACCAGCCTTCGTCTACCTAGTGCCTGTCGTGATGCTATTTGGCACCGGAAAAGTGCCCGGTGTCGTAGTCACGTTTATCTTTGCAGTGCCTCCATTGATTCGCCTGACCAATATCGGCATTCGTCAGGTCTCGCGAGAAGTTGTGGAAGCTGCCCTCGCCTTTGGCTCAACGCCGCGACAGGTGCTGTGGGAAGCTCAAATGCCGCTGGCGATGCCTACCATTCTGGCTGGAGTAAATCAGTCCATCATGCTGGCGCTGTCGATGGTGGTCATTGCATCTTTGATTGCCGTTGAAGGACTGGGACAGATGGTCAATCGCGGCATCGGACGACTAGATGTTGGACTGGCTGCTGTAGGAGGCATTGGCATTGTTCTGATGGCGATCGTGTTAGACCGCATTACCCAGGCGATTGGTAATCCTCCCGGAAAAGGGTTGGCTTGGCATGAGCGAGGGCCTATTGGGTGGGGGCGGCGATTTTTCAGTTCAAGGCGATCGCCATCTAGTGCGTCATGATTCGGTAGCTCGACTTCTACCTTTATCTGACTTTTAGTGTGATTTGAAAGGAAACGTTTATGTTGAATATCTTGAAATACAAGCGATTAGCCTCTACGCTAACTTTGAGCCTAGCGTTAGCCAGCTTAACAGCCTGTCAACCCAACGCAGAGACATCGGCTCCCGAAGGCTCAGAAACAACTGGAGAACAAACCTCTGAAACTCCTCCAGGCGAGGGCGTAGAAGTCACAGCAGCATACTCCGTTCTAGAAGAACGATTTCAGACGGAAATCGTCAATATTGGGCTAGAGCAGCTGGGGTACACCATTGATTCTCCCAAAGAAATTGAATACGCGACTATGCACGTTGACATCGCCAATGGTGGCATTGATTACACGCCTGTGCATTGGCAACAGCTGCACAGCGACTTTTTCGAAAATAGCGGGGGTGATGAAGAGCTTGAGCGCGTCGGCGTAATCGTCGATAACGTGCTTCAAGGGTACGCCATCGATCAAGCCACAGTTGAAGAATATGGAATTGAAACCTTAGAGCAGCTTCAAGATCCTGAAATTGCAGCTTTATTTGACACTGATGGTGATGGTCGAGCCAACCTGACGGGCTGTAACCCAGGTTGGGGATGCGAATTGGTGATTGAGCACCAACTAGATGAATACGGTCTAAGCGAAACAGTTCAACATGACCAAGGTCAATATTTCGCCCTCATGGCCGACACAATCACCCGGTTTGAGCAGGGCGAACCCATTTTTTACTACACCTGGACACCCTTGTGGGTTAGTGGTGTTCTAACCCCAGGAGAAGAAGTGGAATGGGTCGAAGTCCCCTACACGAGCTTGCCAGAAGAACAGGGAGAAGTGACCGAAGAAGACACAACCACTGACGGCACTAACTTAGGCTTTGCCGTTGACCAAATCATGGTTTTGTCTAACGACGAATTTGTGAATGCAAATCCTGTCGCTGCGACTTTCTTTGAGCTCGTCGAAATTCCTATTGATGACGTGAGCATTCAAAACCAACTCATGCGCGATGGCGAAGACTCAGTTGAAGATATTCGCCGCCACGCTGAAGAGTGGATTGCGGAAAATCAAGATACCTTCGATGGTTGGGTTGAAGAAGCGATGTCAGCAGGTCAGAGCTGATATCGCGATATCGATCGTGAATTGCTAAATGAGAGGAGGGGCGGGCTGTGCTCGCCCCTCCTCTTGCAAGAGATCTAGTAGCTCCGGGCTTCTATCTGCTAGATTCTGCGTCCTAACTTCGGCCTCCTGGCCGCTGTGTCC
>CAKZMO010000181.1 GCA_937128595.1 uncultured cyanobacterium | reverse complement strand
CCGGGGTATCAGCGAAGCCTTCTTCTGGGAGGAGCGGCACGAGAACCGGTGGGCCGGTAATCTCTGCACTTTCAAACTGCATCTGTACGATGCGGTTGCCAGCCACAGAACGGATTGCACCATTCTGGAAATCAATTGGGAGGATACCCAACGGCGCATAATCCAGGTTTTCCAGAACATCACGCATCAGCGGGCCATCAATTGCAGCGAAAACTTCAGCACCATCAGTAATGCCCTGCTCTTCAGCAATACGGTTGGCAGCAATCGCATACATTTCTACATACTGGTCAACGAGGGTCCAACCCAGGATGTAAGAGATGTTGATTGACTGAATACCGCGCTCATTCTCAACAGCTTGTTGGGTCACAAGTTGGATGCCCGGATTATCAACATCAGAGTACCAGGCAAAAGGCATAGAGCCGTACACGCCATCCATTACGGGTAGGCCATCAGATGCACGCAACACACTAGCGGAAAGCAGGGCAGCAGAGGTATCCATACCCCAGTTCACAGCCGCCATTTGCAGCTCATCGCTGAAACCAATCAGCTCAACCGCCTCAGCTACGCGCACAGGACCACTCGCCAGTGCGTTTGTGTAGAGGATGGTCGCGCCTTCGTTGATCAGTGCTTCAACCTGCACAGCAACATCAGTGGCCGTTGCCAATGCAGAGAACGTCTGTGGCTCGTCAATTACCTCTACGCCGACACTTTCACAATGGTCAACGGCTCCATCTGTAAATGCCGCTAAACCAAAGGATGCGAACGGCGCACCCCAACCCAGATAACCCAGGACTGGTTCTTCGCCGAAAACATCCGGGGCGGAAGCAACATAATCACAGAACATGGCGAACTGGTCAGCATAGAGCGGGTTCGTCGCATAGATCCAACCCGGATCATCACTATTTTCACCATACAGGCCAGGGATTGACCCCGCACTGATGACAACAGGGATCTCATCCTCAACGACGGTTGGGCGCAGCAATTCGGAATCTGCGGAGGAGTAGAGCACTAACATATCTATCGGGTCAGCGGTTAACTGTGCATACCCTTCAGAGGTGCGGTTCGGGTCACCACCAGTATCAAAGTTTTCCTGGGAGAAAGTCGCACCGCAAGCACCACCACGGGCGTTGTAGTAATTAATTGCGTCTTCAAACCCGGCGACCAACGGCAGGGTAATTGGAGAATAACCCGCACTACTAATATCCCCAAGGTGGACAATCGGGATTTCCAAGCCCGTCAAATCAACCGCACACTCAGTATGTTCGATGAAATCCGGCAGACCTTCTTCATCCTGCGCTGTGGCTGGCAACGCGAGGAAAAGCATCATTAATACAGAAAAAATCGCAAACTTGCGCATGTGTGTACCTTTCATCATCAATAAAAAAGTTTTCTTGCTCGTTTTGATCGTTGCACTTCACTTATTCGATCCGAACAACCCTCCTTAAGTGTATAACATCACGGTTTGTGTTGATCCTCCGCCCCGGTTAGTACGAGAATGGGCGGATTTTCCACGAAATCTTTAAAATTTCCCAGCGATACGCCAGGCCTCGTGGTTCGACAATGAGAAAAATCGCCAGGATGACGCCAAACAACAACGGCGTCAAGGCACCCTGGATATTCTCAGCAGGTAAGAAAGTTAATGTGTCTCGCAGCAAATCACTGACGTATGGCAGTAGTTCAGGCACAAGCCGCTGGTTAACCACCAGCACAAACGTCGCACCAAACAATGCCCCTAACGGATAACCCGTACCGCCAATGACCAGCATCGCCAGCAGCTCAATAGAAATTAGCAACGGGAATTGGCTGGTAATGAGCGTCTGCTCACTGAAGGCCAGCAACACCCCGGCAACACCAGCAAATAACGCACTGACGAAGAATGCTTGCAGCTTGTACGTAAACACGTTGATGCCAAGCAATTCTGCGGCGAGGTCGTTATCCCTCACGGAGATGAAAGCACGCCCTACCCGCGTTCGCGTCAGGTTACGTGCTGCCAAAAACAACAACACCGCTAAGGGGATAATGACGTAGTAAAGGCCCGTTTTTGACAATTCTGTGCCAAAAAACACGGGCTTATGCGCTTCCAGTGGTAGTGGATTAACACCATTCGTTAATGGCTCCAGCGGGTTTTCAATCGACCAGATGATGATATATTGCGCTGCCAGCGTTGCCATTGCCAGGTAGAAGCCCTTTACCCGTAGGGAAGGCAAACCGAAGATCAACCCGACAAAGCCTGTAAATAGCGCAGCAGCAGGCAATGCCGTCCAGAAGGTGAAGCCAAACTCACTCACGAATACACCCGCACTATAGGCCCCTACAGCCATAAACGCGGCATGCCCCAGGGAAATCTGCCCCGTGTAACCGAGTAAAATGTTCAAGCCCTGCACGGCAATCGCAAAGATCGCAATCTTGGTGATCAGTGCAATCCAATCCGACGGCAGTATAAACGGCAGCACCAGCAATACCAGGAACAATCCGTTGCTAGCGATACGGTCCCATAGCGTCCGGTTGATCGAAATATCTTGTGCGTAATCCGTATCAAATACACCCGATGGGCGGATATTTGCGGCCATAAGTCGTCCTTAATTCCTCAACAAGCAATAAGTTTAAATGCGTTCAATACGCTTCTGGCCGAACAACCCATCCGGGCGAATAACCAGGACAATCATCAAAATGACATAAGGTGCGAGTTGTGTACCAGCCTGTGTACCCGGCAGGAGTGTATCTGCCCACAGTTGTACGATGCCGATGATAAGACCACCTATCAACGCACCACTGATAGACTCCAGGCCACCGAGCAGCACCGCTGGGAATGCCAGGAAAACCAGCCCCGGCATGCCTGTGCCGATCTGTGCGGCTCCACCGTAGAGTACACCAGCAGCTAAGGCTAGGAGTGTCGCAATACCCCAGGCAGCAGCCAGGATCGCCCGTACACGCATACCCACAGACTGCGCCAACACCTGATTTTCCGACGTTGCACGCATCGCCAAACCAACATTCGTCTTTTGGAAAAACAACACAAAGGCCGCAAAGATCAAAATCGCAATACCAAACGCGATAACAAGACGTGAGTCTAGGTTGATATTCGTCAAACGTGCGCTCTCATCAAGGAAAGGGCTGACATCGACACGGATAGTTCGTGGTAATTTCCAGGCTGGGTTTTCCACCGCGCCAGATTGGTCCAGAATGCCACCAAACAAGTTTAGACTTTTGTCAATACTGCCCCAGACCATAATGCTCAAACCATAGAAGATCCGGTCTAGTGCCAGGGTCATCAAAATGAGCGTGAATATGGGTTGGCCCACCAAGGGGCGAATTGAGAAACGCTCAATCATCAAGCCGATGAGAATAGCCGTTGTAATAGACCCAACAAGTGCATGAATGAGGGTCCAGCTATCACCACCGACGTACATCAAGCCGATGAGTACCACAGATGCAACCGCGCCGATGCCTAAAGACACCGGATTGAGCAAATCTCGCCAACTGTTCATGGCGAGGAACATCACCACGGTGGAAACCACCAGGGCGACGATGACAAAGATGTTGTAATCGGCTGTCGATGTCGTGAAAAAGCTGTAAAACACCAATGAGGTGATTAACATCATCGCACCATGTGCGAAATTGAACACCCCGGATGCCTTGTTAATCATGACGATGCCTACCGCGACCAGCGCGTAGATACCGCCTGTCAAAAAACCACTGATGGTCGCCTGGATGTACCCACGCGGGTTATCACCGACCTGTGGCAGCAACCACACAAAAAACGCCGCGACAGCCGCATAACCTACCCAGCGGATAATCCGTTCAAAATCAATATTCGCAGCCCAGGATGCCTGCTGTGAACTAGGGGTATTTGTAGCCAACACTAAATCCCTTCAAAAGCAATCTATAATAATAACTTTGTTCGGTTAATGACCAACGCCCATCACACGCACCGCAGTTTCTACAGTACCCGTACGTCCGTCACGGTACTTGACCTCAGCCTTGACCAAAACTTCTTCCTTATCGCCGTACATTGCGTCGAGCATCTCACCATAACGCTCTTCAAGCGCACGCCGGCGCA
>CAKZMO010000180.1 GCA_937128595.1 uncultured cyanobacterium | reverse complement strand
GCAGCAAGCATTCCATACTGAATCCCGAATACTGAATTCTGCCTCTTGCTATAGTTGTCCCATGCCTTTTGAGAAAGGCATTTCATCTTCGCAACCGAGGCGATCGCCACAGCTTCAACGAGTGTTCTCAAATCAGGCTGAGCGTCCAATCTCTAATCGCGATGTTCTCGATGACCGTGACGCCAAGCCTGGATTGCAAGCCCAACCAGCGTCAGCAAGGTGATTGGAACAACAAACACAGCCATGACGAGGCTGTATTCCTCCAAAGCATCATGCTCTGTGGCATAGAGGAAAAGATAGAGCGTATAAGACACGTAGTAGGCCAAAAAGAGAAGACCTTCCTGGCGCAGCACCATATAACCTGTGAAAAAGATAGGTAAACAGGCGACGGCAACAGCGATCATAATCGGCATGTCAAATCGGATGGCGGATGATGCAACTTCTATTCCACCCGGTGTGACGACGCTACAGATACCAATGACCAACAAAATATTGAAAATATTGCTGCCGACCGCGTTGCCAACAGCCATGTCTCTTTCACCCTTGAGAATGGCCGCGATAGACGTCGCAATTTCGGGCAGCGAAGTTCCGATCGCCACAATCGTAAGACCAATCACAAGCTGACTGATGCCAAAATATTCTGCAACAGCGATCGCCCCATCGACCATCCACTCTGCTCCTAGCACTAGCAAGACAATCCCGATGATCATGACCACCAACGGTGAGCCGATCTGCACGAGCGGATTAGAATTTTTCTGACGCCGAGGCTCAGGGGTTGGAATATCGGATAAATCCACAGACGGAAAATGCTGGGCGTCTCGTTCCTCTTGGAATTTTGCCTGCTCCTCTTTCTGATTTTCTCGGCGGCATTGATACAGCGTAAAAACGGTGTAGGCGATCGCCCCCAACACCAAGAAGCCACCCTCAACGCGACCAATGCGGCCATCGATTCCCATCAGCAGCATCAGGACTGATGCGCCAATCATCAATGGCACATCCAACCGTACGAGCTGCTTAGCCACAAACAAAGGACTCACCGTGGCCGAAATACCGAGAATGAGCAAAATATTGGCGATATTGCTGCCAATAATATTGCCGATCGCCAGATCGGCTTCCCCAGAAAAGCTGGATCGCAACGACACAGCCAGTTCTGGAGCACTTGTTCCGTAAGCGACGACCGTTAGCCCGACGACCAAAGGGGACAACCCTGCTGCGATCGCCAACTTTGAGGCTCCCCTCACCAAGACTTCGGCTCCTACAACCAACAGCACAAAGCCAACGACAAATAGCGCGATCGTCACTACGCTCATTCTCTAGCTCCAAAAACGACTCGGCAACGCCCCAAACATCACTGGTTGAGCAACGCGCACACTCATACACTACAAGAAGACTCTGGCTCTACACGAAGTCTTCGGGTAGGGGAAACGTTCACAGCTTGGAGCTGTGTATTGCTGTTGTCAACCTGACCTGAAATTCGCTCAGAATTTCAGGTCAGGTTGTTAGTCGATGGAAATAGACTGAGGGCCGCTGCCGTTGCCATTCATCTGGGGAGAAGTCGAGGAAGCTGCGGCGTCAGCGTTTGACCGCTGGTTGAGCCAACTTTTTACTGGATCTTCATTCAGATTTAGGCGTAGCAGACCTGATGCAAATCCGCCGAAAAAAGCAATGGGGTGGCTGGTAATTTCTTTCATCAAGGGTGATAGTTCATCCATTGTGTCAATGCTCCTATTGCTAACGTTCGCTCTGAAATATTGAAATTCTAGATTCTTGGATTGAAACTTTTGGTTTTGGCTCTCTAACTTTGAGCTTCAATTTCCATATCCGAAGGGGGCAAGCCCAACTTCTAATTTAGTCCACGAGTCCAAGTTTCTGGCTTCGTTCTGTCATTAGATCTCCCTTGGGACGTAAGAGGATATGTTTATCTCGGTTAAGATGCATCAGCAATCGCCTCTGACTTATCCCCTTCCTTTCCTTTGCTTTGGCGAAACCACTGCACTCCCCACCGCGTCAGCAGGTGAGATAGCAACCCCAACGGCCCCGCAAACAAACACAGGGCTAGAGAATGGCGAGTAAACAAATTGGACTCCTGCCCGTCCCAGTAAATCCAACGACCCACAAACAGATCCATCACCACGAAGTGAATCCAGCCCGCCGCCGCAACCCGCTCATCTGCAAACAAACGAGCGATGTCAGACAGCCCAGCACTGGAAAAGTCTTGAGCTGTATCCGGAGAGACACTACTGATGAAGCAGTAGAGATAGGCGATCGCCAATACAACAAAAGGGAGAAACGACTTCATCACTCGACGGGTAACATGCCAGTTTGGCACCACCACCATCAATGCCCAAAAGGGAAGAACAAAAAGATTGGCCGCATTGAACAAAAATTCGACAGTCATGACTCGACGGTTTTACTCTGCATAAAGGGCAAGGGTTATATAGCCCTAAGGTCTTTAACTTGGAGCGTGTCTTCCCCACATCAGAGGACGCTCTCATTCAATGTCATCACTTAAGCACGTGAAGCCATAACATTAGTTTACAGATGCAGGACAAGCTAAGCTACATGACTTTGGTGCGACACAGCTATTCTCGATTCTGGGCGTCTGTGCTCCCTATTCAACTCATCTCGTCACCTTCTCCTCTCATTACAAGTGTCCGGTCTGTTGGGTAGGCTATACGTAAGTTGAAATAGCGCCCGTCTGTATTTCGGTCATGGCACAGATGCTTCAAAACTCCATTGTTAATTCTCTCATCCCTGTTGCTGTCGCTCTCGGATGCATGGCCGGTATTGGAGCGCTCCAGCAATCTCGTCTGAATGACATTCGCCAACAGAATGTCACGCCGTCCCAAGCGGAAATCCTGCAAGAACAAAAAGACATTCAGTTTCAGCTTGAGTTATTAAAAAAGACCCCGACCTTCGGTTTTGACCGGGTTATTAGCGATTGGGCATTTCTACAGTTTCTGCAATATTTTGGCGACACGCCCGCCCGTGAGCAAACTGGTTATGACCTCAGCCCTGACTACTTTGACGTGGTTTTGAAGCACGACCCTTACTTCCGAGATGCCTATCTGTTTCTTTCTGCCAGCACGACCCTTTATGCTGGAAAACCCGATCGCACAGTTGAGCTTTTTGAACGAGAGCTAGCTCGTCTTTCGCCCAAAACACCCGACCAGGCGTACTTCATCTGGCGCTACAAAGCTATTGATGAATTGCTCTTTGTAGGCGACTCCCAGGCCGCTCAGCAATCGTTTGAAATGGCAGCAGAATGGGCAAGCCAATACAATGATCCCCAAAGTCAGGCGATCGCCCGTTCATCGCGTCAGACCGCCGATTTTCTGGAAACAAACCCCGATAGCTTAGCCGCACAAGTGTCCGCATGGACGATGGTGTATTACAACGCGTTCGATGCGAACACACAGCAACTAGCCATTAGCCGGATTGAGAGCTTGGGTGTAGCCGTCTCTGTTGATGAGGAAGGAAACCTTAAGATTAGCTTGCCCGATCGCCGTCCCCAGGCTGGTTCCGATACATCATCGGGGGCACCATCGGTCTCATCCTCCTCCTCCAATCCAGCCTCCAACGCAGAGCCAGAAGCGGGATCAGAAGTGCAAGAAACCTCACCCTCAGATTCAGCAGAATCAGATCCATCAGATACATCTTCTCCTGAAGAATCTGAATAAAGCGGCGGAATCATGACATTCGGAACGAAAAACAGTCGAAGAAAGCCCACAGTTCTGCTCTGACGGGTGTAGTATCGGCAACAGGTAGGACGGAATCGATGCAGGGGCATGTCAGTCCATATCTATCAAAATCTATCTATAGCGATACTAAATCGCTTGTGAACTGCTAAGTGAGAGGAGGGGCGGGTTCTCACAAACCATTTGAGATTGCTATATCAAAGATATGGACGCAGAGAGATAAGCTCTAACCTCGAAAGATTTCATAGGATGAAGCAATTCAGTTTCCGAATCTGAGGCTTCTGCACCAGACGCAGCCGAGAGTGTGAACAATGGTTTTTCTAATGCTTTTAGCGATCGCGTTCGGCGTATCTGCCGGATTGCTGCTTATCGTTGTCGGCGTTTTAGAAGCGCCTTGGCCAATCTTGCTGGGCATTTTGATTCTTGGTCTGTTGGCAACCCAGCGTATTTCGACAGAAAGTCAGGCTTTGCATAGAGACATAACCAAGCTCAACGACCGTGTCAAGCAGGCAAAGTCTAGTGCTTCTGACTCAAAAGCTATTACTACGAAATTGACGCTCCAACATAACGCTAAAGCGTCATCAGCGGTCGTGTACCGAGGCGTTGTGTATCAGGGTGAAGTTGCTTCTCTATCGACAGAAGGGGCGATCGCCCAAAGTCTCCGGTACCGAGGAATTTCCTATGAAAATTCCAAGGCAGCGAATTTGAATCCAGAGGCTCAACAGACTCACAACACTGATGATTCTCAGATGCTCCCGATTTATAACAATTGTCGACAAAGTGCAGACCAACAGCTCTCTTCCGATTCGTCAAATTTAGCTGAGCCGATAATTTCACAGGATGCCTTTTCCTCCGACCTCTCTCCCGCACCTGGCAAAACGACAATCGTCGAGGGAACGTATCGAGGTCGCCATTGGGAACGAGTGGTATCTCTTCCAACACATGACATCAAACCAGTGTCTCCAGATCATTTCAATGAGTCGAGTGGCAGCGTATCGGAGGCAAACGACACCGATTCAAACACAACCATCGTTGAAGGAACGTATCGAGGTCGTCATTGGGAACGGGTAGTATCTGTTTCGGCAAATGACCCATGCTTAATGTCTGTCAATGATCCCAGCGGATTGAATAGCAGCGAATCCGAGGCGGACAATCCCAATGCGAGCGGCATCAACACCGACGGAATCGTAAAGAATGGGTGAGAATAAGACTTAGCTTCCTCGTGTTACGTTGCGGATGATCAAGTTCTTTCGGATTCCGTCTTCTCTTGTTGCCCTGTTGGTGGTTGTCGTTGCACTCGGCATTTTCTTTCGGGCCTCCCATCTCGACCAAAAAGTATATTGGCACGATGAAATTTTCACGTCTTTGCGGGCAACGGGTCACATTGGCGACGAAGTTGAGCAAGCCGTATTCACTGGAGAAGTGATCCCAGCGCGTCAGCTATTGGCCTATCAAACCCTCGATCCACAAAGAGGGTGGAATGACACCATTGCATCACTCAAAACTCATCCTGAGCATCCCCCCCTCTACTACCTAATCGTGCGCTTCTGGATGGAACGGTTTGGCAGCGGGATCGCAGTGACTCGAAGTTTAGCTGCGTTTTTCGGGCTCCTTTGCATTCCGGCTCTCTATTGGCTCTGCCGTGAATTGTTCACAAGCAATCCGCCTGTCGTGGCTTCGACTTGGGTCACAGGATTGTCGATCGCCCTCTTTTCGCTTTCCCCAATTCATGTGCTTTATGCTCAGGAGGCACGGCAGTATAGCCTTTGGACTTTGGGCATCATGCTCTCTTGTGCGGCTCTGTTGCGATCGCTCCGACGTCAGCATTGGGGAGACTGGGCACTGTATGGTCTCACACTGATCATCAGCGTCTATACAACGTTATTTGCGGCGCTAGTGATTCTGGTGCAGGGGCTGTATGCGTTGGGACTGCTAGTGGTTCAGGGACGACAGCGATCGCCCGGTTCTAGCCACGCCGCAAACGTTACGAAGATTCCTGTATGGCGATCGCTCGTGGGTATGGCAAGTGCCAATCTGTTAGCTGCGCTGTCATTTACCCCTTGGCTGGTCGTCATGGTGCAGAACTGGCTGGCGTTCAAGGCTAAAACTCAGTGGACAAACCAGTCACCGCCTCTGTCGTATTTAGTCAAGCTCTGGGGACTTCACTTCAGCAGCACCGTTATTGATCCCGGATTTTCGCTCGAACACCCTTTCACCTATATCGTGCCGCCTCTCGTTCTAGTGCTGCTAGGAATTGCACTGTGGATACTGGCTAGCACTGCACCGCTGCGAGTGTGGTTGCTGATTGGGCTGTTGACGATCGTACCTGCGATCGCCCTAATCTTGCCTGATCTGTTAACTGGAGGACAACGCTCAGCCAGTACTCGCTACTTTTTTCCGTCGTTGCTAGGAATGATTTTGGCGATCGCCTACTTACTGGCGTTCCTCATCACCCATCATCAATCTTCTAAACAACGGTTGGGCTATGGACTCACGGCATTGTTGCTCACCACTGGACTGATCTCCTGTAGCCTCAGTTTTCAAGCACAGACCTGGTGGAGCAAAGGCGTCAGCTACGGTGTTCCGTTTGCTGCTGAGGTATTGAACAACTTGCCTACCCCTTTAGTGATCATCGGTTACCGCGATGTCAACTTGGGAAACAGCATTGCCCTCAGCCATTGGGTGAATGACCAAGTTCAGTTTCAACTGGTCAGAGACTCAAGAATTCCGGCCATGCCAACCGGAGTGAGCGATCGCTTCTTGTTCTACCCCGACGACGATTTGCGTGCCGCCTTTGAGCAAAGTCCTCAATGGGAAGCTGTTCCTTTGGAGCAGGACAACGTACCGTTGTTGCGAGTGCAGGCAAAATAGAAAGCGATCAATGGCGATCGCCAGAATTCTCTAATGTTGGGAGTCCGCAAAACGATTCCTCTTTTGTCACTTATGGCAGCGATCGCACTGCCCACAGCGTAAGCCTCTAGCATCTTTGTGAAAGCCAAAAGCGGCGAGTAGAAATGCCCAGCGGCAGCGAGAGGTTCGCAAATAGTGAGTCATCTCTTTTGCGGCTGTGTCTTGAGTTGAGGTTTGGGCAGGCGATTGGACTGAGGTTCGAGACAGGAGGCGATAGTGAAATGGGTCTGTCCATTCCAGACGTCCCAGGCGATGCAGCACAGCAAGGGCGATCGCCCCATTAGGAAACTGTCGAGTTAGATCCTCTACTGATCCCTCTTTCGGTAGTTTGGAACTGAGCTGGAGTGCTTTTTGCTGCTGCGATCGCAGCTTGTTTTGAAAGAAAGCCTGTCGCTGCTGATCATCGGGATCAAACCATCCGGTTGGTTCACTCACGAGCGAGAGGGCAAGGGCAGGTTTGCCATCTCGTCCCGCTCGACCCACCTCCTGCACATACTCGGCCAGCAACAGCGGCACATGATAGTGAACGACCCATCGGACATGGGGATGATTGATGCCCATGCCAAAAGCTGACGTACATACCACGAATTGCATCGTGTTTCCCAGCCACTGGCCTTCAATCTGACGCCGCTCTCCGGGTGATAGTCCTGCGTGATAAGCGGCTGTGGTGTAGCCTCTCTGCCCTAGCCATTCAGCCAACATCTCGCTGTCTCGGCGCGATCGCACATAAACGAGTCCTGCCTGTTGCCTATGAGCTTGAATGGTTTTGAGCACCTGCCGCCGCCGACCTTTAGGAGTCCACACCGTCTGAACGTTGAGCTGCAAGTTTGACCGATATGGATTGAGCAAAAATTTCTCTGGATTCTGGAGCTGTAGAACTGATTGAATCATCTGTTGAGCTTGGGGATCAGCAGTCGCAGTGAAGGCGGCGATCGCCATCTGAGTTCCGGCTGGCTTGGACGCAAGCAGAGCTGAACGGACGGCTCCCAATCGTCGATAGGCAGGTCGAAAGGTATCTCCCCACTGCACCAAACAGTGGGCTTCATCAAGAATCAGACCTCTAATTTTCAAATCAGGATGACTCAACCGCTGCCACACTGGAGGACTCAATAAGGTTTCAGGCGAGAGATAGAGGAGTCGAAGCTGCTGCCGCTCTAGCTGCTGGAGGGTTCGTCGTCGCTCTTGGATTGGACGCTCGCTATGCAACGAAGCCGCAGGTAATCCCAACTGACGCAGTTCCTGCACTTGGTTTTCCATCAACGCGACCAAGGGCGAGACCACCAAGGTCAGGCCGTCCTGCATCAGGGCTGGGAGCTGAAAGCAAACCGACTTGCCCCCTCCCGTAGGCATGATGATGAGAGCATCGCGCTGGCTCAGTAAACATCGGACAATTTCTCCTTGAGGTGAGCGAAAGTTATCGTATCCCCAGATCTGCCGGAAGGTCGCGAGCACTCGATCCCATTCGGGATGAAGCGGCTTGGGATGAGTGGAAGATGAAACTGATGCGATATTGTTTGGAGACGATGACTGAATCGGGCGATCGCTCGAAAGTGATAAATTGTGCATCCCTGATGGTTTGTGATAAAGGTTGAGATTTTTTGAAGCGAAACAAACTCAATATTCCCAATTCATCAGTCTCATTATCAGATATCCGCAAGAATATCAAACCAGCCCGAATCGGTGCAGACTCCTTGTAAGCGCTGATCCCAGACATCAGACGGCAGCTTCTCGACATGAAATTCAGAAAACACGATACCGATCGCCCGTTTATCTTTCCAGGCGGGTTCACTCAACATGCGATCATAAAATCCACCGCCATAACCCAGCCGATACCCATGGCGATCGCACGCCACCGCTGGCACTAAAATCAGATCTACCTCTTCAGAGTGCAGCACGGGGGAATCAGGATGAGGTTCCAGAATGCCAAACGCTCCAGATTGCAGCGGCACCGGATTTTGAGGCGACCATTGATGCCACGACAACACCTTGCCGACACAGCGCGGAAATCCCCAAGTTCGTCCATCCAGCTCGAACAGAGAACTCACATCCGGTTCTTGTCGAAAACTGCTATAGGCCAACACCGTTCGCGCTGACTGAAACTGGGGCGATCGCCGCAGATGATTACAAAGGCGATCGCTCTTTTTTCGCCAGAGGTCTAAGGGCATGGCCTGCCGGGCTTGAAGGTACGATCGTCGCAGGGTTTTCTTATCAGTGATCTTTTGCATGGTTAAGACTTGATAGGTTGGAGTCTGTATAGTCTTCAGGGTCACCCATTTCGGCAATGAAGAAAACGGATTTGGGCGTTGAAGAACCAGTATCTACTCGCCGTCTAGTGACTGCAAAGTTGTATAGCGAGACTAAATCGCTTGTGAACTGTCATTCGCATTTGGCGATCGCCAACCCCTGCATCCCGCCGCATCACAGCGGGATGTCGCAGCGAAATGTTACAGCCCAGTGCTACAGCGGCAATTCTTCATGTAGCTGTTTATACTCTTCCAAACGTAAGCCGCTTTTTAGCGAGTAAGAGCTTGGCATCTTTTTCAAAACATCCTCACAGCGAATATCAATCGCGTTGGCGTTGCTGTCTGCAAAGTCATCAACGCCAACGCCATACAAGGTATCTATCGCTAATTCCTCCCCAGCACAGAGTAGCAGCACCCATGACGCAGGGTTCACAGGTGGAATAGAGAGTGTAACCATCATCTACGGAGGCGTTCGGCAACGAGAAAACTTCAATAGCGTGAAACTAGGTAATAATTAGCTTCAAGGGATTGGCAGGATGACTGGCAATCGTTGGATTTGGGCGATCGCCCTTGGTCACAAAACCTCTCGCGAACTATTTGATTGATGCGTACACTGGTCGGACGACCTTGCGCATTTCCAGTATTGCCTCTGGGTGCATTATGATGCGGGCGATCGCCCTGACGATTGGGGCTAAAAGCTAGACACTTACCAGGTTATACAGGAAAGTATAGGCTGTTTGATCAGCAGCATTTGGTCTGTGATGCATGGCCTTTTCTCCGCTTACATCCACAGGCGACTGACGTTTAGACGGCATAATCTTCTCGGTGTTAGCGCTATGAGTACAGACTCTCAAATCGAACATATTGAGGCTTTAGTTTATCTACATTCTGAACTTGACCACAAAGGGCCAGGCGACTCTGATTTTTCGCGCAATATACTTCGCAATCTCTCTACGGTGCTGCCAAAACCGCGCATTGCAGATCTGGGTTGTGGAAGTGGGGCGAGCGCGCTGCTGCTGGCACAGTATTACCAAAGCACAGTGAAGGCAGTGGATTTTTCATCTGTGTTTATTGATGAGCTTCAAGCTCGTGCAAAACAGGCCGGTCTCGCCCCCCTCATCACTCCGATTTGTGATGACATGGCTAATCTTGATTGGCCAGAAGGCTCCGTTGATCTGCTTTGGTCAGAGGGAGCGGCATATAACCTTGGATTTGAGCAGGCTCTCCAAACCTGGCGACCTCTCATTTCAAAGGGTGGAACTGCTGTCATATCGGAGCTAAGCTGGTTTACTGATAACCCACCAGAGGCAGCGATCGCCTATTGGCAAACTGCTTATCCTTTGATGGGAAGCGAAACTGAGAATATGACTCAGGCGGATAGATCGGGTTTCAGCGTAGTATCGACGCATCGGTTGCCGAGTCAGGTTTGGTGGGACAATTATTACGGCCCCCTTCGTGAGCGAATGCAGCAGATTAAAATCACTCCAGTCACTCAATCCGTGATTCGTGAAATTGAAGAAGAGATGAACCTGTTCGAACAATTCAGCGACTCTTATGGCTACATGTTCTATGTGTTGCGAGTTCCGTAGAGGAGGGCGACTTAGCCATTTGCTTAGACTAGGTGTGGAGAAATCGGCTTCGACACCGCTGGAAAATGCAAGAGCAACCTTGCCACCGAACCTTTGCCACCGAAAACATTATCAAAACAGATGACAGTGTTGAACAGAGCGACCATCAGTTGCCATAATTTTGCCAGTGATGAAAAAGATGCGTAGATTGGATGGGACAAGTAACTTCACTGTTTGTCAGAAAAGTAATTGCAGAAGTCGATGACAGTGTCGATAAAATCGCTTTGTTGCGATTAGTCGGACTTGATCCAGACAGCCCGATTGATCCATCACAGATGGTGTCTGCCACCGATTACTATTCTCTTCTCGAAAGGATCGCGGCAGTCGATAGTAATGTGACAACCCTGCCATTGAGAGTCGGTGCAACGATGCGCTGCGATGATTATGGGGCTTTTGGTCTTGCTTGGAAGTCGGCGACTTGTCTTCAAGGCTCCTATGAACGTGCAGAACGCTATGCCTGCGTACTCACTAGCGTTGCAACCTATGAGCTTGAGAGAACCGGAAAAGAAGCGTTCATGCACTTGCATCGAATGGGCGATCGCCGTCTTGGGATGCGGCTTTCTAACGAAGCCACTATCGCGAGCATCGTTTCAATCAGTCAACAGGTTTCTATCAAGGAATTCAAACCGCTGGCCGTTTACTTCAAGCATCCAGCACCAAAATGCACTGAAGGTCATGAAGCCCATTTTGCCTGTCCAGTTCATTTCAGCTCGGACAGAGATGCACTGCTGGTTTCAAATGAGTCGTTGCAAGCACCAAACCATCTGGGTGACGAAAGTATCTCGGCGTTCTTTGATAGCCATCTTGAAGTTGAGCTTTCCAAGCTAGAAGTGCATGATTCGATCGAACAACAGATTCGAAGCTATGTTTCTCGACAGTTGAGCGAGGGTGTTCCAACGATTTCTGACGTAGCAAAGCACTTCGGCATGAGTGGTCGAACACTTCAGCGGAGACTGTCGTCTCTAGGCTACTCGTATCAAGATTTGGTGGATGAGGCACGGCGTCAGTTAGCCGAACGACTTCTTATTCAAACGGACTATTCGCTTGTTGATATTGCCTTCTTGGCAGGTTTCTCTGAGCAAAGTGCCTTCACACGGGCATTCAAACGATGGAAAGGACAAACGCCACGATTGTTCCGCATCAATTCATATTCCAACTCACGCTAATTTGGGGTTGGCGCGCGATGTCAAAATTTCGGCAGGGGCTGTCAAGAAATGCCTTTGCAACTCCTTTTATAGTCGGCTTATAGTTGACTCGCGGAGGCAAACAAGCCATGAATACGATTCAAAATCAAACTCAAGATTCTACCGGACTGATTCTTGTTCTGGGCGGTACAGGTAAGACTGGACGAAGGATTGCTGCCGCATTGGAAAAGAAGGAGATACCGTTTCGTATAGGTTCGCGTTCGGCATCTCCAGCTTTTGACTGGAACCAAGAAGCTAGCTGGGATGCCTGTCTACAAAACGTTGAAGCGGTTTACATCAACTATGCTCCGGATCTTGCAATACCGGGTGCACCGGAGGCCATTCGTGCTTTTGTAGACCGTGCCAAGCATCACAACGTCGAGCGACTGGTGCTTCTGTCGGGACGCGGAGAAGCAGAAGCACAAGCATGTGAACAAATTGTGCAGGAAAGCGGTATTGGATGGACGATCATCCGGGCAAGCTGGTTCAACCAAAACTTCTCGGAGGGCGCGTTTCTCGATATGGTGATGGCGGGTCAACTCACTCTGCCTGCGGGAGACATTCCAGAGCCATTTGTCGATGTTGACGATATTGCCGAAGTTGCCGTTGCTGCCCTAACAGAACCTGGACATGCTGAAGAAGTTTACGAAGTGACCGGGCCGCGCCTGATGACTTTTGCTGATGTTGCACGTGAGCTGTCAACGGCCACCGGACGTGAGGTGACTTATGTTCAAATTTCACACGAAGACTTTGTCACAGGTGCTGAAGAATCCGGTGCGCCGAAAGAGACCGTTTGGATGCTGGACTATCTTTTCTCCACGGTACTCGATGGTCGCAACGCCTGCCTCACGAATGGAATCCAGCGTGCTCTAGGACGTCCGCCCAAGGATTTTGCTGAGTACGCCAGAGAAGTGGCTGCAACAGGTCTATGGCGAGGAGTTGCGTTGACCGTCTGATTGAGGCATCTCTTCTCGCATGTTCATGCAATTTCTCCGAATCTAATCGATCTTTGGACAGCGTAAATACGCTGTCCAACCCTTACCTGTTCAAGTTCTGGTAGCTCATTTGCGTGGTTTATAGTGCTACGCGCTGATATAAAACCAATAGTTGATGGAGAAGCCTCTCCTTTGAAGAGTCGCCCTCACAGAGATTCGTCTGCTTCCGGAGCAAGACCTGAAGTCGGATTGGAGCCAAATCGGGATTTAAGTTGAGCCAGCAAATTGGCTACGGCGTCACTGAGACTAGCGGATCCAGAGCGGAGACGATAGTTGAGTGCCGCTACAATCAATCCAGTAATGAGCATGGCAAATAGGGGTGGCACTAACGGAATCCAGCCGCTGAACTGAGTCATCGTAATCCAGCAGATACTGTAGAGTGCTGCGATCGCTCCCAGACTCGCGAGGATGAGCGATCGCGGGGAGTGCAACCACCAGACTATTAGCCCCGCAAGAACGCTCCAAGCCATAATCCAAAGTAGTTCAACAAAAATATCCCACCACCACAGCAGCTGCCGATCATCTTGAACCGCACTGACGATTTGGCTGGCCTTCTGACCTTGGAGAAAAATACCGAAGGTTTCGCCATAGGGGGTATCCCACAAGTCAGCGTTGGTGTCCGCTCGATCGGTATAGCCAATCAGCACCATGCGATCGCGAATCACTTCTGCGGGTACGTTACCTTCCAGGACATCCCGTAGTGGAACGATCGGCGCAAATCTCTCGATGCTGCCCTCGTGAACCCGAAACTTCAGCATGGATTGATAGCCTTCTAGCTGATTATCAATGGCCTGATATCCTCCGCCTGTTCCGTTTAACCAGGGAATGAGGGCGTCATCAACCTGCATGGAATATCGGTACTTGCCATCTTCGAGTGGACTGTAGTAGGTGTGGTCAGCTTGCTCAAGATAGGTGCGAGCCAGCACTAAATTGAAGGCATCAGAAGTGGGACAATAATCCTCATCAGGCGTTTGCATCAGGTAGTGACGCCGAATATATTTGCCGCCATCATCTGCGAAGTCACTAAATCCAACTTGATCTTGGGCAATTTCGGGAGCAGGCGTATTGCCTTCTACCGGATTGCCTTGGTCATCCGCTGCGGCACTTTTGCAGACCGTAATGATATTAGGTTGATTTTCAAATAGCTCTGCTAGTTCTGGCTTAGCGGGATAGTCTCGATAGAAGTCAATACCAATCAGGCGTGGGTCGTATTGGTTGAGGGTTGTTAATGCTTGAGTGAGTACTTCGTCTGGAAGAGTTCCAATGCCCGGTTCATAATCACCTGAAATGATGCGATCGCGCACATAGCGGTTGCTGTCTGCATCGACACTGATGATGGTGACTCGTTCATCTAAAAGTTCGTTAGCTCGCATTCGCAATAGATGATCGTAAGTTGCGAGTTCCAGACCTTGGGTTAATCCAAATAGTCGAGCGCAGGCGACAGCAAACCCAACCAACGCTCCATTCGCAAAGACCCACCGTCGCTTGATTCGACGACGGGGCAGTTCTTCGCTCGCTTTGATATAGACCTGCTGTAACTCGATCGGCCGGGGATCTTTGTCATAGGCTTTGTCTAGCCAATTGAGCGATCGCTGCAAGTCTTTGCCACGCAGCAACAGGCTGTCATCGCGGTTGGCGTCGTCCCATTCGCGCGATCGCACCAGCAAGCGAGTGTGGGTTTTTACATGATCAGGTTCGCTGGCTAAGGTGCGAGTTAGTTCTCCAAAGTTGGTTAAGAAATCGCCTGCGTGTTGGCGAAAGTCGATCCACTGAACATTGG